>DGZL01000059.1:0-17167 GCA_002398515.1 Firmicutes bacterium UBA4981
ACCCCTCGTTGCAATCACCGGCCACCCAAGACCTGGGAAAACCAGCGAAAACTAACGAACTCATACCTAGAAGCGGAGATAACAGCCCAGGCAAGGTGCCGGCCGTGTTTTCAGGATCCGCTTCACCCTTTTGGCTAAGAGGAATTGAGGGATTCTTGAAGAATCTGATAAATAGTACTTCAAGGCTTTATGCTGTAGGGGCGGTCGTAGATATGAGCAAACACCAGATAGAGCACGACATTGAGCTGACACGAAAGATCATAAGCGAAAACGGGATGGGACTTGTAGCAATCAAAGAAGGGAAAGTCCTGATACAGGCACAGGATCGAGGTGTCCGTCCATTTGTGCAGGCAGTCATGGATCTCGGGGAGAAGCTCCGCGGAGCTGTCATCGGCGATCGTGTGATGGGGCGGGCCTCCGCCATGTTATGCATCTACTCAGGGGCAGTTGCGGTTTATACTCCTTTAGTCTCTGATGCTGCAGTGGAGGAGCTCCGGGTAGCCCACATAAAGCTGGTTGCTGATGAAAAAACCCCACGTATTCTTAATAGGGACGGAACAGACGTGTGTCCTTTTGAAAAAATGACAGAAACTTTTAAGTCTTCCCATGAAGTATTCCACGCTCTCGTTGGTTTTTTCGAGGACAAGCATTGAAGGTTAAGGGGGGGCACGATTTCGGTGAACGTGTATCGCCTGGGGTGTCAAGAAGGGCAAATGTCAATGCTTATTTTCCATGTGTTAGCCAGGATGGGTCGCGAGGCTCTGATCCTGGTCTCACCGTCTGAAAAAATCGTCAGCGTAGGGTATTTCCAGGATACCGACAAGGTAATAGACTTGGAGTATTGCCGAAAGAACGGCATATCAGTGATGCGCAGGGAAATCGGGGGAGGAACTACACTCCTTGATAGAAATCAAATTTTTTTCCAACTCATATTGAGGCGGGATAATCCTGAATTTCCCCGGGGGATTGCGTCCTTGTATCGGCTCATTGCCGACCCGTGCGCTGAGACGTATCGCGCACTGGGGGTTGACGCGTTGTTTAGGCCGGTAAATGACATAGTGACAGAGGAAGGTCGTAAGGTATCAGGGTTGGGCGGGGCTGATATAGGTGAGTGCGTGGTGTTTGTGGGTAACATCATTTTGGACTTTGATTCCAGGGAAATGGCTAACATACTCAAGGTGCCCAGTGAGAAGTTCCGTGACAAAGTCCACAAATCTCTAGAAGACAATGTAAGCAGCGTGGTCAAGGAGACCGGAAGAAAGCCTTCTCGCAGGGAAGTTGAGGATCTGCTCATTGAGAAGTTTGCCAAGAGGCTTGGCGGGTTACCGGAAGCCCTCCTTGAGAGTGAGGTTTATGAAAAAGCCCATGAGCTTGAGAAGAAAATGATGTCCGATGAGTTCCTGTTCAGACGGCGAGATAAGACGGCCGGTGATGAGGATTATATGAAGGTCAAGATCTCATCCGGGATCCAAGTCTCAGAGCGGAGTTATAAGGCTTGCGGTGGACTGATAACCGTGACTCATGTTGCTCAGGGAGATACTATCAAAGACATATCAATTTCCGGAGACTTCACGTTCTATCCAAAGGATCGTCTCAAGGATATTGAAGATTCGTTGGTTGGAGCGCGCCGTGATATCTCAGGTATCCAAGGGTTGATATCCAAAGTGTACCACGAGTTATCTATTGAGTCTCCCGGAGTCACACCTTTGGATTTTGCAGAAGCCATCTGCAAGGCTGACTAAGCATGGCGCCTCTGTTCTGATGCGCTGTTCTCAACTGTTTCGAGGGTAATGCGTCAGGCTCGGAACCTTACGGTAACATATGGATGGGAAGGAACCAAATGACCAGGGAGAAAACGAAGTATGTATGCAAAGAATGCGGGTACGAGACCCCAAGGTGGCTCGGGAAATGTCCGTCATGTGGCGAATGGAGCTCTCTTGTTGAGGAAGTGATCAGCTCCGGGCCTGTCGGACGCGTCAGGGATGTTTCAGGAGGAGTCGCCCCTCGTCCCATTACTGAGCTTGAGAGCACAGGAGCGAACAGGCTTACCAGCGGTATCGCTGAACTCGACAGAGTCTTGGGCGGAGGAATAGTCCCCGGGTCTGTTGTGTTAATCGGAGGAGATCCCGGCATCGGCAAGTCTACACTCCTCCTTCAAGTATCCGGAGCTGTCAGTAGCAAAATTCAGGTGCTTTACGTCTCAGGAGAAGAGTCCTTGAACCAAGTCAAGCTTCGCGGAGACAGACTGGGAATTCACTCTGATAATCTACTGGTTCTGCCTGAGGTGGACATGGAGCGAATTGAGCATTGGATTGAAAACATCTCTCCCGGCCTTGTTGTTGTTGACTCAATTCAAACTGTTTTCACCAAAGACTTGAATTCCGCGCCGGGAAGCGTATCGCAGGTAAGCCAGTGTGCAGGCAGGCTCATGAGGAAGGCTAAGGAGCTTGAAATCCCAGTTTGCATTGTGGGACATGTGACTAAACAAGGGGCAATAGCAGGCCCCAAAGTGCTTGAACATATAGTTGATACTGTGCTTTACTTCGAAGGAGAGCGCCACCATAGTTTCAGGATACTGCGGTGTGTAAAGAACAGATTCGGGTCTACTAATGAAATCGGGGTATTCCAAATGGGGGATACAGGCCTTTCTGAGATCAGCAACCCGTCAGAAGTGTTCTTGTCCGGCAGGCTGCACATGGTCAGCGGCTCTTGTGTGACTGCAAGTGTTGAAGGGACCCGTCCTATACTTGCTGAGATTGAGGCCCTTGTTACTCGCACTCCTTTCGGTGTCCCCAGACGGACTACGACAGGGGTAGATTCCAACAGGGTTGCGATTATCCTTGCTGTCCTCGAGAAACGGGCCGGATTAGGGTTGTCATCATGTGATGTCTACGTCAGCGTAGCAGGCGGAGCCAGACTGAACGAGCCGGCAACGGATCTCGCTGTTGCTTGCGCCATGGCATCGAGTTTTCGAAATGCCTTATGTCATCCGGATATTGTGATCATTGGAGAAGTGGGACTCTCCGGAGAGGTCCGAGCTGTCAATCGCATAGAATCAAGGGTGGCGGAAGCTGCAAAGTTGGGTTTCAAACAATGTATTATTCCCGCTTCCAACCGAGGAGTCTTGACGGATTATGAGAATCTCCGGGTTGTATCAGTAAAAACCATAGGTGAAGCTTTGGATCTTGCAATGAAACGGTAACTTTCTGACCTTTCCTTTCTCACTGACAGTTTGTGCGTCGTATCTTACGTAAGATTAAAGATTCCAAGGGTTGATAGTCTCTCTCGTTCTTGTTCCATGACTTCTTCGATATCAAGATCAAGTAGATCACATAAAGCTGCTACGTAAAAGAGGGTTCGTCCGATTTCACTTTCCAATACGTCACGACACTCGGGGCAAAGAGTGCCTTCAAGATGTGACGTGGTGAAATTGCGAAGCTCTGAGAAGGATGCGTCGGAAGGGAATGTCTGGCGAGAAGCAGAGATTTTCAAGCAGCCGCATGCGGTTACTGCCTTTGCAATAGCACGGTTGACGCGAGCGCTTGCTTCATCCAATTTCGAAGTGCAATCCAGGATACTCTTGTGTCTGACGAGGCAACGAGATACGGCTTCCTGGAAAGAACTGCAATCTAAGTGCTCCATAAATAAGTCACCCCGCCTAAAAGATTTTCGAAGAATACGTCGAGCTGTTTGTCATGACTTAATTATAACGATAGGTTTCGTGAATTGTCAACGACACGTCTTTGCAAAGAGAAGTTGCAGTATTTCCCTAGAATGGAAGGGGACGGGACTCAATTGACACCTGACTCCCATGAATGTTAAAATTGATTAGATATGAGTATAGAAGCAACAGATGGTTATGAGTCTTATAGTTACGGAGATAACGGGCCGCTTTCCTCCCTTGGCGGAGATCAGGGGTGCCAGGTGACTATTGAGATGATTGGGGGGAAGTATGGCTATGTTTGATGTTGGTGATAAGGTAGTCTACCCTATGCACGGCGCAGGTGTTATTGAAGCAGTTGAAGAACGAGAGATTCTCGGCGAAAAACAGAAATACTATATACTTAGGATTCCAATGGGAGACATGAGAGTCATGGTTCCCCTTGAGAGCGCAGAAGACGTCGGCTTAAGGGGTGTAATAGACAAGGACGATGTGGAGAAGGTCTATGAAGTCCTGGCCAGTGACAGAACGAAAATGTCATCCAACTGGAACCGCAGGTACAGAGCTAACTTAGAAAAGATCAGAACCGGCGACGTTTTTGCCGTAGCAGAGGTAGTCAGAAACCTTGCTTACCGCGACAAAGAGAAAGGTTTGTCCACAGGAGAACGTCGGATGCTGGACAACGCGATGCAAATCCTCGTTAGTGAGCTGGTGATTGCTGAAGGTGTTGATGAAGAGAACGTAGAGAAGGCCATAGCGGAAGTCTTTCAATAATGCGTTGTCACCTTTGGAACCCGAAACCAAGTATTCTCGTTTCATTGAAGGAGGGAAGAATGGCTCAGCCTATCCGTTGTCGAGACCTATACTTAAAGAGTCTCGGATGGGGTAAGGATATAGACGGGGCCAAGTTCCCATAATAAATCCTGGAAGGCAATGTTGTCTCACCGCTTATGCCCCCAATCCCCCAGGGGGCTGTCAAATGTTATGAGAGAAAGAGAGGTGAGAAGCCTGATAATAGATAAACTGACAAGCAGCGTTTCTTTTGTTCTGGGGGCATTTATTGGATTTCTTGTTCATCGTCTTTTTGCAGGGGTTCTACTCTCAGATATCGGAGCCGGCGTAAATATTGCAGTGCTTATCGTTTTAGTCGCAGCCGGTGGGCTCTTTGGACTTTCTGTTTTTCCCGTAGTCTTTCGAGGTCTGCGCAAGCTTACTTCCAGACTTGAGGCATATTTGCAGAAGGTACCTACGCAGGACCTTGTAGCAGGTGCTTTTGGTGCAATCATTTTCCTTCTTATTGCGGTGTTGCTTACACTTCCATTTTCTCAGATTCCTTACATAGGTGTTTACCTGCCTATTGGATTGACCTTGTTCATGGGTTATCTGGGTATGCAACTTGCTGTCAAGAAGAGAGAGGATCTATTCAACTTATTTACTTCTGTTCCCAGGTCCGTAGAACGGGTAGTTGGCGGTCAGCGTGATAAATCTCAGAAACATCAGAGTCTGTGCGCGTCCAAGATACTCGATACCAGTGTGATAATTGACGGCAGAATCCTGGATATCTGCAAGAGCGGCTTCATAGACGGGACAATTGTCGTCCCTACTTTTATTCTGGAAGAACTGCAGCACATTGCTGACTCAGCTGATCCTCTGAAACGCAACCGAGGCAGAAGGGGGCTGGATGTCCTCGGCAAGATGCGTAAGGAAGTCGGTTCCCAGATCCAGATACTTGATTCGGAAATCGGGAACGGCATTGATGTGGATTCAAGACTCCTGAAATTGGCCCAATCTACAAACGGAAAGATTGTCACGAACGACTTTAATCTCAATAAAGTAGCCCAGCTCAGAGGTGTGCCGGTGTTGAACATAAATGAGCTGGCTAATGCCCTTAAGCCTGTAGTGCTGCCAGGTGAAGAGATGACAGTGTATGTCATCAAAGACGGAAAGGAAGCAGGCCAGGGTATAGCATACCTGGACGACGGCACGATGGTGGTTATTGACAGCGGTAAGCGCTTTATCGGCGCAGAGGTGGAGGTTGCAGTGACCAGCGTGCTCCAGACGGCTGCCGGGAGGATGATATTTGCAAAGCCCAGGGGCATGTAAGAAGTCCGGGTATGAAGGGAATACGACGGACCGAATTTCAGGGGGTAGATGAGTGAGCGTTTGTGCGCTTATAGCTGCAGCGGGATCCGGAAGAAGAATGAGGATGAAAGGGAATAAGACTCACCTGCTGCTTAGAGGCAAACCTGTCTTAATCCATGCACTTTCTGCTTTTGAGGCCTGTGAGGCTGTGGATGATGTAATTGTCATTGTAGGTTCCGAAGAAGTTGACTTTACATGGGAACTTATCCGGGCCTGGGGCGGGTGTTCTAAAGTGCGACAAGTTGTTTGCGGGGGAGCAACCAGGCAGGAGTCAGTCTTGTGCGGGCTTCGGCACATCAGGCCTGAATGTGAAATCGTTGTAATCCATGACTCTGCAAGGCCGCTTGTTTGTGCTTCCACTATTGAAATGACGATTGAAGCTGCACGTAAGTACGGGGCTGCAATTGTATCCGTCCCGATGAGAGATACCATTAAGGTGGCTAAAGACGGGTATGTTGCCAGGACACTGGACCGGGACGCACTCCGGGCAGCAAGGACCCCTCAGGCTTTTAGGCGCGAGATAATTGAAGCTGCATATATAAGTGCAGCTCAAGAGGGATTCATTGCAACTGACGATTCTATGGTTGTGGAAAGGAAAGGCGTAAAAGTCCGAGTGCTTGAGGACGAGTTGGATAATATCAAGATTACCTATCGTGAAGACTTTGTGATCGCCGACTCTTACTTATCCGGTGACGATCTAACGGATAGGAATGGCATACTACGTTCCGGCGATCTTGAACACCGGAGGTTTCGAGTAGGAATTGGATTCGATGTCCACAGGCTTGTAGAGGGGCGACGCTTGATACTAGGCGGGGTGGATATTCCGTTTGAGCTGGGTCTCGAAGGACATTCCGATGCTGACGTCGTGTTCCATGCAATTGCAGATGCGATTCTCGGCGCGTGTGCTCTCGGAGATATCGGCGTATTATTTCCTTGTGACGACTCATCATATGAAGGGATATCCAGCGGACTTATCCTGTCAAGTGTTGAAGACCTTGCTGAAAGTCGAGGTTATGCTGTCTATAACGTGGATATCACGGTGTTGGCTGAGAAACCCAAAATATCGGAATTTGCTGAAGAAATGAGACGGAATATCAGTGGTATTCTTGGGATCAGTGAAAGCCATATCGGTATTAAAGCAACTACAATGGAAGGGCTAGGGTTTATCGGCTCCGGTGAGGGGATAGCGTGTTTTGCCTCATGCAGCCTTATTTCGAGACCCCTGCCATGTGACGTGGGAGGTAGTACTTGTGACAGTTAGACAAGTCATGAATGAAGATCCTGTTATGGTCGCCCCTGAGACATCTATAGGAGAACTTAGGAGAGTCCTTCTAAACAGTGGCAATACTGTGATACTGGTTACTAAGGAAGATCAAGTGGTTGGGGTCATAGGTGACAGGGATCTCCTGAGGCCCAATGGTGAGCATTTGACTGCTAAGGACGTCATGAACACGAAAGTCGTTAATGTGTCAGTAGAGTGCAGTATAAGTGAGGCTTGTTCTTTATTGATAGACGCCGAAACGCCCGGCCTACCTGTTGTCAGTGATGACGGGCTTCTGATAGGAGTGGTTTCTGCCAGGGACATAGTAGGCGGGATGGTGGGAGAAGAAGCCGGCACAAGGATTTCCGTGGAAGCAGCATCCATTTACCTGGCAATGACCCGCAGCAGGGAGTATGAAAGGTATTGGTTGGACAAGATTCGGAGTTATGGATATAGGGGCGCTATCACGCAGGTGGGCGCCAGCGCGGATCGACTCGCTGCGAAATTGCGGGAAAGCATGATAGCAGCAGCAGCGGCTCTTGGTGTGATTTCTGAAGACCCTCGTGAGAAAATCGCAGTCTCCAATGCGGTAAGAGATGCCTTCATTCAGCTTTCCATGAGCAACCCCGGGTTGGGCGGGGGCTTCAAGATGGCTGTAGTGCGCGGTGAAGGAAGGGTCTCAGTGGCAATATTCGGGAGGTTCGGCCACGCTCTCGTGGACGGCCCTGAGCAACTGGCAGTCGGTTATAGTATCATATAGCGTATAGAAGTGTGAAAGATGTGATATGGCGCCTTTCTCGAATTGTTGAAGGAGAGAGGCGCTTTAATCAAATCAATCACAGCAACGCGGTTCAACGTTGATCCTGGGGGGATACGGATGGCGACATTTGTTGTCACCGGTGGTCAGCAACTACGCGGACAAGTCCGGCTCGACGGTTCTAAAAACAGTGCACTTGCTGTCTTGGTAGGCTCTGCGTTAGGACGTGGCAAGACCATTCTCCACAATGTCCCCGAGTATACCGATGCGCATGTCATCTGTGAGATCCTGTCGGAAATCGGTGTCTCCGTGCGGTTCATCCGGCCGGGGACATACGAGGTTGACGGGTCTTGTGTAGACTACTGCCGCCCCTCATATGAGAAAGTCAGACAGCTTCGAGCTTCGTTCTATACAGCCGGATTGCTTCTGGCACGTCTTGGCGTTGCTGAAGTGCCTTTCCCGGGAGGAGACGTCATAGGCGCAAGGGGAATTAACTTCCATCTAGACGGGTTTCGCGCACTTGGCGCAGATGTTGCTGTCGAACACGGTTATGTAAAACTGAAGGCCGACTGTTTGCGGGGGACTAGTTTCTATGTAGGCAAAGCCAGCCACGGGACTACAGTCAACATGATGCTGGCTGCCTCTTTGGCAGAGGGGACCACAATACTGGAGAATGCAGCCAGAGACCCGGAAATAGTGGACCTCGCCATACTCCTGAATTCAATGGGCGCCAGAATCCGTGGAGCAGGCACAGGCACGATAAAGATTGAAGGCGTAAGCAAGTTGTACGGCGCAACTCATGAGATAATTCCTGACAGACTCGAGGCAGGGACGCTTGCTGTCGCTGCGGTAATGACCGGAGGAGAAGTCACTATTGACAATGCTGTTCCGGAACACTTAAGGACTGTGCTCATAGATTTGCGGGCCTCAGGAGCTGAAATTGGAGAATCCGGATCAGTGCTTCGTGTGCGCGGGCCCAAGCGGTGTAGAGCTGTGGACATAGAGACGTTGGCATATCCGGGTTTTCCCACAGACCTTCAGCCCCAGTTTGTTGCAATGCTGACCAAAGCAGAAGGTGTATCCACCATTGTAGAAACGAGGTTTGAAAGCAGATTCGGATACGCGGACGAGCTGAGAAGGATGGGCGCGGATCTTCAGGTGGACAGGGATACCGTCATTGTCAGGGGGGTGGAGAGGCTTACCGGGGCACCGGTGGAAGCGCCGAGGGATATCCGTGGCGGTGTGGCTCTTCTCCTTGCAGGCCTCGTTGCTGAGGGCGAGACGGAAATCCATTGCATTGAATATATTGACAGAGGATACCATCGCATTGAAACAAAGCTTGCTTCCCTTGGCGCTAAAGTCAAGAGAATTGACTGATGATTAGGGGGAAGAATATGGTGTTATCTCTGTTCCGGCAAGTTGCAAAGGTCAGTTTGTGGCTTATTCTGCTGATTGCGATCATATGGACATGCCCTGTGAAATGCGGAGGCGCAAATAATTGCGTCACAACGTGTCAAAGTACGCAAGGTGTCTGGGATGTAGTGCTAAATGGCCATGTAGTGCTGAGAATACGCTGTCCGAACGGAGGCATTTCTCCTGCGGAAAGGGCAAGCTACGTAGTAGAGAGGCTGAAAGAGGCACTTGAGACGGCAAGTGCCGAGGATATCAAGCCTGCTGTGATAAAAGGCAGTTTCGCTGTAGTCATAGGACAAAGACATATCGTCACTGTTGACGCGGGGAATGCAGAAGCTAACAATAGTTCATGTTATGAATTAGCCTTAAAGTGGACAAATAACATGCGCCGCGCGTTAGGCGGTTCACCGGTCTCAAGCTGCGATAGCGGTCACCTTGTGTCTCTTGATGTTATTCATCCTTACGAAGTATCCGTGGCCAGGGCTTCGTGGTACGGCGGGCGCTGGAACGGACGACTTACCGCAAACGGCGAGATCTATGACGAAATGAGCTTGACAGCTGCCCATCGTTCTCTGCCTTTCGGATCAATTGTCAGGGTCACTAACCTTCTGTCAGGGAAGCAGGTGGTTGTCAGGATCAACAACAGGGGTCCGTACATTGCAGGCAGAGAGATCGATCTGTCCAGGGCGGCTGCAGAGGCGATTGACCTTATCCGGTCCGGAGTCGAGGACGTAGCTATTGAAGTTATCGGCAGTTGCAGGTAGGATGTGGACAGTTAGCTAAGCAGCTATCGCTATGACGGGCCGGCAAGTTGGGAGGAGAGCCTAGCCAGAGGCTGGGCTTTACTGTTATAATAACTAAGAGTACCCGGGGAATGGGTTTGCTATGCATTGTCATGGGATGTGTTCCCATTTGGCTTCAAATATCAACCAATTACATGAAGGTGAAGGAATGACGGAAGAGGTACGGGTTAGGTTCGCACCGGCGCCTACAGGGCATCTCCATATCGGGAATATTCGTACATGTTTGTTTAACTGGCTTTTTGCAAGACACTGCAACGGGAAAGTGATCCTTCGAATAGAGGATACAGACGTTGCCAGGTCTCTGGATGAGGCGTGTGATACGATTGTTGATGACCTTCTTTGGATTGGCCTTGATTGGGATGAGGGATACGCTGTAGGAGGCCCGTACGGTCCTTACAGGCAAAGCGAGAGACTGGATCTTTACAGGAAGTACGCGGAAGACTTGATATCCCGGGGAGACGCGTATTTCTGTTTCTGCACTCCGGAAGAACTCGAGGGGGAGCGCAAAGCATATCTGGCCAGAGGCATGATGCCACGCTACAGTGGGAAGTGTCGGAATCTGACCGGTGATGATGTTGCCAGGCTATCCATGGAGAGGACGCCTGTTGTAAGGTTTCGTGTTCCTGTGGGCACAGTAGTTTTAGATGACATGATAAAAGGTGAAATCACTTTTGACAGCAGCACTATCGGTGATTTCGTCATCATGCGTTCAGACGGTTTTCCCATGTATAACTTCGCTGTAGTTGTAGATGACGCCGAGATGAAGGTGACTCACATAATCAGAGGGGATGAGCACCTTTCCAATACCCCTCGTCAGATAATGCTCTATGAAGCACTTGGCTTTCCTGTTCCTGAGTTCGGCCATGTAGCCATGATCTTGGGCACGGATAAGACGAAGCTGAGTAAGAGACACGGTGCGACGTCTCTGTCCTATTACAGGGAGGCAGGCTATTTGCCGGAAGCGATTTTGAATTACTTGGCTCTTCTTGGGTGGACGCCGGGGGATACTCGTGAGATCGTGAGCTTGCAGCAGGTTGCAGCTGAATTCGGGCTGGATCGAGTCAGTAAGAGTCCGTCTGTGTTCGACCCCAAAAAGCTGGATTGGTTCAATTCTCAGTATATCAGAGCGTGTAACCCGGATAGGCTCTTGGACATGGCTTTACCTTATTTGGGCGGGCTTGGGATTAGTGAGGATCTTTCTGCCGAAGGGGAAGAACGAGAAAGGCTTAAGAAAATCGTCGTATCAGTTCAGGACTCCATTTCCAACCTTTCTGAGATTTCCGGGGAAGTCCCGTTTTTCTTCGGTGACAGTGTAGAAGCATACGATGAATCCGCTAAGAAGTGGATTTGCGGCCCCACCGCCGAACCCGCGCTTGCCGGGTTTATTGAGATGTTTTCCAACCCTGATGACATAGGATTCAGCACGGAAGAGATTCAGGTCGGCTTGAAAACCGTCATCGGTAATGTCGGGGTTGGCGCGAGGAAGGTCCTAATGCCTATTAGGGCTGCTCTCACCGGACGAACAAAAGGACCTGAACTCCATGTTATAATGGAGATTCTAGGCAGGGAAAGATCGATTAAACGGGCTGGAACTGCGCTCCAAGACGCGAGGGGGAATCAGGATGGCGCTACGAGTCTATAACACTCTGACAAGAGCAAAGGAAGAATTCGTGCCTCGAAAACAAGGACGGGTTGATATTTATCAATGTGGCGTAACTCCTTATGATTACACGCACATAGGACACGCGCGCCAATATGTGTTCTGGGATACGGTGAGACGTTATCTTAAGTATCGAGGCTGGATGGTCTTTTGTGTCCAGAATGTAACAGACGTGGATGACAAGATCATTTCAAAAGCCGGGGCCGAGGGAGTTGAACCTGAAGAAATCAGTGAAGAATACCATAGGGATTTCTTAGAAGTCATGGACATGCTTGGTGTAGAAAGACCTGATGTAATGCCCAAAGTCACTCAACACATTCCGGAAATCATTAAGCTTGTCCAAGGGCTTGTTGAGAAAGGCTATGCTTACCAGGTAGACGGGGACGTATTTTTCGATGTAACGAGTTTTCCCGGTTATGGCAAACTCTCCGGCAGGTCAATAGATGATATGATGGCCGGTGCTCGTATAGAGATAAACCCTAAGAAACGTAATACGACGGATTTTGCGCTGTGGAAGTCTGCAAAACCCGGAGAGCCGTCATGGGACAGTCCATGGGGAGCAGGCAGGCCCGGATGGCACATAGAATGCTCTGCGCTGGCTTTAGAGTACTTGGGCAGCGGCTTTGATATGCACGGAGGCGGTGACGAGCTTATTTTCCCGCACCATGAGAACGAAATCGCGCAATCAGAGGCTTTCACAGGCAAAGAGCCGTTTGCAAGGTACTTCGTGCATCATGCGATGCTGAACATAGATGATGTAAAAATGTCTAAGTCTTTGGGGAACTTCTTTTCAGTGCGAGATGTTCTCAAGGAGTTTGAGCCTGGCGTAATCAGGTATTTCTTTGCCTCACGCCACTATAGAAGCCCTGCGAATTACGGAGTGGAGGAGCTGGAGGCTGCGGATACAGCATACGGGCGTCTTGTGTCAACTTTGGATGCAGGACGTAGAGCGCTGGCTGAGGCGGATAAGGCTGAGTCGAAGGTAGAGGGAGAAGAAGAGACTTCCGGTCTCGCTCTTGTGACTGACGCCGAGGAAGCCGAGAGAAAGTTCATTCAAGGGATGGACGATGATTTCAATACGGCTGTGGGGATTGCCGCGCTTCACGATCTGGTACGCTCAGTCAATGAGTTTCTTCACATAACAGGTGGGATGGCCCGATGTGACAAAGAGGATCTTAAGGGCTTGCGCAAGGCAGTTAATACTCTTGAGACTCTCGGCGGGGTTCTGGGCTTATTCCAAGAGACCGGCTCTCCCGGCGATTCAGGTCTTTCGGAAAGCCTTGTCAGCCTCTTGATTGAAGTAAGAAATGACTTGCGTTCAAAAAAGGAATGGGCGCTCGCAGACAAGATCCGTGATTCGTTGAAAGATATCGGTATAATCTTAGAAGATACGTCTACAGGCACTGTATGGAAGAGAATGTAATGAGCTATCTGGATCCTGAAAGTGTAGATACAATCCCTCCGGGTGTTCTTGCGTACATCGGAGATGCAGTGTACGAACTATACGTGCGAGAGAATCTCCTCAAGAGCGGGCTCACAGGTGAGCGCTTGGACGTTGATTTGGACGAGCTTCATAAGGAAGCTGTCTTGCGTGTTTGCGCTACAGCTCAAGCCCATGCCCTCGCTGATCTGGAGTCATTTCTCATGCCCGATGAGGCAGATGTGGCAAGGCGTGCGCGTAACACTAAAGTAGGACGAGGGCCAAGGAGTATGCCGGTTCTTGATTACCGACACTCCACAGCGTTTGAAGCGGTTATCGGTTACCTTTACC
Source organism: Firmicutes bacterium UBA4981 (assembly GCA_002398515.1). Taxonomy (GTDB): domain Bacteria; phylum Bacillota; class SHA-98; order UBA4971; family UBA4971; genus UBA4971. The sequence goes on from DGZL01000059.1 coordinate 13,469, forward strand.
TGCTTGGCAGAGGTGCAAGACTCGATGAGCTAGTGTCAAAGGCGCTGAGTTTGACAGAGGCGCGGCTGGCTGAGTCTAACCGTAATCCCAAAGACAAAGAGTAACACACATAGCAAAATATCGGCGACAAGCAGTAGCATGCATCACACAGTATCGACGGCTCTTCGGTGCCTGGGATTACCAAGCAAACAGCCGGACCGGTATGGATATTCCCAGGCCTCTATGATACTGATTAGAACACTCACTTCATCATAGGTATGGGTATTAAATCAATTAAATCAAGCCAAGCGCTCTTAGGGTATCAGCCTACTTGCTAATGCTCGTAGGCCAATGGATTATTACGACATTACCGGCCTAAGCGAGCATGGGAAGTCCCGGAGAGTAGCGAGTTGCGCCAAGAGGAGGTACGGCATGAAAGTAAGACTGATAAGTTACACTCCTGATCCTGAGATGACTGTTGCGATCGCAGCCAGACGTTGTTATTCAGCACTTGGCTCTTGTGAGTTGACATGCGGGCTGTCCCCGGAGGAGGCAAAGAAGCTTATCAATACTATTTTGGAGGCAGGACACCTGTCCCCTGCTGAACATGCTTCTTTCACTTTTGCCATGGAAGGGGTAAGCAGGTCATTAAGTCATCAACTTGTCCGACATAGGATCGCTTCGTATTCCCAGCAATCCCAGAGGTACGTATCGGAGAGCGGTTTCGAATACGTGGTGCCTCCCTCAATAGCCGGTAATCCAAAGGCCTTGGGTCTTTTTGAGAAGCGAATTGAAGAAATCAGGGAAACATATTCGAAGCTGGCAGAGATGGTGCCAAAAGAAGATGCGCGGTACATTTTGCCTAATGCATGTGAGACCAAACTGGTCATGACCATGAATTGCCGGAGTCTCTACAACTTCTTTGAAAGGCGTTTGTGCTACCGGGCTCAATGGGAAATACGCGAGCTTGCCGAGGCGATGCTGGATTGTGTAAGGCAAGTTGCGCCGAATCTCTTCTCATGGGTAGGCAGCCCTTGTGAAATGCATGGGTACTGCCCGGAGGGGAAAATGTCTTGTGGAAAAATCAAATCTGTTAACAGGTAGTGTATCCTGTCTGAATTCGGTTTTGGAGTCGACTGAATTCTCCAGGGTCTTCTCATGAAGATATCGATTCCGTTGGTAGGGTTCGCCTGGAATATGGCGGAGACGATAAATGAAGGCCGAGATTATCAGTAACCCACTTTAGTGTAGACAGTCGCGGAGGCAGTTGCGTTATGGATTACGAGACCACAATTGAAGGACGTAATGCGGTGATGGAGGCTCTGCGAGCCCGGAGGCCTCTGGCCAAGATCATGCTGGCGAAAGGAACTGAGCCTGCATTTTCCCGCGCTATCAAAGGATCCGCTCGCAACGCAGGTGTTCCCGTAGTTGAAGTAAACCGTAGCAGGCTCGACGCCATGAGTATCACAGCAAATCATCAAGGAGTCATTGCGCTGGGGGCACCGGTTCACTGTTACGCGAGTGCAGGTGAGATTCTCGATGAAATGCCGGACCGGCATGATCCGCCTTTGTTTGTCATTCTTGACGGGATTCAGGATCCCCATAATTTGGGTGCCATTATTAGGACATGCGATGCTGTGGGCGCCACAGGTGTTGTGATACCGAAACGGAGAGCATGCGGGATTACAAGTGCAGTAGCAAAGGCATCCGCAGGTGCTATTGAATATGTCCCGTGCGCGAGGGTGTCGAATCTTGCCCGAGAGGTAGACAAGCTGAAGGAACAAGGGTTCTGGATAGTGGGCGCGTCAGCCAAGGCTGACAAGACGATGTATGAAATAGACCTTGAAGGGCCGCTGGGTATTGTCATCGGTTCTGAAGGACAAGGGATATCCAGCCTTCTCATGAAGAAATGTGATTTTCTAGTGAGAATTCCCACAAGGGGTCGGGTATCCTCACTTAATGCCTCAGTTGCAGCAGCAGTCGTATTGTTTGAAGTATTTCGCCAGAGGCAGCAGACTTGCCGGTTTTCTTGACTTGTCCACGAATGCAAGTATATAATGGGGTCGTGAGTCGAGCTACATCAAATCAGGGAGGCGTTATTCGTGAGTGCTAGGCCTGAACGGGAAACGTCTTTTGCTTGTGATTATGATGATATGCTCGACGAGGAGATTGTCGAAGCTGCGAGGGATGGGGAGAGGGAGGCAGAGGAGTACCTTATCATCAAGTATAAGAACTTTGTCCGGGCAAAGGCGCGTTCCTATTTTCTCATTGGCGCTGACCGTGATGACATAGTTCAGGAAGGTATGATAGGACTCTTTAAGGCCATTCGTGATTTTCGCAGTGATAAGTTGGCCTCTTTCCGAGCATTTGCTGAGCTCTGTATCACTCGGCAAATCATCACCGCAATTAAGACTGCGACTCGTCAGAAGCATATACCCCTTAATTCATATATCTCGCTCAACAAGCCCATATATGATGAGGAATCCGATCGTACGCTCTTGGATGTGATTTCCGGCAACAAGATTACCGATCCTGAAGAGCTGGTAATTAGCAGAGAAGAGTTCAACGACATCGAGTCAAAAATGGAGCAATTCCTGAGTGATCTTGAATGGAAGGTCCTTGCTGCATACCTTGACGGCAAGTCGTATCAGGAGATTGCAGCTGAGTTGAATAGGCATGTGAAATCCATAGACAATGCCTTACAACGGGTAAAGCGGAAGCTTGAGCGATATATAGAAAAACGTAATGAGTACATATAGCACCGGTGAAAACGCGTACGTATGATACTGAACTGCATGTCCGGTGCTCACACGCAAATATGGACGGGAAAGAAGGGCCCTGTTAGGGCCCTGTTGCGTCAGAAGTTGCTGAGAAATTATCCGGTGAATTATCCGGTGAAGTTGACAGATGAACGTCCCGTAGCTAGAATAGTGAGTAGCATAAGATATGACAGTAAGCCGACGTAGCTCAATTGGCAGAGCAGCTGATTTGTAATCGAGCGGTCCCCGGAGAAGACTAAAGCCCAGCTAGAAGCCCTATTGCTTCGGGGAAAGAGTAGTGTTTTTTGCCGTAATCTAATGCCTCACATCACCCATTTGCCCCTATCATTCAGACAGAAACTAGCACGGTTTTCCGCAAGTGGCAACACGGAGGTGTCCACGTTATGGGAAAATCGGCTAGAAGAAGAGTCGACTTCATGCCGGATTCATTCGAGCATCAGTGGGATGAAACAGTAGAGACCTTCCTTGATTTCAAAGAGGCAGTTCACTGTGCGCCGAGTACGATTAGGGGATATAGGCATACCCTTCGCGTTTTCCATGAACGCACTAAACCCGATCTAAATGACCCAAATGGCCTCAGAAGAGCCGTTCTCAGACTCCTCAAAGACTACAAAAACCCATATAGCTACAATCTGCATAGAGCCTATCTTCGGGCTTTCTTCAACTGGTGTATCGATGAAGGAATTATTGAAGGATCGAACCCTGTTAAAGGAACGCCTACTAGACAAACCTCACCTAGAATTAGGCATTTGGATGAGGACACCCTCAGAAAGTTGTTGAAGCAGCCGAACAAAAGAACGTTCGACGGGTTTAGAGATCATGCAATGATGTTGGTTATGCTTGATTGTGGCATAAGACCAGGGGAGCTCCTGAGAATTCTGCCGGAGGATGTTGATCTGAAACGAGGGGCAATTCGCGTTCCAGAAAGAGTAGCAAAGAG
>DGZL01000059.1:17471-23722 GCA_002398515.1 Firmicutes bacterium UBA4981
TCAAGGGACGGTAAGAAAATGCCTAGTACCTCATGGCAGCATGCTTTCAAGAAGTACGTCAGGAAGGCAAAGCTGGACGATACGATAACATCTTATGATCTGAGGCACACCTTCGCAGTCATGTTCTTAAGAAATGGTGGGAACCTGTTTGCTTTGAAAACGATAATGGGTCATCAAGAACTCAGGATGACTGAAAGGTATGCCAGGTTTGTTGGGCAAGATGTGAAAAGTGAGCACGAAAAGGCATCGCCTGTAAAACAGCTTATGGGCAAGAGGGTGTCTCAAATCTCAAAGAGGAAAGTCTAATTGATAAATGTTCGCATGTCTTTACTCAAAACTTCCCCGATATTGACTTCTCTCTTCTGATCCGGCGTGATGAAGGGATTCTCCATTCCAACGAGAAGTTTCATAACTTGTGGGAATAGATATTAACTGTAATGATATGTCAGTTATCGTCTTGTCCCTTGTGTGCTTGTGATCTTGGGGTAGCTGTGCAGCTTTGAGACCAATTCATGACCAGGATAGGTGACTGCCATATGAGTGATAACAATAACCTTAGTTGGATTGCTGATTTTCATCTAGGGAATTGCGGACGATGTATTACGGGATGTATATGTTCGAGGTGAGTACCGTGATGTTATTCTACCGATGACGGTGATTCGGCATTCGGATGCTGTACTGGAACAAACTAAGCAAAACGTTCTCAAAATGATCCATATAGATTCTGATCTTAATCGAATTCGTACCTATAGTCTGATTCCGAGTTGTTCGAGTATGGACTCTGCTATAGCTTTTCCAACAGGCGGCGAAACCGCCTCTGAAACTAGCCTCTGCCACGCTGTAAGAGGGCCTCTGAACTCAAAATCTTGCGGAAATCCCTGCAGCAACATGGCTTCGTAGGTGCTCAACCGTCGGTCTTGGTCACCTTTGGCAGGGTGTATATGCACCTCGTTATGTCCGTAGGCCACCGTCGCAGACGGTAAATGCCAAGCCAGCCGTTTAAAGCTCTTTCGCTTCATGTCTCCCGGCTCTATTTGAGCAATCTTCGGACTATAGGGTCTCATCGAACGATGATTTGGGTGAAAATCCTGTCTATTGTAGTCATTGGATACATCAAGGGATGGCAAGCCTCTCAACACATCTCCAACACACTTCGGCGAACCCCCAACACGAGCAATGCGTTGAAAATCGAACCTGACATCATGTTGGGTGTTGATTCCAACAACAAAGATTCTTCTACGATATTGTGGAACTCCGAAATCTATTGAATCTAGAAAATCGTAAGAAATTTGAAATCCTGCAGACTCAAACATGGAGCAGGCTGTGGTAAAGTATTTTTCATATTTTCTTGAGACCAATGCTGGAACATTTTCAAACACAAAGAAATCAAGGTCAAATAGGCGATTGATCTCTCGAAGGATCTCAGCATATCTGAATACCAATTGGTTTCGAGGATCAGAATCACCGTTTGAGGCATTCATTACAGAAAACCCTTGGCAGGGCGGCCCACCTATCACTCCAAGCAGTCTCTGAGGCGTCATCGTGAGTGCAACGCTTCTGATTCTGCTAATTATCAGCTCAAGGGTTTCAGGCTCACATAAGTCAGCCTGAACCGCCTCTAGTCGAGGGAAATTGGCGGCTATTGTGCTAACAGCGTGTTTGTATATGTCAATAGCAAGTACTGTCCTAAAACCAGCCTGAGCAAAACCTAGATCTAGTCCGCCGGCCCCACAGAAGAGACTCAACAAGAATAAATCCATGAAAGTCCCTCCCTGCAAGCAGAGCAATACTCAGCTACAGCTAAGTATCTCAAATCAAGCTCCGGGATAGCCCCGTTCTGGACATCCTGAATTGAATGCTTTTTCCTTAGGCGCTCAATTCTCTTATCAGATGGGACTTCGGGCAAGCCGCTTATTTCGGCAAACCTGCCGTTGATCCCTTTGCCGAACCATTTCTTTGAATCTGCCAAAGCTGAGTCGGTGCGGTTCAGCCCTTGCCAATCTCCATCATGGGCAAAACCGCAACCATCAGTCAGAGGGCAATCACCGCATCCTGGATTGACGCTTCTACATATTCCTGCACCAATATCTAGTAATCCCCAGTTATACTCTCTTGGCTTCTCTCCGCTTACTAGAGCGGAAGCAATAATCCAGTACGTCTTCTTGCGAACCGGGTTCTCTTCCGTAGTCTCTAATCCAAAAAAGCGGCTGAAAATACGCCCAATGTTGCAGTCCACAATGGGAACGGGCAAACCCAAATAGAAACATCTCGTTGCATTAGCTATATACGGACCGACATGAGGCAACCTAAGCAAGGTCCCAAGATCACCGGACATAGAATGGCTGCCTTGTTCATCATTGATGTCTTCAATGATTGAGAATATAGCCATACTTCTCTGCCTTTGAAGTCCCAGGGGTTTGAGGGTTGCCTCGATATCTGAAAGGAGAATTCCAGAACTCCTGCCGAGAAGACAAAGGAAATCATCATAAACATTAAGAACCTGAGTAGCACGTGTCTTCCTAAGAAGCACTTCGGTCAACAAACCGACATACGGATCGTGCCCACTCGTTCTCCAAGGAAAGCTTCGTCCGTTGGTGTGATACCAGTTAATTACATTCTGTCTGAACGATTTTGAGTCCAAAATACAGCCTCCTGAGTTGTCCGACTTAATGTACTGCCCAACGTCTCAATTCTAGTGCCATTACTCTCATTTCTCTAGACCCTTTGGATTGCGATTCTACAACCATCGGTTCAAATCCTTGTTAATACATTAAGATTTATTTCCAGAAGGCTCTTGTAATAGCCAAATCGGGCAGGAGGATTGTAGAAGAAGGCAAAATTATAAGTATAAGGTATTCGTTTGTCAAATTCCATACCACGGAGGTATGACTAATGATTAATGCATTTGACTTAACGCCAGACCCTAAAGTGCTAATTGCCTTGACACACACGCCGCTCAGGCCGCTTGACGCAATATGTGAGCTTATCGATAACGCTATTGATTCCTTTACGGCTGCCCTTGTTCAAGGCAACCCAATTGAAAGCCCGGTGATCATAATTAACCTACCAAAACCTTCCGAAGTAAATCAGGGAACAGGTTCGGTAGTAGTAGTAGACAACGGACCTGGATTAAGTCGAGATATGGCCGAGAAATCCGTACGTGCCGGCTTCTCCGGGAATAATCCGTTTGATAATCTTGGTCTGTTTGGTATGGGCTTTAATATATCCACCGGAAAGCTTGGAAGTGTAACAAGATTCACAACAGCACGTGCCACAGACGAGAAGGCTATAGAAGTTGTGATTGATCTGAACGCAATGAGTCACTCTAGTAGTTACAGAGTACCTTTCGCGAGAGTTGACAGACCAAAGTTTGTTGGCACTAGGGTAGAAGTATCAAACTGGTGGCCGCCAGGAAACCCCAATAATGGGTTCATAAGGAGACTAATTCAGTATGGAATGCCTACAGTAAGACGAGAAATTGGCAGGCGGTACGCCACAATACTACGTGACCGCTGGATTCATATTATTGTCAACAGTGAACCCTGTGTTCCATTTGAGCATTGCGCATGGTCAGAATCTAGGTATGTGGAAAGGCGAGATCACGGCAAGATTCCTGCCAAATACGTATTCAACTCAATTGTGGGTTCACAGCAGCGTTGCGCAACCTGCACAGCACTAATACCACCACATGAAATTAACTGCCCCGACTGTGGGTCTAGTAACCTGAGAACTCTCGAAGAAAGAGTGCGTGGTTGGGTGGGCATCCAACGTTTCGATCACGAAACCGAGTTTGGGATTGATTTGATCAGGCGGGGGAGAGCAATTAGAATTGCAGAGAAATCAGCGTTTTTCGAATTCATTGATGAATTAAAGCAAGTCACCAAAGACTATCCTATTGACGGGATGCATGGGCGAATTATTGGCGAAGTCCACTTGGATCATGTTCCAGTAGATTTTCTTAAAGAAGACTTTCAAAGAACTAGCCCAGAATGGCAGCGAGCGATGTCTTTTCTCAGAGGCAATAGCTCCCTACAACCAACCAAGCCAGGTGCGGATCAGAATGTATCTCCAGTATTCATGTTGTATCAGGGCTATAGGAGGGTACGAACTCCTGGTAAAACAGACCTCTACATGGGCTTCTGGAATGAAGCCAAAGGAAAACCTGACCGAATAAGTCGTGATACTGAAAGAGAATATTACGAAAAATTCAAACAGAAAGAACCTGGATTCTATGATGACACAGAATGGTGGAGACTCGTTGAACAAGCTGATAGTCCCCCAACTGCAGCAATGGTCGACTGCCCTGGATGTAGCGCTCAGAATCTCGAAACGGCCGAAGTATGCCTCGTGTGTAATCACATTCTAATAGGTAAGCATTGCACAAACCTGGAGTGTAATAAGGTGATACCAAAATCCGCCGCCACTTGTCCTGAATGCGGAACCTCTCAAGTTGTGGAGGTTGAAGCACCTTGGGAGTGTCAAGTCTGCTCCACCCGAAATAGGCCGGGTACCGATACTTGTTCTAAGTGCCTTCAACCTCGCGGAACCGAAAATCTATTATCCAAAGAGTATCTAATGAAACACTCTGACAAAGCAGATTCATTATCCATTCGAGGATGCTCAGTAATGCTTGCCGATGGAAGCCACAGCCAGCCGATAGACATAGACACCTATGTCACTAAGGTTCCAGTAACTCCCAATCTCACGAAGGGACGGGTACCAATCATTGCTTTCAAAGGCGGGAGCATTGATTTCTTCGTGGATACGAGCCATCCAGTGTTTGCATCCCTCAGGGTACAACCGGAGGAAATGATTGCAGCTGAAGTCGCCTTGTATATCTATGATACTAATAGGAGATTAGCCACCACACAGTATCACGGGATACATACACTATCTAATATTCAATGGGCAATCCTCAAGGGGTACTGGTCTGAGTCCCTTGAAGATAGTGCCGTGCGTGTTAGAGCAGACATTGAGAATTTCCTTTGTAGTCTCCGAGTTCGTTTGCCAGTTCTATTAGGTGAGTCTTCCAGTGACTTCTACAATGATCTAGATGATGAACAGAAAAAAGTACTGGTTAATAATATCATGGATTCTGGAATTGACATTCGAGAGCTGCAAAACATGAGAGATTCGGGGCGATTTCTCTACTTCATCACCGGAGATGCGATTATCCAGGCATTTAAGAGTTGTCCGTCAAGGTTTTTTGACGGCGGTTTTTGGGATACGTCTTTCGACAATATTGATGACTTATCAGACAATATTCTAGATAATATCAGGAACCGCGTCCTATCCACGTACTTGAATTGCTTGGAAGACATAGTCCGCTTCTCAAAGCACAAAAATGTACCTGAATCCGATTCTGTCACCCAAAGGGCAAGATTATCCCTCGATTTTCTCTTACAGAAGGTGGTCTGAGCTTTGTTTGTAAACGAATATGGCCTTAAGAGACAATCATGGCAAGCATTTGAACGGACAGTGGCTAGGCTTCTTTTGTATGAGGGTTTTGAAGGTATCCGTTTGGTCAGTCAATCGGGAGACCGAGGAGGCGACTTAATAGCCCATAAGTGCGGCAAACGGTGGTTATTTCAGATTAAACACTGGAAAAAGAGAGTTGGTACTCGCGTGTTAGATGAGACCGTTGCCGCGGCACGTACATACGAGGCTCAGATTCCCGTAATCGTGGCACTTAGCGGGTTCGACCGTGAGGCGATGAGGCACCAAGAACGTCTGCACAGCCACAATATTCCAATTCAACTCTGGGATTGCAACACACTCTATTCGCACGCAGCCGAACTACCTGAAGAATGCATTACTCGACTGCAGCCGAGGGATTACCAGGAAGATGCGATACTTCCTTTAGTTAGGGAGTACGTCGAGGGGTATTCCCGAAGAGCTTTGATTGTCATGGCGACTGGACTTGGCAAGACATTCGTGGCCTATGAGGCAATAAGACGTATGGCCAAAGCTAAAGGACGACCATTGAGGATTTTAATACTGGCCCACACCAATGAACTTGTCTACCAATTGGAAAGGGCCATATGGCCATTCTTAACCACTAAACAGACGACCGCGGTCTGGAATGGATACGAGAATCCGTCGGATGAAGACCTCAATGGATCAACGGTTGTCGCGGCTTGTATTAACACCGTGGCGGAACACATAGAGAGACTTAGCGGTCTGCAAATTGATATAGTCGTAGTGGACGAATGTCACCATGTAGGTGGGGAAATGTACAGGCGGGGCCTATA
>DGZL01000059.1:23913-24785 GCA_002398515.1 Firmicutes bacterium UBA4981
TGAAATGTACAGGCGGGTCCTATCGGAGATGAACGCAGGTTCTAACAATGGGCCATTTTTGATCGGCCTCACCGCTACTCCATGGCGAAGCGATGAAGTAGAACTGATCGATTATTTTGGTGAACCACTAGTTTCCATAGACATGGTAACTGGTCTTAGGAAAGGATTCCTTTCAAATGTAGATTACAGAATGTACACTGATAATATAAACTGGGAGGCATTAGAAAGTCTTTCAGGGCAGATGTTATCACCGAGACAAATCAATCGTACGCTATTCATTAATCAATGGGATGATGCGGTTGTCTATGAACTCCAGAAAACGTGGACAGAACAAAGCAATCCCAGATGTATTGTGTTCTGTGGTACGATAGACCACGCGCTAACCATGAGGGATAGAATAAATGCCTTAGGTTTCTGCAATGCTGCGGCACTATATTCACAGTCGCCCAGTACCGGAATCATGACTTCCTACGAACGTAACCGCATCCTTTGTGATTTCGACGAGGGCATTCTCCAGGCTGTCTGTGCTGTGGACATTTTCAATGAAGGCCTAGACGTGCCAGATGTTAACATAATAGTCTTTCAGCGCGTTACTCACAGTCGTAGGATATTTATCCAGCAAATAGGGCGTGGGCTGCGGGTAGCTCCGGGCAAGGAGCGGGTTATCGTGTTAGATTTTGTATCAGACATTCGCAGATTCGCAGCGGGTCTGCAACTAAAACGGCAATTATCTGACGGTAGAAGCGACTCCAGTCCAATGAGGATAGATCTCCCTCATAAAGTCTCTTTCTGTAAAGTCGGCGGTGAAGATCCAAGAACAGAATCGTTTCTGCAACAATGGCTTGAAGATGTGTCAGCTATTGAAATGGCCG
>DGZL01000043.1:0-12675 GCA_002398515.1 Firmicutes bacterium UBA4981
ACCCAAGACCTCGGAAAACGAGCAAAAACTAATAAACTCATACTTAGAATCTGTTTTGAAAGTGCCTGTAGTGCTATAATGATCCCTGACAGCGCAGAAATGATAAGCGCATGCCAGGGGGTTTGTCAATTTGGATGAGAGGTCAATCCGTGTACTGGAATTTCATAAGATCAAAGAACGTTTGAAGGCCCACACTGCAACGAACTTAGGAAAGGAACTTGCAGAGAGTGTCGGGCCTGCGACTGATGCCAACGAGGTCAGAAGGAGACAGAGGGAGACTACTGAAGGCAGGGCAATCCTATCTGCAGGTAGGGATGTGTCCCTTGGAGGCGTCCGTGATATCCGCAGTATCCTGGAGCGAGCTGCAATCGGAGGGATTCTTGCGCCCGAGGAGCTCCTTGACGTATCATCCACCCTCAGCGCGGCCATGAGACTTAAGAAATTCATCACAGGATTGGGCTCTGATTTTGAGATCCTCAGAGGGTATGCTGAAGGGATTGTCCCCCAGCCCGGTATTGTCAGGGAAATTGAGCGGTGTATTGATGAGTACGGAAATGTGGTGGACGATGCCAGTTCTGAACTGGCAAGGATAAGATCGCAAATACGTACTGTAAACGGTAGAATTCGTGATAAACTTGATTCCATCATAAAGTCACAGCAATCTGTTCGCCATCTCCAGGAACCCATTATTACTCTGCGTTCAGGGAGGTTTGTCGTTCCTGTAAAGCAGGAATCACGAACAGCCGTGCCCGGGATAGTCCATGACAGATCTGCCAGCGGCTTAACTCTCTTTATTGAACCCATGCCCATAGTGGAGCTGAATAATGAGTTGACTTCACTTGCCGGCAAAGAGACTCGGGAAGTCGAGAGAATTCTGGGAGAACTGTCTTCTTTGGTCAGTGGTGCAGGCCTTGAAATCCACAATACTTTGAGCGCGCTTGGCGCCATAGATTTTGCTTTAGCCAAAGGCATGCTCAGCATTGACATGAAGGCTCTGGAACCCGACGTGGACAGTAGAGGACACCTTAGGATTCGCCAAGGAAGGCACCCGCTTCTTTCAGGTGATGTTGTCCCTATCGATGTAGACCTTGGGAAGGACTTTAGGACCTTGGTAGTGACCGGCCCGAATACAGGAGGCAAGACTGTCACTTTGAAGACTATCGGGCTTTTCGCCCTTATGACTTTGGCAGGCTTTCACCTTCCGGCTTCATTCGGGACTCAAGTGCCTGTATTTTCTCAGGTTTTCGCTGATATCGGTGATGAACAGAGCATTGAACAGAGCTTGTCTACGTTCTCGTCTCATATGACTCACATAGTGAAGATCATAGAGCAGGCAGACTCAAATTCCTTGGTCCTTTTGGATGAACTCGGCGCAGGCACTGATCCTGTGGAAGGGGCAGCCCTCGGTGTGGCAATCTTGAAGTATCTGCATGAACGCGGCGCCTCCACTGTGGTCACAACTCACCTTAGTGAGTTAAAGGCATTTGCTTATGAGTACGAGGGAGCAGAAAACGCGTCATGTGAATTTGACGTTGAAACGCTAAAACCCACGTACCGTCTGATTATGGGATTACCGGGAGGTTCATGCGCGCTTGCTGTCGCGTCCAGGCTTGGGTTGCCTGAAGAAGTGATCTCAACTGCCAGGGGCCAACTTGGAGAAGACAGAATTCAAGTTGATGCCATGATAGCCGAGATGGAGCGAACTATGCGGGAGTTGAAGGCGGAAAAAGAGGAAGCCCGGAGGGTCAGGGAAGAGCAGCAAAGCCTGAGGCAGAGTAGGGAAATTGAGGTTAGGCAGTTTCAAGAGGCGAAACTTGAGATCTTGAGAAAGGCAAAGGACGAGGCTGACAGCATGTTAGCGCAGGCAAAAGCTGATATCGCCGCAATTGTTAAAGGATTGCGCCGAGGTTCTAATCAGCAAAGGAGTGTTATTGACGACGAGGCGCGTAAGGCCAGGGAAGCGCTGAAGGAAGTTTCAGACAGAACTCTTCCCATTGAGGAGGAGTTGCCCGGTAGGGACCTGGCAGCCGGATATACTGACAGCCTGAGGCCTTTGAATTCCGACGAAGCACAAGTAGGCGCTGAGGTTTTCGTGGGCAAGCTGCGTCAGACAGGGCAAGTTTGCTGGGTATCAGGGGAAGGCGATGATGTAGAGGTTCAAGTGGGCAGATTGAAAGTCCTTGTGCCACTTGAAGATTTGCATGCGTGGGAAGGCGATGCTTGTCTCAAGAAGCCTTCTCATACAGGGCAGGTATATCTGTCTCCAATTACCCGGGAAAAAGCCCTTGTTGTCTCTATGGAGCTTGATGTGCGGGGGCAAACTGCGGAGGAAGCCGTAGCCGAAGTAGATAAGTACTTAGATGACGCATGTCTTGCCGGATTATCAAGAGTAAGGATTATTCACGGCAAGGGCACAGGCGCTCTAAAGCAGGCTGTGCGTAAGTTCCTGAAGGAACATCCTCATGTGGATACCGCCTTACCCGGGGGGCTGTCTGAAGGCGGTGACGGGGTAACCGTAGTTTCAATGCACGGCATATAGCCTGGTCCGGTCGATAGCCGGGCTTAGTCCGGGTTTTCTTGGTTTTCTTCGTATGAAGTCGTGCTGTCTCCGTATGAAGACCGGGATTGTTCAGGGTCAGGAGTCTCCTCTGATCTGGCGCCATGGGGGCCTGTTGTCCACCACGTATGTACTTGACATGTCACCCGTGGAATTGACTGCCCTGTTGCTATGGTTCCGTCCGGCAAGATCCTAAGGCCGCTTGACGCCAAGTATCTGTGTCTTTCGACTTGATCCGAAGGACAATATCTACCTGCAAGCTGCCCTGATTCAATGCAGACATCAGCTTCCTGAATTCTTGTGTGTAAATAGCAGAGCTTGCGCGGTTCCGTCCCTTCAATGAAGACTTCAGTTGTTACGTTGGGACATGACTCACCGGCGAGAACACCTGATTCCGTGCAGATTTTTGTGAAAACAACACCACTCGGCACAGGGAATTCGCTTACAGGCATGTCTTTGAGGGCTTCTTTCATATACGCTCCCCAGATTGCTGAGGCCTTACCGCTTCCGATTCTCGTTCCCCCGTATACCATGGGTTTCTGTTGTTCATCATTGCCTATCCAGACGCAGGCTACAAGTTCAGGTGTGAACCCGACGAACCACGCATTTGTGTATTCTGTAGTTGTTCCTGTCTTGCCTGCTGCAGGCCTGCCTATATTGGCCGATTTGCCTGTTCCTCGCGTAATGACTCCTCGGAGCATATCAGTCATTACGTAAGCGGTCTGTTCGTCCAGCACTACCTTTCTCTTGGGAGTATTGCGTTCCAGCACATTGCCGTTGGCATCCTCGACTCTGAGTATTGCTATAGGTTCGGCTTTGATACCCTGATTAGCAAAAACAGCATAGGCTGATGCCATTTCCAGCGGACTGACCCCACGAGTCAATCCTCCGAGTACAAGGGAGAGGTTCATATCATTCAGACGTCCTGATTCTACCAGGCTTGTTATCCCCATGGATTTTGCTGCCTCGATTGCGCAGGATATCCCTATTTGATCCAGGAGCTTCACAGAGGGGACGTTGATAGAGTCTTCCAGGGCTTTACGAACCGTGACAGGCCCTCGGAATGTCTTATCATTGTTTACCGGTACCCACGGTTCTGCCTGTCCGGGGATAACGAACTCTATGGGCGAATCGTCAAGCATGGTTGCGGGAGTATACCCTGCTTTCAGCGCTGCAGTGTAAACAAAGGGTTTAAACGCCGAGCCCGGCTGCCTGTAAGACATGACAGCCCTGTTAAACTCATCTTCACCCCTGCCTCCTACCATTGCCCTGATGTAACCTTCGCGTGTATCCAATACAATCATGGCTGCCTGGGGTTGAGTAAGCCCTTTTGAATCCTGATTTCCTTTTGGCAGGTTGGAAATCAGGATTTGATTAGCAAGGTTCTGAAGTCTGAGATCCAGGGTTGTGTAGATCTTCAGACCTCCTTTGTATACTGTCTCATGGCCGTACTTTGCTATGAGCTTGTCGCGGACATAGTCGACGAAATACGGGGCCACCTGTTTGGAGGCTCTGGGCTCAATTACGCCGAGGGGTGCTTCCATGGCTGCTTCGGCATCCTGGTCTGATATGTATCCCAGAGTTGCCATGCGTTTTAGCACAGTGGCACGGCGGTTCTTGGCAGCATCAGGATGCTGGGTGGGGGAGTAGATGTATGCATTGCGTATGATACCGCCGAGAAGCGCTGATTCAGGCAGGTTCAGGTAGCGAACGCTCTTGCCGAAATATCCTTGAGCTGCAGCTTCCACTCCGTAGACTACTTGACCGGGAAAGAAATAGACCTCATTCAGATACAGTTCGAGGATTTGATCCTTTGTATAAGTACGTTCCAGTTGGATGGCGTACAGAAGTTCTTGGAGTTTTCTTGTCCAAGTTCTTTCATGGGTAAGAAAGGCATTTTTCGCAAGCTGCTGGGTGATAGTGCTCCCGCCTTGCACAATTCTCCCTTCACGGATATCTACGAGGGCAGCCCTGATTATCCCCATGAAGTCCACACCGTGATGATCGCGGAATTTCCAATCTTCAACTGCAATGACTGCATCTTGCAACTCTTTAGGGATCTCAGAGAGTGGTACCCATACTCGATTCTCAACATATAGTCGGGAAATGAGTTTGTTGTTCGCATCGTATATTCTAGTGGCCTCAATCGGCCTGTACTCGAAATCTTCCAGCGCGGGCATGTTCTTGAGTGCTGCCGAGATTACACCGATTAGGACCCCGGATCCAATGCAAAGAATAAATATTAGCCCGATAGCGAGGATTGACAGAATACGGCCAATACCTTTCGACATCTGGGATGCCTCTCTTTCCGGCTGAGCATTTTACATGAGCTGTCTGCCCAACTATTAGACATAATTATACCACAGCAGTTCCTGTCTACGTCAACTCAGAGGATGAAGTGCACCGCTCACACGGTTTGGGCCCGGTTCTGCAATTCAATTCAGCATCTGCTCGACTATATTCCATCCAGGGAAAGACAAGGGCAACCGAAGGCTGGGTAAGCGAAGATGAAGACAAGCATAGCACGAGATGAGAATAGCCAGGGTCGCCATTAAGAGAGCTGCATCAGCGCTAATACCCGGTGGGGTAATGTCGCCGAGTGCGCCGTCTGTGGAATCGTCCATCCTGCGGTAGGCGGACAATAAGCGGAACCGCATCGCCCTGCCTGTCCGGGAGATAAGCCGAGCTAACGACTGATAGGACTCATTCCCCCCGTGACAAACAGCTGTAAGACTATGGCAGACGATTCTTCCTAAGCCCTCCAGGGTCAGCCAAGAAGGAGGCGCCCAATGAAATGCTCCGGTGGCGAGTCCCACCAGGCATGCTACAGCACCAAGACCCAAGGTGATCAAAGCGCTCACTACATCATTGGCGTTTCCAAAAGAAAGGTGGCCTATGGTGGCAGCGAAAGCCTTGATACCCAATGTCCGAGCTGCGGGCACCGCTAATGCTTGAGGGATTAGCCCGGGCAGAAGCCCAATTCCCACCATGACTATGGCAAGTATCACCATGGATACATGGAAGAGCCGGGATTCGCATCCTGAGATTTTGACCTTGGCAGGTCTTCCCAGGAAAATAAGGTAATACAGCTTGGCAAAGGATGTGGCTGTGCCGACTCCTACCAGCACGAACAACCTCTCCGCCCAAACCATCAAAGGCAAGCCTGTTTCGGCAGCTGCACTCACTGCGTGATGGAGCAGAGTCTTGCTGGCATAGCCATTGAGGCCAGGTGCGCCGGTAATGCCCAAAACCGCAAGAAACACGAGTACTGCAGTAACCGGGAAGCTACGTAGCAAACCGCCTAAGTTATACAGATTCGTCTCCCCGGTGTGAACATAGATGACACCGACACCCAAGAACAGGGCTGCCTTGAACAGAGCGTGGTTGATAACATGATAGATTGCCCCAATAAGGCCGAGCCCGCCCGCATTTCCCAAGCAGAGGCAAACACCCAGCCCTAGGATGATATAACCCATCTGACTTACGCTATGGTACGCTAAGAGTCGCTTGGCGTCACTTTGCAGGAGGGCGGCAATTACCCCCACCAGCATCGTACAGCTACCCAGGACAGTCAGGGCAGGCCCTAACCAAGATACCGTGTTTCCCCACTGCAATCCCCAACCGGTCAGTTCTCCGGTGCGAATAAGGCCATAGGCCCCCACTTTGATGAGAAGCCCGGACAAAAGGGCGCTGGCAGGGGTGGGCGACACTGAGTGGGCATGAGGCAGCCAAAGATGCAAAGGCACCATACCTGCCTTGATCCCGAACCCGGTTACGATTGCTGCCACGCCCCATGCGAAGATCTGAGGCTCAAGCGGAGGGACGGGATCTGTGCCTAGGGCAGGTAAGCCATTTGTGGCTGTTGTGATGAACACAATCCCCAAGGCCAAGAGAAGTCCTCCGAAAATGCTGAAAAACAGATAGAAATACCCGGCCCGAATTGCTTCCTCATTCCGTCGATGGATGACCCAAAAGAACGAGGATATAGTCATTAGCTCAAAGAAAAGGAGCATAGTGAAAAGGTCTCCGGCCAGAAAGACTCCTAAAACCGCCGAGAGCGTCAAAAGTGTAGAGATGTCAAAGCTATTGGCCCTACCTTCTTTCTTCATGTACTCCGGCGTGTATATGGAGACTACCCACCAAAGAAATGCAGCCAAGAGCACAAATACTGCAGACAGGACATCAGCTTGAAAAGTCGGGACATACGGACCGGAAAACGGTAGTGTGTAGGTCAACCGCTCACCTCTGGACACGCCTCTTAGCCCCCAGCCTGCGAGAGCGAGAGTAATAGAGCTAACGACAAACGGCATATTGACATCCTTGTCGCCAACGGCAAGCAAGGTGAAAGCTCCCAAAAGAGGGATAGAGGGAAGGAGCATGAGCAGCATATAATTCAACCTCCTTACTTCAGAAGAACCGGTTTACAACAGCGTCAACTCCGGGCCAAACCAGTCCAGGCCAAAGACCAATCAATAGTGCAATCCCGGCCAAGAGTAGAGTAGGGACTAACATGAGGCCTGCTTCGAGTCGTTTTTCAGCAACAGGCTGACGCATCTCCCCGGTAAAGGCAGTCACCACCGTAGGAATGAAGCAAAATGCATTGACTATGCCGCTGCCGATTAATACTAAGGCCAACGGCGATTTTCCCGAGGCTACACTACCTTTCATCAAGTAGTATTTGCTCCAAAAGGTATTAAGGGGCATCATCCCGATCATCCCCAGAGATGCGATGCCGAAAGCAGTCAGAGTCCCGGGCAACTGCCGGCCGACCCCGCTCATCTCACTGACCTTTACCTTGCCGGTCTGTTTGGCAATGATCCCTGCGCCAAAGAAGAGAGTCATCTTCAAAGTGGAGTAGCTGATCATATGGAGCATTGCTCCGGCTAACCCCCAGGGGTGAAGTGTGAAAGCGCCCAGAAGAATATATGAGAGCTGACTGATGGTATGATAAGCCAACCGCCGTTTCAGGACATCCTGCTGCGTGGCAATTACAACCCCTGCTAAGATCGTAAAGGCAGCTACCCAAGGGAGGATGTGACTCGAACCGAGCTGTCCCATGAGCTCATGACCGAAGACTGAATACACTACCCGCAAAATCCCGTAGACACCGGAGTAAACCACTGCCACAGCATGCAAGAGAGCACTTATGGGAGTGGGGGCTACCATGGCCTGAGGCAACCAGCGATGCAGCGGCATCACGGCCGCCTTTACGCCGAACCCGGCTACGAACAGTGCTAATAGCCAATCCAGTCCAGTCCTAAGGCCGACATCTGCTAAGAGGGCGCCTCCTGCAAAATCCAGGTTGCCTGTTAGGCTGTGGGTGATGACTATGGCTATTAAGATAGCCCCTGCGCCGGACAGGCTGTAGATAATGTACTTGGCGCCTGCTTTCATAGCTTCTCCGGTGCGCTCATGTATGACCAAAGGATAGGTAACTAAGGTGAGCAGCTCATAGAACAGATAAAGAGATATCAGGTTACCGGAAAAAGCTACTCCCAATGTCGCACTGAAAGCTAAGAGAAAATAAGTGTAATAGGTCCGCTGTCTTTCTTCTCCCGCCATGTACCCGAAAGAGTAAACCGCAGCAAAGAGCCACAGGGTAGAGACAATCAGCCCGAACACTGCCCCTAACGGATCCGGGTGCAGGCTCCAAGGCAAGCCTCCGTTCATACCTGCTACCCTTATAGTCCGGCCCGCCAACACCGCCCCTGCCACCCGCCAACTAAAAACTGCGCCGGCAGCGGAGGAGCTCAGTGCAACTACGTTACGCAGGCGGCTCCCGCACCGAGGCATCAAGGCTATAAGTAGCCCTCCTACCGTACCGCTCAGTAGAGCCAAAACCAGATCGATCATATGCCAAATCCTCCTCGCACACGCCTACTTGAGCGCCAGAAGCTCAACTGCAGCCCTACCGGCTAGCTCCAGAAAAGGTCCTGGCGCAACGCCAAGGATTACGACCCCGGCTGCCAGCAGAATCAATGCGATTCTCTGTGGAACACCGGGGTCCTGACCATCTATGGCCTGGGCCGGTTCAAAATAGGCTGTTCGAATAATGGGGAAAAGGTAAGCTGCTGCCAGCACGCTCCCAATTACGATCACCAGAGGAGCTAATGTGCTCCCTGCGGTGAGGCTCCCGGACAAAAGATGCCATTTGCCGATGAATCCTGAAAACAACGGTATACCGACCATACCCAGACTGCCGATGGTGAAAGCAGCCATGGTTATGGGCATTTTTCTACCGATACCGACCATTTCACTGATTCGAGTTTTACCCGTAGCTGCGATGATGGCCCCTGCCGCCAAAAACAAGCCTGACTTGATTACGGCGTGGCTGGCTATGTGAAACAGCGTACCTGTCAGGCCTTGGGCATTAACCTGCCCGAGCCCTAAGAACACATATCCTACCTGTGCAACAGTGGAAAAAGCCAATCTGCGTTTGAGCTCATCTTGAGCCAAAGCAAATAGCGACCCGGCGATAATCGCGACCATGCCTAAAAGCGCCAGTATCCGGTGTAGGGCGAATTTCTGTATCAGAGTGCTGCCGAATAGATTGTATAAAACCTTAATGAGACAAATCATATACCCCTTGACTGCCAGGCCTGACAAAATGGCGCTGGCAGGTGACGGGGCTGTGGAGTGAGCATCAGGAAGCCAGACGTGGAGAGGGAAAAGAGCGGATTTCACGCCAAAGCCTACCAACAGAAAACCGGCTGCAATCCACACCACATGGGGATAGTCCTGCCAGATCCGGCTTAGCTCCATGGAGGCAAAGCCCATATTCAAGTGCCCGGTGATAATGTAGAGAAAGCCTATACCGCCCAGGATGAGAGCAGAGCCCAGTGTTGCCAAGATCAGATAGTTGAAAGAGGCTTCGGCTGCACGAGGATGTTTACAGGCACTCACCAGACCACAGCAGCTTAGGGTAGCTACTTCCACCAAAACAAAGACGTTGAAAAGATCATTGGTCACAGCCATACCTGCGAGGGTTCCTGCAAGCAAGAGGTAAAGCACGTAGAACCGGGTAGTTCGTACGGAACCGCCGACTTCATGGGTCATGTTGTCAACAGTGAAGAGGGCCACAGGCAGACTGACACCTGCTACCAGCAATAAGAAGAATGCGCTTAAGCTGCCTGCCACGAGTTCTATGCCCCACGGGGCAGGCCAGCCTCCCATACTGTAAATGATGGGAATCCCATTCCGCATAAGGACAAGTGAGGCCAGATATCCCGCACCTAAGACACCCAGAGCCAAGACGGTTATGACGAGACTCTCCACCAGCCTTATCCGCCGTGCGAAGGTGGACAATATAAAGGCGACAAACAAGGGAGTAATGACAACAAATACAGGTAAGTTAGATATGATGGTTGCCGTCATCTCTATGTCACCTCACGCTTCATCTCCGCTATGCGTCGGGCATCAGTGGTGCCGTAAGATTGATATAACCTGATGATCAGTGCCAGGGCGAAAGCGGTTACGCTGACACTGACTACTATGCCGGTCAGCATAAGGGCTGATGGCACCGGGTTGATATACAAGGCCTCAGGGTTTGACTGACGAAGTATCGGCACCGCACCTCCTCGGATGTTCCCTGCTGCGATGAACATGAGGAAAATGGCGCTTTCCATGATGTTAATCCCTATCAGCTTCTTAAATAAGTTCGAGCGAGTTAGCACGGTGAAAGCGCCGATAAGAAACAGGATCACGGCTGCGAAGTACGGATAGTTGATGATGAGCTTATCCAGCAGTATTTTCATGACTCTTCCTCCATCATGGTAAAAAACAATGTAACCATTGTGCTGGCTACTCTTATGCCAACCCCGAGACCAATAAGGGAGATCAATCCTCCGGAGGAGAGGGTTCCGAGGGTTCCCAGGTCGATTCCTGCCAGCTTGTTGGCAAGGAACGGAGCTCCTTTGATTATGCCGACCATACCCATGATCCCATACCAGAGTGTGCCATAGCTCTCAGTTAGAGTGGTGATTCTCTCCGGCATCTTGGCACGGCCCCTTTCCAGCCCATAGATGGTGGCAAAGGCAATGAACGCCAGTCCCACCACGATCCCGCCGGCAAAGGAACCTCCGGGGGAAACATGGCCATGAAAGATGACATACAACCCGTACATCTGTATGAAAGGCAGAAGTAGGGCAGCTACGCGTTTCAGAATGAAATCCCTCACTGTCAGTCGCCCTTCCCTTCCGTCGTTTTCAGGGTGATAACCACTGCCAGAACAGCGGTAAACAGCACGATTGTTTCGAACATAGTGTCATAAGCCCGGTAGTCGAGAACAATGGCTGTAATCATATTGAGGACTCCCGTCTCTTCCCAGGCATTTTCGATGTAGCGGTGAGTCACTTGATTGTGGGCGGGATTTCCGGGCATTCCGTAGGGAGGCAACTCAGCTACAGCGGTAAGGATTATGCAGATAGCCAGCGCAGCAATGAGCAGTATTGGCAAAGTCCATAACCTCACTGTTACTCCTCCCTTCGACTGGTGCGAAAAATGGCCACCATCATCAAAACAGTCATACCGATTCCCGCAGCAGCCTCAGTAATGGCGATATCAGGGGTGTTCATCTGCAACCAAACCAAAGCCATAATCAGACTATAGGCTCCGTAGACAATGACGGCATGCACCAAATCTTTGATGAAACACATTGCTAACGATGCTGCCACCAGGATCAGGAGCATAACCATGGTTCCGTAATCAACAGCAGTAAGTGGCATATTCTCACCCCTTAATCACTTTTGTGCCTTCTACGGGATGCACCCCGTGAATCAAGCCGGCTTTAGCTACCAGATGGGTCATGGTAGGATTAATTGTCCAAAACAAGAGCAGGGCAACCAGCAACTTGATGCGCATAGCCCAATTAGGACTCTGCAACAAGAGTCCCAATCCTGCAAACCCCACACCCAAGGTATCTCCCATACCCACCCCATGCAGGCGAGTATATGGATCGGGTAAGCGAAACAGCCCGAAGGTACCCAGCGCAAAAGCGCAAAAAGATCCGACAAACGAGAGATTTGCTAAGAACTTAATCATGGAAAACCGCTTCCTCTCCGTCACCTTCGAATCCACCAAGCTCCGGCAGCCTGAGTTGCCAATCACCGGGAGTCAGCACTCGCAGTATCCAGAGCCCTCCCACAAACGCGCACAGTATAAAGACAAAAGCCACATCGATGAATCCATAGTCGCCTCTCATGAAGGCCATCAAGAGAATGATTACACTGACCTTACTACTGATAGCATTAATGGAAAGCAGCCGATCAATGACTGTCGGACCGATAATCGCGCGCAGGAGTACTAAGAGAATCAACACCATGAGACCTACCAGTAGCCACAGCATGCTCTGACCTCCTCTCGCCCCATGATTCCAGATAGCTGATTTCACGAATGATCTGCCAATTGAATAATTCGGCTGCTGTCTCCTCTGTCAGCGCATGGACAATGAACAGGCCGGTTTCAGGATCGATGTCAATGCTTACAGTGCCAGGCGTAATAGTTATGCAGTTGGCCAAAAGCACTCTTCCCCAGTGGCTTTCAATGGGAGGTCTCATGACTACGAACACAGGCCCCACCGGCGGACTCGATAGCAAAATGGTTTTGGCGACAGCGATATTAGATTGGATGATAAATCGAATCAGAGTCAGGAGGCAGTGGCCTAAGAGCAGCAGTTCTTCAACGGACAGCAAATGGGGTAGTCTCGGACCTAGTTCCTGCCAGAACCAAACGGTCAAAGCGGATAGTACAGCTCCGACCAAAAGATGGTCAAGATCCACTTCCGCAGAGATCGCCAACCAAAACGCCAGCAACAAAGCACATAAGATTAGAGACCGCTTGCGCACTGAAAACCCCCTCCGTTGTTGCATCCGGTGCTGATAATTCCATCGGAAACTTCCCCTGACAACAGCGGAGAGACATTGCCTACTAAGAGATGAATTGCCTCATGACGCGGAACCTGAGGACCGATGTACCCTGAGTGCATCAGTTGAGATGCGGGCTTGAGGTATGCTGAAAGGGAGATCCGCCACCAGGATTTCAATAAACTCACCCCGTCCATAGTAGTGGTACCGCATAGTCCGGTTGCGAACGTTGCCAACAAAAAAAGCGTAGGCAAAGTC
>DGZL01000043.1:13027-20461 GCA_002398515.1 Firmicutes bacterium UBA4981
TATTCAGGATTCACCCCAATTAAAGGATCCCCCGTTTCCTTGTACGGAATTCGGAGATAACGTGTATAACGTGTATTTTGATCTGAAACAAACCACAATTATAATTCTAACAGGAAACTTTCTGAAGTCAAGGAAAAACCCGTCAACTGCGTCAGCCAATAAAAGTATCATCCCCAGACGCCTTCGTCTAGATTCGAAAAATGTCGTCTCCGGTAGTTGAATTCGCAGCTTAAGTCCTACCCACTTCCTGCTCTCCCAGAGGTGTTCGCTTTTCGATCACGGTTTTCAAAAATGATCCCCGCGATGGCAAGATGCCTACCGTGTATTGGTGAACCAGTCAGAAACATGTGTTTCTTATGCAAGACGATGGACGATTGTGCACCCGAACCCTAACCTGTGATGGAAAAGCGGGTCGTTGACGTTCGGAGTTGGCGTGTGCTAAACTGAACCTATCTGACAAGGAGCTGTCACAGTCAGGAACAACGGCAGGAACCGCCTGCGGATGTGCGGTTCAAACGACTGTATGTGACCCTGGAAGATGCGCAATATTAGGAGGCGGAAGAATTGACAGTTAAGGAGCAAATGGACATTCTCAGAAGAGGATGCGCTGAGATCCTCTCTGAGGAGGACCTGGAAAGCAAGCTGGAGAAGTCGATAAGAACAGGGAAGCCTCTTAGAGTCAAGCTGGGATTAGACCCTTCCGCTCCCGATATTCACTTAGGACATGCAGTAGTCCTTAGAAAAATGCGTGAGTTCCAGGAGCTGGGTCACGAAGTGTTCTTGGTGGTAGGGGATTTCACCGGGCGTATCGGAGACCCTTCCGGTAAGTCCGAAACCAGGCCTCAACTTTCAATGGAGAAGATGATGGAAAATGCCAAGACCTATCAGGAACAGGCATTCAAGATACTGGATCCTGCCCACACCCACACTGTATTTAACGGGGAATGGCTTTCCAAACTTACCTTCGAAGACGTAATCAGCTTAGCTTCCAAGTACACAGTAGCAAGGATGCTGGAGCGGGAAGAATTCCGTGATAGATTTCACGAAGAAAGGCCCATCTACATTCACGAGTTTTTCTACCCGTTTATGCAGGCGTACGATTCAATTGCCCTCGAGATAGATGTAGAGCTTGGAGGCACTGATCAGAAGTTTAACATACTGTTTGGGAGAACACTCCAGCGCGAATTCAGTCAAGAACCTCAGGTTGCAATCCTCATGCCTATACTTGTCGGGCTTGACGGCGTAAAGAAAATGAGCAAGAGCCTGGGTAATTACATAGGCGTTACAGAGGATCCCCAAGAAAGCTACGGTAAGGTTATGTCCATATCGGACGAAGTGATGATGACCTACTATAAGCTTGCTACTAAGCTTCCGGAGGACGAGATCGCATCTGTCAGCAAGGCGCTCGCTTCCGGCAAGTTGCACCCTCGTGATGCCAAGAGGAGGCTTGCCAGAGAGATTGTAGCCATCTACCACAGCCATGAGGCTGCCATTGAAGCCGAGGAGGAATTCGACACCGTTTTCCGCGAAGGAGGCCTTCCTGAGAGCATCCCTGACATTGTAGTTTCTGCGAACCATCTTGTAGCAGGCAAGATATGGTGTCCCAAGCTTTTGGTCATGGCAGGCCTTGCAGGCAGCAACAGTGAAGCGCGCAGGTTGATCGAGCAAGGTGCGGTGACTGTTGACGGCGAAAAAATACTGGATTCCAATGACGAGCTCGCTGTGCGTTCCGGCATGATTGTGAGAGTCGGCAAGCGCAGATTCGCCAGGATTCAAGTAAGTTAACAAGGCTTTTCTTTTCCTGCACTCCAATGAATATGATCTAATGTAGATTACCTTGTATGTCTGCTTCTTGTTGGCACATAAATCCTGTTGCAGATAGCACAGCCGGTCGGTGCTTGTGTGAGGGGACGCCCCGAATTTGGCAAGCATATGGATGGGCTAAATTCGAACAAGGCGCGTGAGAAGCACGCCGTCCCCCCTCCAAAGGCAACATCGACCGGCTGTGTCACCCTGGTATCCGTGGGAGAAGAGGCGTAACGGAGCTACGCGCTACGCCGAGATGCTGAATGAAGGGGGCAGGAGGCTGGGAGGAAATGGCTAGGTATTACCGATGGTCCGGGGGCCTCTTCCCACGCCCCTGGTGGGTAGATTTTGGCCGTTGGCTTGCCAGGCTACTCCGTGGAACGAGACGAATGCCAAGAACTCGGGGGGGTAGCGTCAGTAGATACCCAAAGTATTCTAGGAAGCGGAAAAGGGATCCCATGTTTTCTGCCAGGCCTTCAGTCTTTACTGCGCGGAGATCAAATCCGTCACGGGCTAATTGGGGCGTAATACTCGGCCGAATTTTCTTACTGCTAGTCTTCGGAATAATGATTTTCGCCATAATGGATTGGCGTCTACGGCCTACTCTTCACCAGTTGGCTACAGCCAGAGCCAGGGTGCTTGCGACAGAAGCGGTGACTTCCGCTGTCGCCTTGGAAATCGCGGAAGGCATAAGATGGGAAGACCTTTATGTTCTTCGCCCTGACAGCGCCGGAAAAGTCGTTCTTGTCCAGCCGAATACAGGGGAGATTGACAGGCTGACCTCAAAAGTGACCCTCAGAGTACAAGAGTATCTCAGCAAAATCAGTGACACGAAGATTAGAATCCCTCTGGGTCAAATTCTGGGGACTCATATTCTCGCAAACGTGGGTCCGCGAATTGTCATTTCAATAACGCCTATAGGCACTGTTACCACAAGGATACTCAGCGATTTTGAACAAGCGGGCATAAATCAGATTCGTCATAAAATCTACCTTGAAGTCACTGCGCATATGCAAGTTATAGTCCCTATGGTAGTGGCTACAGACGATATCGTTGCGCAGGTTCTGATAACTGAGGTCCTGATAATGGGAGATGTCCCCGAGACCTACATTCAGGTCGACGGAAAAGAGTTCAAAAACTTATTTCCCGCAGAGTAAAAAAACAGCCCCGGATTCGCTCCGGGACTGTATATCTATCGATACAAGTGACCTGACTTAGTAGTCCATGCCTCCTGGAGGATATGGTGGCATAGGCGGCTCTTCCTTAGGCACATCAGTTATCAGAACCTCAGTTGTCAGGAGCATTGACGCGATACTTGCTGCGTTCTGCAGGGCAAACCTGGCTACCTTTACCGGGTCGGCTATGCCTGCTTTCAGCAGATCCACATAAGTTTCGGTTACCGCATCAAAGCCAATACCAGGCTTCTTCTGTGTCTTGACGCGCTCAAGGACAACTGACCCTTCCAAACCTGCGTTATTAGCGATCTGACGGAGGGGCTCTTCAAGCGCTCTCTTTACAATCCGTACACCGACCTTCTCATCACCCTCGGCGTCAACTTTGTCAAGAGCAGGGGCGATGTTGACGTAAGTGGTACCGCCTCCTGGAATTATTCCTTCCTCGACTGCTGCGCGAGTTGCTGACAAGGCGTCTTCTACGCGGTGCTTCTTCTCTTTTAGTTCAGTCTCAGTTGAAGCTCCGACCTTAATTATTGCTACACCGCCTGCCAGCTTGGCAAGGCGCTCCTGAAGCTTTTCACGGTCATAGTCAGAGTCTGACTCTTCAATCTGTCTCTTTATTTGAGCGATACGTCCCTTAATCTTTTCAGAGTCACCGTGTCCTTCCACGACGGTAGTGCTTTCACGGTCAATTTTCACTGTCTTCGCTTGGCCTAGCATGTTGAGATCTAGGTTCTCCAACTTTATGCCAAGATCCTCAGAGACAAATGTGCCACCTGTAAGGACAGCGATATCCTCCATCATAGCCTTTCTTCTGTCACCGAATCCCGGTGCTTTGACTGCTGCTACCTGGAGTGTTCCTCTTATCTTGTTGACTACAAGAGTCGCCAAGGCTTCGCCTTCAACATCTTCAGCGACGATGACAAAAGGCTTGCCTGCCCGTGCTACTTTTTCAAGGAGCGGAAGAAGGTCAGCCACTGCAGTGATCTTCTTCTCATACAAGAGAATGAAAGGATCGTCAAGAACAGCTTCCATTGCTTCAGTATTAGTCACGAAATAAGGTGAGATATAGCCTTTGTCAAACTCCATTCCTTCGACTTTTTCAACGGTTATCTCGATGCCTTTGGATTCCTCAACCGTAATTACGCCGTCTTTACCTACGAGCTCCATTGCTTCAGCAATCATCTGGCCGACTTCATAATCGTTGCCGGATATTGCTGCGACGTTTGCTATGTCTTCCTTACCTTCAACAGGTATGGCAACTTTCCGGAGTTCCTCGACTGTTGCGGCTACTGCTTTGTCAATACCCTTCTTTATGAACATGGGGTTTGCGCCTGCCGCAACGTTCTTCAGGCCTTCTGAGACAATTGCCTGAGCAAGAACAGTCGCAGTGGTGGTGCCGTCACCTGTCACGTCATTGGTCTTAGATGCGACTTCTTTACAGAGTTGAGCTCCCATATTTTCATATGGATCCTCTAGTTCAATTTCCTTAGCCACGGTTACGCCGTCTTTAGTGATAGTAGGAGACCCGAATTTTCGCTCGAGGACAACATGTCTTCCTCGCGGGCCGAGAGTTACCTTTACAGCAGAGGCTACCTTGTCTACGCCCCTCTCCAGGGCTCGTCTGGCTTCCTCACTGAAAGCGAGCTGTTTAGCGCCCATTCTATGTATACCCCCTCTTCAACAATGGTTGGCTTACTTAATTGCAAGAATGTCACTCTGGCGGAGGATCATATACTCTTCACCGTCGATTTTTATCTCGGTTCCGCCGTACTTGGCAAAGATCACCTTATCACCGGGTTTAACGTCCATTGGCGCTCTTTCACCACTATCCAGCAGCTTGCCCGGACCGACTGCGATGACTTCGCCCTCCTGAGGCCGCTCCTTGGCAGTATCAGGCAATACGATTCCGCCCCTAGTGCGTTCTTCTTCAGTACTGGGTTTAACCACTACTCGATCTTCTAACGGCTTTAGCACTCACTATACCTCCTTTAGGTGGAAATTTAGCACTCACCAAAGGAGAGTGCTAACAATCTGATTCAATATTACTAAACCTGGTTTAGAGTTGTCAATAGGCTGATTCGTAAATTCTTCAAAAATCGCAGATCTTTTCCTTTTCTTCGTGTCATGGCTCCTAACGACCCATCATCCGTCCGTCCAGCTTGCCAGTGCCTCTAGGACATGCAGTAATTCATTTTCATCGGAAACAGGTATGCCCGTTTTTAGGTCGTCCAGTTCTCCGGGGGGGAGGTCGGATGCTTTGATTCTTGTTGCGCTTTTCGGCCTGCAACGATTGTCCGGGGTTCCATGGAACACCGTAACCCACCCGTCCTTTTCCCCAATATGCATGGTTTTAAGACATGACGGTGACATCCCTTGCCTCTTTTGAAACAGGACTATTTGGTTTTCTGAGAACTCAGTAATGATCCATGGCTCTATCTCCTTGGCAAGGGCATCCCTGGAAAGACCTATCATTTCCTGAGGTGCCGGTATGCTGTCTGTTTCTTCATGGCCACATTCGTAAACAGTCCTATGTAGTATTTGCGTAAATGAACGGATTTTGGCGGGATTCCCCAGTTCCATACTTGCCTGTTGAAGTTCACGGGAGGACGTGTTGCCCTGGTAGTCAAGGTTGGGTAGGTCCGGAAGCCCTTCATCTGCTTTGTCTAAGTTGCCTGTGCCCTTGAGACTAAGATAGGCATAGCTCAAACCGGCGGACAAAAGCATAAGAGTCAAACAAACAGTGAGCAGCCTGCTTCTACGGTTCATAATAATAACACTCCCCTTGGGCCTCGGAATATACACTTCATCTGACCCCGTAGGAGGTATAGCCTTACATGCATAATATGTTCACCGCAACAGCCGTCCCAACAGCTGAGAACATCAATTCCCGAATCCCCTTGGTATAATGCCCTACGCTCCGGATAGTATTCGTCAAAATGAGAAGAACATGGCATGTCAGCCATGTTCTTCTCATGAAAGCGCTCTAAAATAGTCTCTCGCCGAAAGTCAGGCAAAAAGCCTCGTCCCAGATTAAAACGGGGGGAGACGATCTCAACCTCCGGCAGATTCCAGCTCTTCGTCAGGGATATCGAAGTTAGCATAAACTTGCTGTACGTCATCGAGCTCTTCCAAGGATTCCACAAGGTTCAGGACCTGCTGGGCCTCTTTCCCTGTGACTTTCACTGTGTTTTGTGGGAGCATGGTGACTTCAGCAGTGGAAAAACGGACTCCCCTAGACTCAAAGAATTTCTCAACTTCCTCAAAATCCTCAGGTTCGGTATAAACCTCAACAGTCGTGTCGTCAGTCTGATAGTCCTCCGCGCCTGATTCTATTGCAAGATCCACAAACTCATCTTCACCCATGTCGATCTCATCCAGGTTCACGACAATAAGGCCTTTCTTCTGGAACATCCATGCCACACAGCCAGTCTCCCCCAGGTTGCCCCCATTTTTGGAGAAGACATAACGGATATCTGAGGCAGAACGGTTTCTGTTATCCGTCATTGCGGATACCATGACAGCGACTCCGCCGGGGCCGTAGCCTTCATACGTAATCTCCTCAAGAGATTCGGCGCCGGATTCACCGGCTCCCCGTTTGATAATCCTCTGGATATTGTCGTTCGGCATGTTTGCAGTTCGTGCCTTATCAATAGCAAGCCTGAGTCTGAAGTTCTCCAGAGGATCGGAACCTCCCTCACGTGCTGCCACCAGAAGTTCTCTGGAGATCTTTGTAAATGCCTTCCCTCGCTCAGCGTCAACTCTGGCTTTCTTACGCCTAATATTTGCCCACTTAGAGTGACCAGCCACTTTTTCTCCCTCCCTATCAAAATAATTCTAGCACAGTCCATGGAGATCCGCTACTGATCCTATAGGCTTACAGACAGCCGATTCAAAAGGCATTGGTGTTTAGCGATGTAACGGACTCATATCATTCATCATAGTCCGCATCTGGAAGGCTGGGAGAGTTTTCTTCAGCTGTCGTCCCAATTATGGATTCTTGAGGATTTCGTCTCGGAGATGCCTTCCTTGCTTCTGAGATCTTACTGTCCAGGTAGAAATAGGTGGCAAAGACCATAATGATACCAAAGGCAGGAGGGACCAGACCTGCAATGATAAGAAAGTCATATAGGCCGTGGAGGCCGATAGCTATTACAAGTCCTCTCCCCAGCAACAAGGTGGTGCTTCCTTTATAGAATTTGGCTAGGCCCAAATGGTACCCGACTATCCCCGAAAAAGAAGCATGAGCCAGGTCTGTGATGAATGCGCGAAACAACCCTACAGTAATACCGAACCTGGCAGAATAGAACAGATTCTCCACGGCAGCAAATCCAAGCCCTGCGGCTACTGCGTAAATGATGCCGTCGACGACTTCATTGAACTCTGCATGGTCATAAACCGCCAGTCTGACTGCGACGAATTTCGCCATTTCTTCTACAAGGCCGATAACCAG
>DGZL01000043.1:20715-23998 GCA_002398515.1 Firmicutes bacterium UBA4981
CGAAAGGGGGCTTCTACAAGGGCTGCCGGGAATACTGAGATCGCCCCGTAGACAAAGGCCTTCATGACGAGGGAGATAGGTTCAGGCTGATATTTGTCCTTCCTGTAGAAGAACCAGACCCACAAGACTCCCGGAAAAAATGACACTATTAGCAAGGGAATTAGGCCCGAGGTTGCGTTTTTCAAGATTGTCACCTTTTGCTGCCGGCGAGCTGACGACATATCCTAACTGCTTTGGCGTTTTGCGGAAGGACAGGCAAAGATTTGACACCAGCCATCACTCATGCCTTAAGTGTTCCCTAATTTACTTGGAGTATAATTCGTATACACCATCATAGACTGGGGTTATAGGTTGTCTTGGCCGTATGTGAGAGGCCTTGGATGTGATATAATGTTTTGGAAACCACGGAGGTGACTTCAGTTGAACGGTGTGAGTTCCATCGGGAAGTTGCTCATGTTGATAGGCGTTATTTTGCTTGCGCTAGGAGCTGTTCTGACTTTTATTGGGAAAATCCCCGGTGTAGGAAGGTTGCCGGGGGACATTGTAGTCAAGCGAGGCAACTTCACTTTCTTCTTTCCTGTCACCACGTGCATCATTCTAAGCATAATTCTATCTCTCCTCTTCGCGCTATTCTCACGTAAGTAAAGAACGGATATATGATAACCGGGCTAAACCAAGCTATCAGAGTTTGCGGCATATCCCGGATGCGGTACGGGAACCCTAATTGCGATGAGGAGTGATTCCTGGAGGCGGCTAAATGGCGCTTTACACTACAGAGGGGATCGTCCTCAAGACTCAGAGTATAGGTGAAGCTGACAGAATTTGCACGATATACTCGCCTGGCAAGGGTAAAGTTCGGGCTGTGGCCAGAGGCGCAAGGCGTCCCCGAAGTAGGTTTGTCAGTAGCACCCAAATGTTCGCGTACGGAGATTTCCAAATTTTCACCGGGAAATCTCTTGACGGCATAAGTCAGGTTCAGCTAAAGGAATCCTTTCCAAGACTACATGACGACCTGGTTAAGCTGGCATATGCTAGTTATGTAGCTGAACTCGTCAGTGAGATGACACAGGAAGGCGACGGCGATCAAACAGTCTTTGACATGCTCCTGGCATATATGAGGGTTCTATCTGAAACTCCCGATCCACAGCTGGTCACTGTCGCGTTTGAAATTAAATTCGCGACTGTCCTTGGATACAGGCCTCGTTTGGAATCTTGCCAAGAGTGCGGATGCGAAACTCTTGGCCGAGAAGTCTTCTTCAGCCCGGAAGCAGGCAGTATTACTTGCAGCCGGTGTTCAGCAGGAAGCTCCGGCTTTGTGCGGGTATCGTGCGGTGCTGTTCGGCTGCTTGAGGCTTTGCTGATGACGGAATTCGCAAAGATTGAACGCATCAAAGCAAATCGCGGCATAAGGCGTGAGATTGAAAGGCTTATTAGGGCGCATTTGGGCTTCAGGCTGAATCGGAGACCAAGATCCCTGGAGTTTCTGGAGACTGTCACGAAGACACCTTAACATGGGAGGAATATTCATGGACTCAGAACTTAATCTTGACAAAGTAGACACCTTGCGAGAACGGGCAGGGCTTTCATATCGTGACGCAGTGGAGTATTTAGAGCGAGCGAAAGGCGATGTTGTGAAAGCCTTGGTTTTCATTGAAGAAGACAAACACAATCAGAAAGAAGTCATAGCTGAGAAAAGCCAGGAAGCTCTTGAGAAAGTCAAGCAAGTAGTAAGAAAAGGCAATGAAATGAAGATTAAGATAGATAGGCACGGCGAGTCTTTGATTGAGGTCCCTGTGACTGTCGGACTTATCGGGACAGCTATTGCGCCGTACTTGGCGCTTGCAGGAGCCGCTGTTGCTCTTGCTACAGGCTGTTCTATTTCGGTCAGGGATCCTGAGGGGCTTCCTGAATTCGAGGTTGAGGATGAAGAGGGTATTTCATAGTAGGGAAACGACATTATGACCTGAATCCTCCGGATGCGACGACAGAGGATGCGAAGGGCAGGATTGACACAGGAGGCAGCCTTTGGTATAGTGTGGGAGATTGAGTTTTGGAGTACATTCAATGCGGAGAACCATGCAAGAGTCAGTGGAACGCGCTAGCCGGGGTGAAGCTGCGGGAGAGAGGCCTCTCGTCCTTTGATACTCTGTCGAGGGCGGGGGGTTTGTTTGTGGAGGGATATTATGTGCGTGTATCCGAGTTGCTCAGCCGAATTCCAAGAATCCTAAAGGCGAGCAGGAGGTACATAGTTCTTGCCACAGGTCTGTTCTTAATGGGAATTGCAGCCGGCGCCTCCGTATTCTATTATAATCCTTTAGACGCGTCTCAATTACTTCTCTTGCTTGACAGGAAGTTCGGTCCTATGACACGTTCTATGGCCCGGTTAAGCATACCCCATATGGCAGGTCTGGTCTTTTGGAATAATCTCAAAGCTACGGGGCTCTTGATTGCAGGTGGAATAGCTTTTGGGATTTTACCTATGATTATGGTATTCATAAACGGACTCGTTGTAGGTATGGTATCAGGTGATGTGATCCGTCAGGGATTTGGCTTGTTTCCGTTTATCCTTGTAGGGATTCTTCCTCACGGCGTGTTCGAAATTCCGGCCTACATTCTCGGGGGAACCCTGGGAATAAGATTGGGATTCAATATTCTCGGGTACGAACGCGGCCGTCAACACGGACAAGGCCTAAAAGTAATCGTTATTGATACTCTCATAGTTCTGGCCATAGTGCTAATACCTCTCCTGGCAATAGCTTCCTTGGTAGAAGTCTCAGTAACCCGGCAGTTGGTGGAATGGGTTATGGGAGACGCGCTCAGATGGCACTGACCTACTATAGAGGTAGGCAGGGGCGGGGGGCGAAGAGTTGACTTTTCAGCAAACCATACAAAATCTTAATTCTTACTGGGGAGAACACGGTTGTGTGCTACAGCAACCATATGATGTAGAGGTAGGCGCAGGTACCATGGCGCCTCAGACCTTCCTGCGCGCGCTGGGCCCTGAGCCTTGGAGGGTGGCTTATGTGCAGCCTTCACGAAGGCCTGCAGACGGACGTTACGGGGAAAACCCTAATCGGTTGTTTATGCACCATCAGTATCAGGTTATTCTAAAACCATCCCCTGATGATGTCGTGGAATTATACCTTCTGAGCCTTAGTGAGGCCTTGGGTATAGACCTTGTAGAACATGACATTCGGCTCGTAGAAGATAACTGGGAGTCTCCTACGTTAGGCGCTTGGGGAACAGGATGGGAAGTCTGGCTTGACGGTATGGAAATAACCCA
>DGZL01000043.1:24269-38390 GCA_002398515.1 Firmicutes bacterium UBA4981
GGACTGGAACGCTTGTGCATGTACCTGCAAGACGTTGACAATGTATATGATTTAGCCTGGTCTGCCAAGGTTTCTTACGGTGAGATACAAAGGCAATTCGAAATAGAGCATTCCACATATGGTTTTGAGGTGGCAGACTGTGAAATGCTGGCGTCACTCTTTGACACATATGAGCAAGAGGTGAAAAGGGGTTTGGCGAGAGGCCTGGTCTTACCGGCATACGATTACGTCCTCAAATGCTCACACGTGTTTAACCTGCTTGATTCCCGCGGAGCGTTAGGAGTAAGTGAGAGAACATCACTGATAGGACGGGTGCGAGCATTGGCAAGGGGATGTGCGGAGCAATACATCAAGATCAGGGAGAATCTGGGGTTCCCCCTTGCGGGGGTTCGAGAAGACAGCTCATATGAAGGGGGGACCCTGTGTGAGTAATAGTCAGGGCGCGTCTTTAGATAAGAGAGATGCTGTTTTGGAAATAGGCACAGAAGAATTGCCTGCCAGATTGTTCCCGGATCTTATAAACATGATGGCTGAAAGCGCAGAGCACCTTCTCAAAGAAGAGCGGGTTGAGTATTCCTCTGTAGGGGCCTATGCCACTCCCAGGAGACTCGTATTGCGCATTAAGGAAGTGGCTCCTTTTGGCCGTCCCCTTGTGCGGGAAGTGCGAGGTCCTACTTATGGTGTCGCCTTTGACGACGCCGGTGAACCGACACGGGCCGCGATAGGGTTTGCTCATGCCCAAGGAGTGGATGTATCTGACCTCATCATCAAAGAAGAGGTCAAGGGCAAGTTTGTATATGCAATTTCAAGGGTGCCGGGTCCTGAAGCAAGCAGTGCTTTGAAAGATGTTTTTACACGCTTTGTCCGAGGATTGAGTTTCGAGCGAGCCATGAGATGGGGAGACGGCGGTTTTAGATTTGTCAGGCCTATCCGATGGTTACTTGCGCTTCTGGGCGAAGACATCATTGATATTGAGATAAACGATATAAAAGGGAATAGATTTACATCAGGCCATAGATTCCTGACCTCAGGCATGATTGAGGTCCACCGAGCTGAGGACTACTTTGATATTCTGGAAGAAGCTTACTGCATTGTTAACCAGGATAAGCGAAGAGCAATAGTGGAAAAGGGCATCTGGGAGCTGGCAGAGGGAGCGGGAGGGCAAGTCGCTGAAGATGAGAGGCTTCTTACAGAGCTTACATACCTGGCTGAACACCCTGCGCCTTTGGCCGGTCGATTTGATTCAGATCTGTTAAGCCTTCCTAAAGAGGTAATTGTCACTTCTATGAAGGCGCATCAGCGGTTCTTCCCTATTCAAGACAGGGAAGGGGCATTGCTTCCGGTGTTCGCTGCGGTACGTGACGGGCTTGATACACGCATTGACGCTGTTCGCAAGGGGTATGAGCGAGTGCTCTCAGCCAGACTCAAGGATGCTAAATTCTTCTATGAAGAAGATACAAAATCCCGACTTGACACCTACGTTCCCGGGCTTGAAGGAATTGTCTTCCATGAAGGCCTCGGGACTGTTCTTGAGAAGACCCGCCGCATTGTTGCTCTCTCAGAAGCTATTGCCGACAGATTAGAATATCATGATGATACAAAAGCTAAGGTAAAAAGAGCGGCAAGGCTATGCAAGGCGGATCTTATCACGAATATGGTAAGGGAGTTCCCTGAGCTTCAAGGTGTGATGGGACGGGAGTACGCCCTTCTCTCCGGTGAGAATGAAGATACTTCCCGAGCGATATTCGAACACTATCTACCGAGGTTCCGAGGAGACATATTGCCTGAGAGTCCTGCCGGGGTTATCCTTGCTCTTGCAGACAGGATAGATACTGTTGCAGGCTTTTTCGGGATTGGGATTATTCCTTCCGGTTCGGAAGATCCCTATGCCTTAAGGCGCAGCATCTCAGGAATAGTATCAATTCTTCACGAACGTGAAGTTCATCTGTGGATATCTTGGCTTGCTAGGAAAGCTGTTTCACTGCTGGAAACCGGAGCGATGCTCAAGCGTTCCTCCAAAGAGACAGTGGATGATATTCTTGACGGGTTGGGCCAAAGGGTAAGATCGTCCTTAATTGACAGAGGTATAAGATATGACCTGGTAGATGCAGCGATGGCCATAGGGTTTGATGATGTGCCGGATACCTATAAGAGAGCGGAGGCGCTACAGGAGGCCAGTGTAACCAAAGAATTTGCTTTGGCGTGCACCGGGTACACAAGAGCGTCGCGTCTTGCGGGGGATATTTATCACGGGGCTGTCGATCCATCTCTTCTTAGTGAACCTGCAGAGAGAACGCTTTTTGACGCGCTTTGCATGGCTGAAGAGTCTATTCGTATAATGCTTGGGGAAAAGGATTACTCCGGTATCTTGAAGGCTCTGTCTGAGTTGGCTGAACCTATTGACGTATTTTTCGAAGATGTCCTTGTAATGGCTGAGTATGAAAGTGTACGTCGGAACAGGCTTGCTCTTCTGGCTCGTATCCCTTCCTTAGTGCGGGCGGTGGCAGACCTTGGCAAGGTAGTTGAAAAAGCAGTATAGCGAGGGTGATATTGCCCAAAGAAATTCCGAAAGAAGGGCTTTCTTGGGATACACTTTGCGTTCATGCTGAATACTTGGGTCTACTGAGAAGTAAAGGAGGTCAGAAAAAGAGATGGCAAAAAAGTACGTATACTTTTTTGGCGCAGGTAAAGCTGAAGGTTCTCAAGAGATGAAGAACCTGCTAGGAGGTAAAGGCGCCAACCTGGCTGAGATGACGAACATAGGTATTCCTGTCCCTCCGGGCTTTACCATCACAACTGAAGTCTGCAAAGTCTATTACGAAGGTGACCGAAACTACCCTCCTGAGCTTGACATTGAAATCGACGAAAACCTGAAGAAGCTCGAGGATGCAATGGGGCTTAAGTTCGGTGATCCCCAAAAGCCACTTCTCGTATCTGTGAGGTCAGGTGCAAGAGTGTCAATGCCGGGCATGATGGATACAGTCCTTAATCTCGGATTAAACGACCAGACGGTTCAAGGGCTTATTAAGATGACCGGAAATGAGCGGTTCGCCTACGATGCCTACCGGCGGTTTATCCAAATGTTCGGCGATGTGGTAATGGAGGTTCCTCATGAGGAGTTCGAGGCTATTCTCGATGCGAAAAAAGAGGAAATGGGTGTAACTCTTGACACAGAGCTTGACGCAAAGGCTTTGAAGGACATAGTCAAGAAGTATAAGGCTTTGGTTGAAGAGAAAACAGGGCGTACTTTCCCGGAAGACTCCAGACAGCAATTGGACATGGCTCGAGATGCAGTATTCGGGTCGTGGATGAATCCAAGAGCTATTACCTACCGCAGACTACATAACATACCCAGCGAGTGGGGAACTGCAGTCAATGTCCAGGCAATGGTATACGGTAATATGGGAGACGATTCAGGGTCCGGTGTAGCGTTTACAAGAGATCCCAGCACCGGGGAGCGGAAGTACTATGGCGAGTACCTGGCGAACGCTCAGGGCGAAGACGTAGTTGCAGGTATCAGAACTCCTCTCCCGCTTGACAATCTGAAGAGGGAAATGCCTGAGATTTACAAGGAACTTACGGATATCTTTGAGAATCTCGACGCTCACTACCGTGATATGCAGGATGTGGAGTTTACTATCCAGAAAAACAAACTCTACATGCTGCAGACCCGTGCAGGCAAGCGCACTGCAGCAGCAGCCGTGAAAATCGCAGTGGATATGGTAGCCGAAGGGCTTATTACTAAAGAAGAAGCGATACTACGTGTAGATGCTGAGCAACTTGACACTTTGCTGCATAAGACTGTCGATCCCAACACAAAGGAAGAGTCAATCGCTCAAGGTGTTGCTGCTTCTCCAGGGGCTGCTATGGGGAGAGTAGTCTTTACTGCGGACGACGCTGTGGAGATGGCGCAGGCAGGTGAAGATGTAATCCTTGTAAGGAGAGAGACTTCCCCTGATGACATACACGGCATGGCCGCATCAAAGGGGTTCCTTACCAGCCGTGGCGGAAAGACGAGCCATGCTGCGGTAGTAGCTCGTGGTATGGGTAAACCGGCAGTTACCGGGTGTGAAGTTGTTGTTGTAGACGAGGTCCGCGAGGAGTTTCATGTCGGCGGTGTTGTTGTGAAGAAAGGGGACGTCATTACTATTGACGGCTCCCACGGTAAGGTCTTCCTAGGCGAAATAGAACTCCAGGAGCCCTCCATCGGCGGCGATTTTGCCACTGTCATGAGTTGGGCTGACGAGATTAGGACATTAGGTGTTCGAGCTAATGCTGATACACCTAATGATGCCGAGACAGCTCTGGAATTCGGCGCGAAAGGCATAGGGCTTTGCAGGACAGAGCATATGTTCTTTGGGGAAGATCGCATCCGTGTCGTTCAGGATATGATACTTGCTGAGACCGTAGAGGCAAGACGTGCTGCTCTCGACAAGTTGCTTCCTTTCCAGAAGGATGACTTCAAGGGCATCTTGAAAGCTATGGAAGGCTATCCTGTGATTATCCGACTCCTCGATCCACCGCTTCATGAGTTCTTGCCCAGTTACGAAGAACTGCTTGTTGAGATTGCCACGATGAAAGCCACAGGCGGTAAGGCCCAAGAGCTCAAAGAGAAACAGGCGCTCCTTGCCAGAATTGACAGGCTGCGGGAGCTTAACCCTATGCTTGGACATAGAGGATGCCGCATAGGTATAACCTATCCTGAGATAACCGAGATGCAGGCGCGGGCGATTTTCGAGGCTGCATGCGAGCTTACGGAAGAGGGACATAAGGTCATGCCGGAGGTTATGATACCCCTTGCAGGACACGTCAATGAGATAGAGATAGCACGGGAAATCATCGACAGAGTGGCAAAAGGGGTAATTAAAAAGCATGGTGTAAAACTCAACTATATGATCGGCACAATGATTGAACTTCCACGAGCTGCTCTTACTGCTGACGAAATCGCGCTGAAGACAGACTTCTTCTCATTCGGCACTAACGACCTGACTCAGACGACGTTCGGCTTTTCACGGGATGACGCTGAGGGCAAGTTCCTGCCGCACTACCTTGATGAGAAGATCCTGCCCAGCAATCCCTTTGAAACTATAGACATTAAGGGAGTAGGCGAGCTTGTCAGAATCGGCGTAGAGAAAGGCAAGTCCGCCAATGCCAATCTTGAGATAGGTATATGCGGAGAGCACGGAGGGGATCCTGCGTCTGTCGTATTCTGTCATAACGTAGGGATGGATTACGTCAGCTGTTCTCCTTATCGTGTGCCCATTGCGCGGCTGGCAGCAGCTCAGGCAGAACTGAAGAACCCAAGAAGGAGTGGCGCCAAAAAGGTCAAGACAGAGTATTCAACAGTATAAGCCCTCTTAGCTATGACTGCGGAATAGGAGTCTCAGGTATTTCCTGAAGATACCGCAGTTGAGCTGCATAGGCATGTGCTCTGAGTACGTGATGTCCCCATGAACCCTTCGGGATCGTGGGGACATTCTATTGCAGTGTTTTGTGGAGGCAGTCTACACAAAACACACTTGCACGAATTTTCTGGCATATATTGATGCAAGTGAGTAATAATACATTTATGTAAGCTTAAGGTAAACGGTGAAAACTGAGCTTATGAAGTTAAATAGCACATATCAGGGAGGATTTTCAATTAATTCGTCGAATTCGATAAATCAGCCCCTGTGCGATTCAGCGCCGGGGGATATCTTATCTTAGTATAGAAGACTCGCTTAAAATCGTCTTGATTTACTAAGCGGCAACAGGTGCGAAAAAAAAGGAAAAACGCTTGATATGGCGAAACACAAAAAGAACTAGAAATAGTTGGTCTTATAGGTCTATAGGAAGAAAGGATATGAAAAGTCATGCGCGGTCAAGGGCAGGGGCGCATTTACAGCGAAGAGGCGCTAAATGAGATCCGCGCACGAACTGATATCGTAGAAGTAGTATCAGGTTATGTCTTATTGAAGCAGTCCGGGAACACCTATAAAGGATTATGCCCGTTTCATGCAGAAAAGACACCGTCTTTCACGGTATCAGCAGAAAAGCAGCTTTTCTATTGCTTTGGATGCGGTGCAGGCGGAGACGTTTTCAGCTTCGTCATGAAAATCGAAAATATGAACTTCGGGGATGCAGCAAAAATGCTCGCTGAGAGGGTGGGAGTGGCGCTATTCCAAGACGAGTCTCCTGAGGTAAAGGCGGCCAGAGAGAAGAGGCGTAGGCTTCATGACTGTATGGAGGCAGCTTGTGTGCATTATCAGGCTGTTTTTGCC
This sequence comes from Firmicutes bacterium UBA4981, assembly GCA_002398515.1. Taxonomy (GTDB): domain Bacteria; phylum Bacillota; class SHA-98; order UBA4971; family UBA4971; genus UBA4971. Next base: position 30,530 of record DGZL01000043.1, read on the forward strand.
AACAGTCAGGAAGCTCGGGAAGCCAGAGACTATGTGAAACGACGAGGCCTTTCTGAGGATACTGTCAAATGCTTCAGATTAGGATATGCCCCGAGAGCATGGGACAGCGTGCTGAAAACTCTTACAAGCAGTGGTTTATTGCGTGAGGAGCTTGTCTCAGCAGGCCTTATCATACCTTCTAAGAGTGGGAAAGGACATTATGACCGGTTCCGAGGACGGCTTATGTTTCCCATCACAGATATTTCCGGGAGGGTTATAGGCTTCGGCGGCAGGGTTCTTGATGATTCGGAGCCAAAGTACCTGAATTCCCCTGAGACAGCGCTATTTCGAAAGGGAAAAACTGTCTATGGGCTTGCCCTTGCAAAGAAGTCCATAAGGAACGAATCCAGGGCTGTAATCGTTGAAGGGTACACCGACGCTATTATGTGCCATCAGTTCGGTTTTACGAATGTAGTAGCTACGCTTGGAACCGCCCTTACAAAAGAACAGGCTGAGGCTGTAGCAAGATACTCTCCTCAGGTGATCATTGCCTATGATGCTGACGCAGCAGGGGGGGCAGCCACCCTCCGAGGCATGGAGATCCTGCAAGGAGTAGGAGCAGGTGTGAAAGTAGCGATTTTACCTGCGGGAGAAGACCCCGACTCCATGCTGAGGAAACATGGCAAGGAAGCTTTGGCTCAAGCGTTGGAAGACGCAAAACCATTGACAGCTTATAAATTACACCTTATCGCTTCTCAGACTGACACTTCTCGGCTCGATCAGAGGGTGAAAGCTGCAAAAGAAGCGGCGCGGGTACTTGCCAATGTTGAAAGCGCTGTAGAACGAGTGGAGTACGCTGAGAAGGCTGCGGAGATGCTGGATGTATCTCGCGAGGCAATGCTTGGAGATATCGACCGGTTAGTCAAAGCACCCGGCTTACGCAGGGTGAAAAGCCGCAGCCGAGAGGGACAGGATAGATTCAAAGTAAGTAGGGATACTAGCTTTAAGGATGATATTGCCAGATCCGGTGAGGTTGTTCAGGTTCTGAAAGCTGAGCGACTGCTTTTGAGACTTATGTCGGAGAGCAGGGCAGTTTTGGAGATGGCTGCAGAAAGGCTCAAGTGGGCTGAGCTTTCCGATGAAAGGCACAGAGTGCTTGCCCAGGCAATCCAGACAAGTTCAGGCACGCATCCTGAGTGTGCCGGACGAGGCAGTTCGCCTTCTCGACGAGCTATAGAGCTTATAGATAATGGAGAGATTCTTGAATACACTGCAGGGATACTAATCGGGGAAGACGAGAAATTGCCGGATGACCTAAAGAAGGCAGCTGAGGATTGTATAAACGTTATCCTCGAGTATAAGCTTGTGGACAGAATACGGGAGATCGAAAAAGAACTTATGAGTTTAAGTTGCACGGGAGAGATGCAAAAATCGAGAGAGTTGTTAGCAGAATTAGGATGCCTCAAGAAGAGAATTTCAGAGGAACTTCAACCGTTTCGTGGAACTTCATGAAGACAATATGTGTTAGTAGGCGTGAATTTAGATTGTCAGAACCTGAGAGCAGTCTGTGGTATATGCCGGAAAGGGGGGATAGGGATGAGCCGGCCAAAGCATTTGGAAATACCTAAGGTCCTGAAGCTTATTGAAAACGGTAAGAAGTCAGGGACTCTGACACACAAGGAAATTATGGACGCCTTGCAAGATGTGGAGTTGACACCTGATCAGATTGACGATGTCTACGATGCTATCGAGCAGATGGGTATTGACCTTATTCAAGAGCCCGGTGTGAATGGTGAGGCGGAAGCAGACCTCATTAAGTCTGTGAAGGGTCAGGCTGCGGATGACACTGCGAACGGAGAAGCCGCTTCAGATGAAGCTGAGACCGAACTCTCCCTCCTTGAAGGTGTAACTGTGGACGATCCCGTGAGGATGTACTTAAAGGAGATCGGCCGGGTTGCTCTTCTCACAGCTGATGAAGAGGTTGAGCTCGCCAAGCGTATTGAAGAAGGGGATGAAGAGGCAAGACGTAAGCTTGCTGAAGCTAACTTGCGTCTTGTGGTCAGCATAGCCAAGCGTTACGTAGGGCGGGGAATGCTTTTCCTCGATCTCATCCAAGAAGGGAATCTCGGTCTTCTAAAAGCTGTGGAGAAATTCGATTACCGTAAGGGGTATAAGTTCAGCACTTATGCGACTTGGTGGATCAGGCAGGCTGTTACTCGAGCCATTGCCGACCAGGCAAGGACTATCCGTATCCCTGTCCACATGGTGGAGACAATAAATAAGCTCATGCGGATTTCCAGGCAACTCCTCCAGGAGTACGGCAGGGAGCCTTCAATTGAGGAAATTGCTGATGCCATGGGGATGACTGAAGATAAAGTACGGGAGATTCTAAAAATTGCTCAGGAGCCGGTGTCCTTGGAGACTCCGATTGGCGAGGAAGAAGACAGTCATTTAGGCGACTTCATTGAGGATGAAGATGTCCTGGCGCCTGTAGACGCTGTGTCATTCTATCTGTTAAAGGAACAGCTTGAAGATGTGTTAGGCACTCTTACTCCTCGTGAGGAGAGGGTGCTCAGGCTAAGATTCGGCTTAGATGACGGCCGTCCCAGAACCCTTGAAGAAGTGGGAAAGGAGTTCGGTGTTACAAGAGAGCGCATTCGTCAGATAGAGGCAAAGGCCTTGCGAAAACTACGCCATCCCAGCCGGAGCAAAAAACTCAAGGATTATCTGGAGTGACAATGAGAATCTGCCAAGGCCCTTGACCGAGCTGAGAATGTATTATATAATGCAAAATACTAAGTGAGATTTGTTCCCTGGTAGCTCAATGGCAGAGCAACCGGCTGTTAACCGGTGGGTTGTAGGTTCGAATCCTACCCAGGGAGCCATAATTTTGGGCCCATAGCTCAGCGGTAGAGCGACCGGCTCATAACCGGTTGGTCCCTGGTTCGAATCCGGGTGGGCCCACCAAGAGTGTAAGCAGGCTTTTATAGTCTGCTTATTTTTTTCATTCATAAGCCGGTGACTAGTAAATAGTGGCTTTTGCAGAAAAGGAAGGTATTTGAGTTTTAGGAGGAACTGAACATTCTATGTAGAAATACATACAGTATCATAGCTATGGAGCCGAGTATCGGGGTCGAAGGCCCAATGGACCTAAGACTGGAGGAGAAAGGGGCCTGTAAGGATGGTTACTAGGTGCGAAATCTGTGGGAGAGTCATCCCCAAGGCCAGACTGGACATTTTGCCCACAACAAAGCGGTGTGTAGAATGCGCCAAGAAGAATGGCACTGATATTCAAGGGAAAAGAACAGAAGTGGGGATGGATATCGAGACATATAAAGACCTTTTGGGCGCGACCAGAAGCTAAGACTTAAAACGTGCAGATCAGAATACGTTTGAGTCCTACTATAGCCGAAAGGGAAAAAGATATTGATGACAGAAATACAATCCTTGCTTAAGCTCCAAGAACTGGACATGGAGTGCCTGGCTCTTGAAACCGCGTTGAAGGAGTTGCCTGTCCAACAAGAGATTGATAAATCTCTGGAGAGGCTTTCAACGTTACGCGAAAGGCTGAGTAGTGCAGGTCTCGAGCTGAATCGCCTGAGTAAGGAGCAGAAACACGAGGAATGGGAGATCAATGACACAACTGCAACTGTCAGTTCGATTTCTCGGAAATTGTATGGTGGTGAAGTAACAAACCCAAGGGAAATTGAGAATATGCGATACAGACTTGATACACTTGAAGCAACCAAGAGTAAATTGGAGGATAACGTAATCGGACTGATGGAAAAGGTGGAGGCCCTTGAGTCAGAGATTTCCGAGGTTAATCAGGAGATTACACAAAAGGAAGCAGAGTTGGGCGAGCTTATCGGTAAGCGCGATTTCGAAATAGCAGCTATGTCTGCCAAACTCTCAGACATAATAGGAGACAGAGAAAGATTACGGGTTCAAATACCTGATTCCCTTGTTAAGAAATACGAACAGCTACTAAGAGACAGAGGCGGTTCTGTAGTAGTCCCCATCAAGGGTAAAATTTGTGGGGGATGTCATGTGGCGCTCCCAAGTTCCATTGTTATACTTGCCAAACCTAACAATACGGTTGTCAGGTGCGAAAACTGCGGTAGGATCTTGTGCTGGCAAGAGTAGATTTTTCCCTCGGCAGGGATGGAGAGTTGATTGTGACTGATAACTGCAAAAGCGAATCTTGTTTTGGAGTGACGATATATACAGACGGGGCGTCCCGCGGTAATCCGGGGTATGCAGGAATCGGCGCTGTTATTCTAGATGCGAATGGTTCTTGTCTTATGGAATTAAGTGAATGGATTGGGATCGCCACCAATAACGAAGCTGAGTACATGGCTCTCATCAAGGCGCTTGAGGCTGCAAAGAAGCTTGGAGCAAGAAGGGTCACTGTTCGCGCTGACAGTGAACTTGTAGTGCTACAGATGAAGGGGGCATACGCTGTTAAATCACCTAGGCTGCGGCCTCTTTTCATGAAAGCGCGACGCCTGAAGGATGAATTCGACAAATTTGAGATAAATCATATTCAGCGAGAGAAGAACGCTCGTGCTGATATGCTTGCTAATCTTGGTATTGATTCCGGGCCGGACAAGCCTGATTAAGTGGATCCGGACAGGAATTTGACACCTGAAGAGAACCGGTGATAAAATAGTTTTGTGAACTTCAAACAAGCAGATTGGGTAGTCGCGGGCGCATTCACTGTGTATTGCCGCAAGGGATGGCGCTCGAGGAAAGTCCGAACTCCATAGGGCTGGGTGCTGGATAACTTCCAGTGGGGGTGACCCTAAGGAAAGTGCCACAGAAATCAAACCGCTCTCCCGTCCAATCCAGGAGGCAAAGAGCCGGATTAGTCGGAGAGTAAGGGTGAAACGGTGCGGTAAGAGCGCACCGGCAACCAGGTGACTGGTTGGCCAGGCAAACCCCACCCGGAGCAAGACCGAATAGGAGGGACATGAGGTGGCCCGCCTCCCCCTCGGGTACGGTCGCTAGAGGCCTTGGGCAACCAAGGTCCCAGATAGATGACTACCCTTGACAGGATTCGGCTTACAGATCTGGTTGTTTGTAATTTGCATGGTGGGCGCTTCGTAGCACGGAGCGCCCACCGACTATGTAAATCACAGAATGAGCCCCTTGCCCGGACCTGTTCTTAGTCTTGCGGATAGTTCTGCCACTAATTCCAATCTTTCTTCGGCGAGTCTCAAGGCTGCGTCATTAGTAGGAATCTTATCCCGCTTCGAAATTGCAAATACCTTGAGGATAGTGTCATAGATTTCTTGCGCTTTTTTCAGAGCTCTTTGGCGATTATATCCGTAAAGCCCGTCAACAACATTGATAACACCGCCTGCGTTGATTATGAAATCCGGGGCATAGAGAATGCCTCTATCCTCTAATGCTACGCCATGCCTGTCTTCTTTTAACTGGTTGTTAGCTGACCCTGATACTACCTTGCACTTGAGTTGTGATATGGTGTCATCATTGATTATGGCGCCCAGGGCGCATGGGGCAAAGATATCACACGGAACTCCGTAAATTTCGTTCGGCTGTACAACCGTTGCTCCGAATTCTTGTTCTACCCTTTCTACCCTGTCCGGGAAGATATCGCTGATGATTAGATTTGCTCCTTCTTGGTGGAGGTGTTTTGCCAGGTGATATCCGACATTACCGACTCCTTGGATTGCGACGGTAAGACCCTTGAGGGCGTCATCTCCGAATGCCTCTTTGGCGCATGCTTTTAGGCCGTACCAGACTCCGTAAGCAGTAACAGGCCCGGGATCACCGCTGCTTTCGGAAGAACCCCCGATCCATCTGGTTTCACATCCTATGAGATCTACATCTTCGAGAGTTATGCCTGAATCTTCACCTGTGATGAATCTGCCGCCTAAGGTGTCCACAAATTTTCCGAATGCCCTGAAAAGCCCTTCAGACTTGTCTTTTCGTGGATCTCCGATTATTACGGCTTTCCCACCTCCGAGATTCAAGCCTGCTGCTGCACATTTGTAAGTCATACCGCGGGCGAGGCGCAGGCCGTCGGTTACTGCTTCTTCTTCTGTTTTGTACGGCCACATACGTGTGCCGCCGATTGCCGGCCCCAGTGTAGTATCGTGAATTACTATTATGGCGCGAAGTCCGGATGACTTATGATTACAGAATACAACTTGTTCGTAATCATGTTCTCTCATCTTGTCGATTAATCCCATTGTCATATGTCCTCCTCACTTCTGTTCTTCTGGACACCTTAAAATGTTCAAGCTTAGTTCATTAAATCCTTCTGTGCCATTATCTGTCTTGACAGGAAAATTGGAAAGGACATATAATAATACTACGAACACACGTTCTATTTAACGTCAAAAGGTGAGTTCTAATGCGTGGAATTGTAGGTCATATTTGGTTGCCTAATTTTTATTCCTCAGTTGAGATGAAAATAAATGAATCCATTTCCAATGATGCAATCTTCGTTATTGTAAGGGGGCATAAGGTCTTGGATATATCCCCCGGGGCAAGGGGGAAGGGGGTAAGGTCCGGGATGACTTTGCGACAAGCTCGCATTGTGTGTCCTGAGCTTGGCAGAATAGAATATACCCCACAGAGATATGGCGATTTTGCTGAGAAGATCTGGGAGGCATGCGCAACATTCAGCCCAGCCGTAGAACCTCTAGATGAAACTGAGGCCTTTATTGAACTTTCCTTTTGTCCGAATATAATCAGTGCATTAGATGAGCTTTCAAAGCATGTGGAAAATATCGTAGGGGTTTCGCCTTTATATGGAATCGCCCGTTGTAAGTTGGTAGCCAGGATTCTTTCAGGGATTCTGCCGGAAGCAGGGACCAAGAGGTTTTTGCGTTTTACGGAACATATAGTTTCTTCCGATGGGAGAAATATTGGCGCAAAAATTGTTGCAGAAAGGGAAAAAGAATTTTTAGAACCTTTGCCTGTAAACTTGTTGTGGCCTTTGGATAGAGATGTCCTCTCTTATCTCTCGCGACTTGGGGTAGGTCGTATAGGCGAACTTCAACGCATGGAGCAATCAGTCCTTGTTGATATGTTGGGCCAGGCGGGATACGTCCTTCATAAATACAGCCTGGGTATGGATTATTCCCCGGTGTTGCCTGTCTTTCCCCAAAATAGTGTGACATTTTCAAAGGCCTTTGATTCTCCGGTTTCAGATTGGCATGTCTTGTCGGCAACGGTAACTGAAGGTGTGTCCTCTCTTAATAAAAATCCGGACGTAGCCTATATGGCGGTACGAAGGCTTGAAATTGCTTTAGAATGTGACAACGGAAATATAGTAAGCCGTAAAAAACATCTTGCAAAACCGGTGAGTAAGTATGGGGGCCTACAGAGGATATGCGAATGTCTCTTAAAGGAGATCTTTGAAAGCGGGGATCTGAATGCGCCGGTTGGAGCCGTATCTGTTGCGGTATATGGGTCTGTCCCGGTAAAGACAGGCTTGCAGGTAGATATGTTCTCTCCGTATCAGGTTCAGGCTTCAGCTGAGGTTATGGATGAAGTCCTTTGCAAGGTGCGAGAGAGGTTCGGCTCAGGCACTGTTTTTCCTGGGAGAGAGTTGGAATTGTCGAGAAGAGATAAGCTCCTCTTAGTTTTGGAGGGCTGCATTTATGAGGAGGGTAGAAGAATCGCTTCATGTTATAGCAGAAGACAATCAAAGTCCTAAGAGGTTTTACCGGGGAGGGAATTGGCTTCAAGTGGTGTCTGTCATAGATGAGTGGCGTGAGATGAATAACTGGTGGGACGATGGCGGAGAGCTGCATTTTTATGTGGTTTTAGCCGATAATTCCGGGGTGTATGAGCTCTGTCGTGATGAACGAGGCATCTGGTATTTAATAGGAATTTTTGACTAAGTATG
>DGZL01000043.1:38604-52897 GCA_002398515.1 Firmicutes bacterium UBA4981
AAGTATGAGTTCATTAGTTTTCGCTGGTTTTCCGAGGTCTTGGGTAACCCCGCACGGTACGTACACTTTCTGGAACTGGCGATTACTTATGGCGATCTGTTTAGAGGGATAGCGGTGAAAAACTTTGCCCACCTTCATGTGCACTCATGTTTTTCTTTTCAAGACGGCGCATCCGATGTTGAGAAACTTGTAAGAAGCGCGGGAGAACTTGGCATGGACGCTATGGCTATTACAGACCATAATAACCTTTCTGCAGCGTCAAGATTTACAAAATCCGCAAAGGAGTGTGGGATAAAGCCTATCCACGGAGCGGAGGTAACACTTGAGGACGGAAGTCACCTTATTCTTTTGGCGGCAAACCCCAGGGGATATTCAAATATTTCCTTGATTCTTACAGAAGCTTACATGTCAAGGGATTGGCAAAATACATCTCGAGCGCTTGAAGGAAAGGATGCAGCCAAGATAAGGGAGGCGCTGAAAAGGCGCAGGCTTCAACCGAAAACGCATCTTGCATCCCTCAAAGCGCATAATGAAGGAATCATAGCTTTATCAGGCTGTATGCGTGGAGCAATTCCCGTATTAATCCGTAGCGGGAGATTCAGGCAAGCGCTTGAACTTGCCCGAAAATATATCGCTATTTTCGGCGCGGATGGATTCTACATAGAGCTTGAAAACCTTTGTGTCCCAGGTAACGCCTGGCTCTTATCCCGTCTTATCGAGTTGGCGGATGAGGTCGGAGTCAGAGTTTGCGCAACAAATAACGTCCATTACGTAAAGAAAGAAGGCTTTGTGATCCATGATGTTCTAACGTGCATGAGGACGCTTACAAAACTTGATGACGTACACCCTGAACGCAGATTGAACGCGGAAAACTATTTGAAATCCCCTGAGGAGATGGAGGCTTTATTCCGTTTTTGTCCTGAAGCTATTGGGACGGCAGGGGAGATTGCTGCCAGATGTGAGCCCGGACTTTTACCGGGCCGGAAGCTTTTCCCTAAGTTTCCCTTGCCATCCGGCATAACTTCAGCCGAGTATCTGAAGAGCCTGGTATATAAAGGCGCCAAGGCCCGCTACGGAAATATCACTCTTGAGATAAAGTCCAGGCTTGAACATGAACTCAATATCATCTGTAAACTTGAATATGAAGATTACTTTTTAGTGGCCTGGGATATTGTGAGGTTTGCGAAAGGTGAGGGAATAAGATTTGCAGGGAGGGGTTCTGCTGCAGACTCAGCAGTAGTGCACTGCCTTTTCATAACCGATGTAGACCCTATTGGGCGGGAACTGATTTTTGAGAGGTTTTTAAGTCTCGAACGAGCACAAAAGCCTGATATTGATATAGATTTCGATGCTCGAAGAAGGGATGAAGTAAAGCGTTATGTCAGGCATAAATACGGTACGGAGCATGTAGCGACTGTATGTACATTTAATACTTTCAAGGCTCGATCTGCTGTGCGTGATGTAGGGCGAGTCATGGGTATCTCCAAAATTGACTTAGACAGGCTCGCTAAACGTCTGCCACATGTCTATGCCGATGAAATCGAAACAGCCATAAAAAAATATCCTGAGCTCCACAGAGGAGATATTGCATTTAATGAGTACTTGCGGCTTTTTGAGATCTGTCATGACTTGGCAGGCTTACCACGTCATATAGGTACCCATTTAGGCGGATTAACTGTGAGCCGGCTCCCTCTTGCGGAAGTATCACCTTTGCAGGTATCCGCAGGGGGTGATGTGATTATCCAGTTCGACAAGGATGATGTGGAGGAAATCGGCCTTATTAAATTGGATTTGTTATCTTTGCGAATGCTTTCCGCTATAGAGGATTCCACGGTTTCCAGTGGGGTAGACCTTGAAAAAATACCGCTGGATGATGATGCCACGTACAAAATGGTTAACGAAGGTGAGACAATCGGCGTCTTTCAACTGGAAAGCCCTGCGCAAAGAGCCCTTCAAGGACGCTTGGGAGCAAGTGATATAGAGGATATAGTCGCAAGTGTCGCCCTTATACGTCCCGGCCCTATTCAAGGTAACATGGTGGAACCTTTCATCGCAAGGAGAAGGGGATTGGAAGAAGTCACTTATATCCATCCTTCTCTTGAAAAGATTCTGAAAAAAACCTATGGAGTAGTGCTTTATCAGGAGCAAGTAATAGAGATTGCAAGTGTAATCGCAGGCTTTACCCCCGGGGAAGCGGATAGACTGAGGAAGGTGATGACCCGGCATCGTTCCAGGGCGGAAATGGATGAGATAGGTGAAGAGTTTGTGAAAAAGGCTATCAAGAACGGAGTTGCCCGGGATGTAGCGGAGATTATTCTGTCTTATATAGTTGGTTACGCAGGGTATGGTTTTTGTCAGGCCCATGCCGCTGCATTCGCTGATACGTCGTATAAGACAGCTTATCTTTTAAGGCATTTCCCTGCCCAATTTTACGCAGCTATACTTAATAATCAACCTATGGGGTTTTATCCTGCTAATACTGTATGCCTCGAAGCAAGGAGACGCGGAGTCAGGATTCTTTCAGTGGACATAAATGAGAGCGCATATGAGTTTACCGTTGAAAATCAGGCTATACGTATAGGGTTGAGACGAGTCCGCGGTATGGAGGAAGATCTTGCCCGGGAGATAATCAAGTCTCGCGGGAGGTTGGGGTATGATTCTCTTTTTGACTTTGTCCGACGTGTATCTATACCACAGGACATTCTTGAAAACTTGATGCTTTGTGGGGCATTTGATAGTATCCATAGTAACCGTAGGGCAATGTTATGGGCGGCACCGAAAGTATTGCGCGGCTCTATGAGCCTACCACAGATAGAAGACTTTTCAGAGCGAGAGAAATTTGAGCGGGAATTTAATATACTCGGGCTCCATCCTACTATACATCCAATGGAATTACAGCGCGTCCAATTGAATAAGAATAACATAGTCAGTACATCCTGTGCTCGAAAGATGCCGATTGGGACATCTGTTAAGGTAGCAGGGCTTGTGATAAGGCCACACCGGCCTCGGACAAGAAGCGGAAGGACTGTTGTGTTCTTTTCTCTTGAAGATGAAACCGGACTTATTGATGTTACTGTGTTTGAGAGTATATATAAACAATGTAAAGGCGTAATATTCACTGCGCCTATGGTAACAATTGAAGGGCGTTTGGATTTTAGGGGCAGTATCCCGAGTATAGTAGCAAGCTCTATACATGGCAATATCCCGAATTCTTCAGGGCAATGAACCTCCTTTGAATCCCGCGAGGCGCCAAAGATCTGAAATCATCTGAGATTGCTCCCGGTAATGTAGGATGTATTTAGATATGATTGACCCGAGTTTGCTGAGACATGCCATATTGTGCTTGAGAAAAAGAAGGAATTTCAAATATAATGTGGAAATGTATAATGTGCCTTGCATGGCTAACCTTTTTATAGGTATTTAGGAACTATCTAGGCAGGCAAGGTAAGATCATTTACTTAATATATGTAAGCGCCTGGCAAGGGGGTGGTACCTAGCCCCAAGGGAGTTGTAAGAGCGTTGAACAGTTTTACGCTTTATAGGTTACGAGACAACATGACTAAAGGGAGGTAGAATCGTGAAGTTAAGAAGATTCCTTTTGCCTGTTGCCATTTGCTTGGTTCTGGCTATGACGTACGGGAGCGTTACTGCCGGGCAGGTTAAGTGGGAGCCCTACGGGCCACAGGTCGACCAGATTATCATGCCGATTATTAAAGACGCTGAGGCGCAGCTCATCGCGTTCAACCGTGGTGACATCGACGTATATCCCGGCCTGACAAGGCCTGCCGACATCAATGTGGTAAAGGCCAACCCCAATGCAGAGCTCACGATGAACTATGGTTTCCATATGTTCTATCTATGCTACAACATGAGGCGCGAGCCCCTCGATGCAGACATTCTCCGTCAGGCTATCGCACACGTTATAGACCGCGACAATATCATCCAGACCCTGTTTGAAGGGTACATGCTACCGCTAGCTGCTTTCTTGCCCCCGTCCAGTGGATTCTACAAGGAAGACATACCACGCTTCCCGTATAATCCCGAAGAGGCCAAGAAGTTATTGGATGCAGCCGGCTACACAGTAGACCCGGCCACCGGAATTCGAATTGATCCGAAGACAGGAAAACCGCTTCGGAAGATGACTATCTTTACACCTACATACGAAGTCGCTCCGACTTCAGCCGAGCTTGGCAAGATCATTGCCGAAGCGTGCCAGGCAATAAACCTGCCTATTGAGCCGGAGCCAATGGACTTCCCGGTTATGCTGGACAAACTAGATATGGCAGAATTCGACATGTATATGCTGGCATGGAGCCTAACCCGTATACCCACCTCGCTATATAACTTCTTCCATTCATCCAATGACGTTGAAGCCGGATACAACAGGCCTGGTATCCGTGACGCTGAACTCGACAAACTGCTGGAGGGACTCTACTATGCGCCTAGTGAGGAAGCCGCGAGGAAGGCAGCTGACGAGGCGCAGGTCATCCTTGCCAGGAGGCAGCCGTATACAGTGCTATACTCCAGGCCTTACATGGATGCCTTCCGTAAGGACAGGTTCACAGGTTATGTGCCAATGCATGGTTATGGCGCAGCCAACTACACCAACAAGTGGACGACTCTCAACATCAAACCGGTCAAGGGCAAAGGCGGCACAGTCCGCTGGCTGCTCATGGAAGAGCCAAAAGTCCTTAACCCATGCACCGCAAGCAGCGCTTACGAGTGGGAAGTTCTCGGCAGGCTCTACGACGACTTGATGGAAATCAATCCTGAGACCATGGAAGATATTCCGTGGATGGCCAAGAGCTGGGAAGTTGGAACTTGGGAGCCTGAACCCGGCAAGACGGGCACTGTTATCACATGGCATCTGGAGAAAGGTATCAAGTGGCAAGACACTACTCCTTTCACATCCAGAGATATCAAGTTCACCCTCGAGTACCTGCGTGACAACAATGTTCCTAGATATATCTCAAACGTCCAGGAAATAGTCAAGGTAGAGACCCCTGATGATTATACTGCTAAGGTCTACTTCGAGACTGAAAGCTACTGGCACCTCTACAGAGCCGGTGGAAACTTCCTGCCTGAGTGGATCTGGAAGGACGTAAAAGACTACAAGACCTTCGAGCCGTGGCTTGAGGCTCACCCAGAAGTCCCCGGCCTCACCAAGGTTGTCGGACATGGCCCGTTCATCCTGGATCAGTACAAGGTGGGCGAGTATGTCAGACTGAAGAAGAACCCAATTTACTGGAGGCTTTCAAAGTAAGAAGAGATGCATCCGGTAGGGGTAACATGAATAGGAAGTAATACCTGGAACATATCCGCCGCCCCAGGCATCTGGGGCGGCGGAATTGGGTAGGGGCCGGCGACTGCCGAGGTGACCGGCCAGGTTTAGGTTAGTGAGGTGAGGCCGCTTGGGCTTTTCAAGGTATCTATTGCGAAGACTGGGCTATGCAGTGATAGTGCTATTTGTCATCATGACGTTTAACTTCGCTATCTTTCGGCTTATGCCCGGAGATGCCACGAAAATGATAATAGATCCTATGTTTACTCCCGAAGCTATCGCCGAACTCAAGAGACAGTTCGGTCTTGACGATCCCCCGCTTGTACAATACTTCAAGTATGTCGGTAATCTCTTTAAATTCGATTTAGGGCTTTCTTTCTCTACAAGAAGGCCTGTGGTGAACGAACTAAAGGAGAGGCTTCCCAACACTGCAGTGCTTTTTCTGGCAAGTTTTACCCTCACGACTATAATCGGTATTTCCGTAGGGGTCTACACTGCCTCAAAAAGAGGAACATTCGGTGATAACTTTGTAACAGGCGCCGGCCTCTTTGCTTTTGCGGTGCCGTCGTTCTGGATACAATTGCTGCTATTGATGTTATTTGGCTACTACATACCGATTTTGCCGATACACGGCACTATGAGTGCGCCACCGCCTGACGGATTCTTGCTCCAATTCCTGGACAGGATTCATCATTTGATACTGCCTGCAGGGAGCAATGTAATTGTGGCTTTCGGTTCATGGGCTCTCTATACACGTAACACAATGCTTGAAGCCCTTGGTCAGGATTACATTGTCACTGCCAGGGCAAAGGGCCTGCCGGAGAATACAGTCTTGCGCCACCATGCCTTAAGAAGTGTCCTGCCTCCTATTGTTACATTGATATTCGGGGCTCTTCCGGGGATGGTGTCAGGAGCTGTCATTACAGAGACTATCTTTTCTTGGCACGGTGTAGGCAAGTATCTAATGGACGCAGTTATGCAACAGGATTACCCCGCTGCGCAAGGAGCGTTTTACCTTATCGCCTTGGCGGTGGTGATTTGCAATCTTGCAGCTGACATTGTGTACGGAATCGTGGATCCCAGAATCCGAGTAGGGGAGGGTGGAGCAAAATGAGCAAGAGCAATACGCAAACAGGAATAAGCGCGCCGACGTTTTGGGAGCAATACAGGCGTAAGCCCTTGGGCATGGTTGGACTGTCCATAGTGGCTGTTTATGTTTTTGTCGCAATCTTTGCTCCGTTTTTAACCCCGTATAATCCCAAGCAGATTCTTTTGGCTGATAGGATAGCTGCCCCTATTTGGTTCAGATCTGTTTTGCCGAAGTATGATGATGCTCCTTCAACCGTCAGAATAACTCTGGGTCCCGACGAGTGGGCGGTCAGCGAGGCAACAGGAGGGAAACTCGTTGCAGAAGAGCTGGAAGGCACTGCGGTAAGTGTTATTGAATTTGAACCTGTACTGAAAGACGAGGATGTCTCTGAAGGCGAAGCCGGTCTTCTCGAAATTGAAGAATATCCGGAAGAGCCGGAGAAGAGTGTGGTTGAGCTTTCACATGTCGTTTCTTACAACTGCAGTCCCCCAAAAACCTTCGGACTGACCTTTAATTATTGGGTAGACGCGTCTTCCGATTCCAAGACGGAACTGGAATTCGTGATAGAAACACCGGAGGGGAAGCAATACAACTTATGGGGCAAATCATGTTCAGGAACTCTCGGAAGTCAGCCCGCCAGAATAGACTCAAGAGACTTGACCCTCAAACAGAGGCTAGGCCTTACGATTTTTGACGACCCTGCTCCAAGAGTCTTCTCATCGAAGGGCGATTACAGGCTTCTGTTGACAGCACGATCTATTCCCGGAGAAGAGCCGACGCGTGTATACATCAGCAATGCGGAATTCTACATTCCAGGCAATGTCCACGGATTGCTGGGCGCTGATCATATGGGCGCAGACCTCTGGACTCAGCTCATCTACGGCACAAGAATTTCACTTTCAATCGGTCTTTCTGCAGCAGGTATTTCGGTAGCTGTAGGAACTGCTGTCGGAATAATATGCGGCTATCTGGGCGGAGTCGTTGATGAGTTTATGATGAGGGTTGTTGACGTTCTTATGGCCATTCCCACTTTGCCAATTCTCATAATCCTCGGTGCAATACTTGGAAAGAGTGTTTGGAACATTGTCCTTTTGATTTCCGCGTTCGCCTGGATGGGAACGGCAAGGTTGGTTCGCTCACAGACTCTATCGTTGAGGGAGCGCGTATTTGTGGAATCTGCCAAAGCATCAGGTGCGTCCGACGCTTACGTAATGCTTATTCATATACTGCCTAACGTACTGCCTCTTGTATTTGCCGGCATGGTGCTTCGTATCCCGGCGGCAATATTGACAGAGGCCTCCCTTAGTTTCCTGGGACTTGGTGACCCAAGGGTCGCTACCTGGGGACGTATGTTACATAACGCGAGGGGATTTGGCGCATTCACCACACTTGCATGGTGGTGGCTTGTGCCGCCGGGGCTGGCTATCACATTCTTGAGCCTTGCCTTTGTGTTCATTGGCAATACAGTCAATGAGATCCTCAATCCAAGGTATAGGGAGAGATCATAACGATGGCTATACTTGAAGTGCGAGACCTCAAGATGTATTATAAGACCCTTCGCGGTCATGTGAAGGCAGTTGACTCTGTGAGCTTTGATATTGAAAGAGGGAAAGCCTTAGGCATAGCAGGCGAGTCCGGATGCGGAAAGACAAGTATGGCTGTTACAGTTCTCAGGCTGCTTCCCAGTAACGGCAAGATCCACGGAGGATCAGTTAAGCTGGACGGTATTGACATCGTCAAGTTGGATGATGAAGAGTTCAGGAAGTCAGTTCGCTGGAAGAAGATATCCATGGTGTTCCAAGGCGCAATGAACGCTCTTAACCCTGTGCATCGAGTGGGCGACCAAATCGTTGAGGCAATATTGGCTCATGAGGACGTGCCGCATCAGGAGGCAGCGACACGGGCTGAAGAGCTCCTTGACATGGTAGGTATCAATCCGAAGAGGTATAAAGAGTATCCCCATGAATTCAGTGGAGGTATGAAACAGAGGGTTGTCATAGCTATGGCCCTTGCTTGTAATCCTGACGTCATCATTGCTGATGAGCCTACCACTGCATTGGATGTGATGGTGCAGTCTCAGGTTCTGAAAGCTATGGAAGACCTAAGGAAGAGACTGGACCTTTCTATGATGCTCATCACCCATGATCTGTCAGTGATTGCCCAGACATGTGATAATATCGCTATTATGTACGCGGGAAAGATTGTAGAATATGGCAATGTTATTGACGTTTTCGACAATCCTACACATCCATATGGTATGGGGCTTGTAAAATCGTTCCCCAATATCAAAGCTGAGAGAACTCGTGTGCGGTCACTGCCGGGATTTCCGCCTAACTTGCTAGCGCCCCCCAAAGGCTGTAGATTCCATCCCAGATGTCCGTTGGCCGGAGATATCTGTATGGAAGAAGAGCCTGAACTCATCGAGATCGGTTCAAACAGTCATAAGGTTGCCTGCCACAAGGTAGATATGCTTGAGAGGGGGGTCAACATATGGGAGCAGTAAGAGCAACTGATCAGGAGAGAAGCGTAGGGCACGGTGAAGTTATTCTTGATGTAGAGAATCTTGTGAAGCACTTTCCACTGCGTCGTGGAATAGCGCAGTCCCTACGAGGAGGGCCCGAGCTGGCTGTAAAGGCTGTTGACGGAGTTAGCTTCAACGTGAAGAAAGGCGAGCTCTTCGGCGTTGTCGGTGAGTCGGGTTGTGGGAAGACCACCATGGGCAGGACGATACTTAGGTTGCTTGAGCCTACAGCTGGAAGAGTCACCTTTGAAGACATAGAGGTAACTGCTCTAAGCGCCGAGCAGTTGAAGCAGCTCAGGACGAGAATGCAAATCATATTCCAGGATCCTTATGAGTCAATGAACCCGCGCCTGGATGTTCACAGGATTATCGCAGAGCCTTTGAGAATACAAGGAATGGTAAGCAATTCAAAAGATGCTATACCTTACATCGAGAAGGCGCTTGAAGACGTGGAAATGACACCCCCTGAAGAGTATCTCTACAGATATCCACACGAGCTTTCAGGCGGCCAGAGACAGAGGATTGCTGTGGCAAGAGCCCTTGTATTGGACCCTGAATTCATAGTGGCTGACGAGCCTGTGTCAATGCTTGATGTATCCATTCGCGGTGAGATCCTTAATCTGATGTTGAACTTGTCCCGCGAAAGAGGAGTTACGTTCCTCTATATTACTCACGACTTGGCTACTGCTCGTCATATTTGTGATCGAATAGCGGTAATGTATTTAGGGAAGATGGTTGAGAAGGGTCCCACTGACAATTTGGTTAAGCACCCTCTACATCCATATACCAGGGCTTTGATAGGCGCTGTGTTTGTTCCGGATCCCAAGAGAAAGGGCTTCGGAAAAGTCCTGAAGGGCGAAGTCCCCAGCCCGGTTGATCCCCCGAGCGGATGCAGACTTCACCCCAGATGTCCTATTGCTCAGGATATCTGTAAGGAAGTAGAACCTGAATTGGTTCCGGCTGATGATAATCATATGGTAGCATGTCATTTCGCTCTTGGGTGATGCTGCGTTGGAGAGTCTTCTAGGGGCTATTGACTCCGGCCTAAACGTGAGTAGGTTCACTACGTCCTCCTATTGAGACGATGGATTTGGCCGCAAACAGGAGGCTCTGTGAAAATGAATAACGAGCATGCTCGTAGGAGCAGAACGGTTCTTATTATCATGGGTTTCTTAGCAGTCTGCTCAGTGGGGTTGACATGGTCGACTGTTAAGAACTATCTCGGTGCGTCAACAGCAGCTGCCAAGTTTCGAAGTACAGTATCAGCCGTAACATGCAGACAGGAAGACTCGAAGTATACGATTGAGATAGACTTAAGCTTCGAGAACCGAAGTGAATGGAATTTGTCTGTCACAGCTGTGCGACCCACGGTATATCTTGATGGGCAATATGTATGGGGACGCAACTACGATTGGCTTAGTAATCCTTTAGAGTTGCCCGGGGGGAGCGAGAGAGACATAGTTCTTGAGATAGAGGTGCCTGATACCAAGACAGAAGTTGTGGCCAGGGGCAAAGAGGCATGGTCTATAAGGGTATCAGGCCTTCTTGACATGCCGCGTTTGGGCACTAAGCTCTTTGCCACGAAGGCCGTAATACCGCTGGAAAGAGGCAATGAGTAATGGATCGGACAAGAACAGTCGCAGGCGTTGCTCTGATGGGGATATTCATGTGCGGGCTTTTCACTTGCCAGGCCCTTCCGCTCCTTGCGCCTTTTCAGGCTGCCCAGGAATACGGTACTGCGCTTTTATTCCTTGGAGCATTGGCTACAGGGTTTCTCTTCGGCATGTTGACCCCTTCAATAGCTAACGGGATATTTGCCGGGTTTGCAAGTATTATATTGGGCCTTGTATTGGCCGGGTTTATGCTGGCTTTGCCGGCATTACTGGGTATAGCCGGCCAGTTAGGCATGATCTCAGAGGTCGCGTTTGAGCGAGCCTTAATCCTTGGGATCATGCTTACTCCGATTTCCGCTGTAGGCACGTTCATAGGGGTTTTGGCGCAAAATCAGAGCATCCGGACTGTCTCTTGGTAGTCATATACCATTTTCGATATTCGTGCTATTCTGACAAAACCCTCATCAATATCGGATACGCCCTTGGATAAGATAACCAGGATGTAAGGCTTGTCTCGAAACACTATGCCTACATCATTGGTGATCCCCGAAACGTCACCTTCCTTATGGGCCACAACCACCTTATCCGGCAGATTGCCGGGAATCCCCACATGGTATATGGGATGCGACATGTCATCTAAGAGCCTTGCTCCCAAATCCGGATAGGCTTTGGCGAAAGTCATAACCGCCTCGACGTAAAGGCCCATATCCCGGGCGCATGTAATGTTCCTGCCTTCAGGGAAAACGATTTTGCCACCAAGACCTTCCATGAAATCGATAATGTTTTCCCTGCCGAGATAACGTGTGAGCATCTTATATGCAATGTTGTCGCTTATTGTGATTGCTAGGTTCGCCAAGACACGTAGTGAAAACGCGTCCCCGTCCCTTGCTGTAAACTGCAATATCCCGGCGCCGTCCTGCCAGTCCGTAGCACTGTTGTACTTGACCTTATCATCCCAATCCAACTCGCCTGAGGCTACAAGCTCATTGAGATACAGCACGACAGGGAGCTTGACGGTGCTGGCAGCGGCAATAGGCTCGTTCTCGTTTATGCCGAACGAGTCACCTGACTCAATGTCCTTAAAAAACACGCCGTAGGTTACGTCATTCCACTCGCGAAGCACTGTTTCCAGCTCTTCCTTGAGCGCGGCGTAGTCTGCGGGAGCCTCCCGGGAGGTGGCGTTTGCTATGGTATTCGAATCGCCCAGCCACTGTGTACTGCCTCTTGAGCCACAGTACAGAACTGATGCGAAGATTGCTGCCAAGGCTATAAAGCCTGCGAGCAAAGACTTCTGTTGTTTCCGTGTCATGGATATTACCTCCTTTCGACACATGCAACACGTCATTATATAGACTTAGCGCCTGGATCTCCAGGGCAAATACTTCATGCCTACCCAGGGCGATCCAAGGTGAGTCACGGTGAATTAGTCAGACCGTTGCTGCAATTGATGGCTATCTATGTCCCATCCTTGAGCATAATACCTATAGAACGGTAATGTGAAATGACATGATCATGATTGGGGGCGTATGCCGGTGGCTGGTAATCGCAGGAAAACATTAACGTGGATTGGTATAGGACTTCTTGCAGTAATTGTCGTGGCTATGGGAATTTCAAGATCAAAACGAGTTGCCCTTGGGAAGGAGCCGACTATCAGGGTCTACATGGATGCTGAGAAGCGGGTTTTGGATCTACCGATGGAGGAGTATATCGCAGCAGTAGTAGGAGGAGAGATGAAGAACTACTGGCCTCACGAAGCCCTTGCCGCCCAGGCTATAGTGGCAAGGACATTTGCCTTGAAAGCGCTGGAGGAAAAGCCGGGATCAGGCCCTATGGGCTCTGATATACAGGCAGGGTTCAAGGAGGCCCAAGAATACAAACCGGAAAACGTCAACGAGGCAATAAGGAAAGCGGTCAAAGAGACCCGGGGGAAAGTGCTGACAGAAGGGGGAAAGCTTATCAATGCATGGTTTCACTCCAACGCAGGTGGAAAAACAGCCTTGGCCAAGGAAGGCCTGAATTTTGCCGACCCGGAACCCAGGTATACAGTTGTTCGGGACAGCCCGGATGATACGGAAGATGTGCCTCTTTCAGATCGCAGGTGGAAGGTGGAGTTCTCTACCGGGGAAATCGAGGCTGCCCTCGCCAAAGTCGGGCTACAAGTAAAAGGCATCGGGAATGTGACCATAACCAAGCGAGGGCCGTCGGGACGCGCGGAGACAATAGCCATTCACCATTCAGGCGGTGTGACTACAATAGGTGGGAATGATCTCCGGGTCGCATTGGATCCTATGCGCATGAGGTCGAATTTTCTGACGAAACTTGAGGTCAAGGACGGCAGGGTTGCCATGGAAGGCAAGGGATTCGGCCATGGGGTCGGGTTGTCTCAATGGGGCGCGCATAATATGGCGAAAATGGGAAAACGTCATGAGCAAATCTGTCAATATTATTTTAAAGACGTCAATGTGGAAAAGCGCTGGGCGTGAAAACCATGGAAGCAATTGAAAGATGAAGGATTTTGCGAGCTTCTAGAGAAAATTAACCTAATATTATATGCTCGAGATGAATGTGGGAAGGAGGAATCGTATGCCGTGATCGAGGTAAGGAATCTTACTAAGAGATATGGCAAGGCCAGGGGAATCGAGGAACTCACCTTTACCGTGGATAAAGGCGAGATCCTCGGGTTCCTGGGGCCAAACGGCGCAGGGAAAACCACCACTATGCGCATTATCACCGGATACCTTGCGGCCACTTCAGGCACGGTCAAAGTTGACGGTTTCGACGTGTTTGAGGATGCGATGGAAACCAGACGGAGAATCGGGTACCTACCTGAGAACCCTCCGCTTTACCGAGAGATGACAGTCAGCGCCTACCTGCGGTTTGTGAGTGAATTAAAAGGCATTTCGAAATCAAAGAGGAAGGCTACTATCGGTTCTGCGGTGGAGGCTGCAGGCATAGACACTGTATATAACCGCGTCATTTCCAATCTCTCCCGAGGTTACAGGCAAAGGGTTGGGTTAGCCCAAGCTCTTCTGGGGAATCCCGGGGTTCTGATACTGGATGAACCTACCGTAGGCCTTGATCCGAGACAGATTATTGAAATCCGTAAGCTTATTCACAGTCTGGGAGAGAAACACACGATCATTCTCAGCTCTCATATTCTACCTGAGGTCAGTATGATCTGTAATCGGGTAGTAATCATTAATAACGGCAGGCTTGTGGCTTCAGATACTCCTTCAGGACTTTCCGGAAGACTCGAGGGGCGAGGACGTATAGCAGTGCGTGTTCGGGGGCCCCAAGATGAAGCTCCGAAACTGATCAGGGGGCTTACCGGTGTTGCTTCCGTTTCTGTTGAAACCCATGATTCTGCAACTGAGAATGGGGAAGTTCTTCTCATCGTAGAAACAGATGATGCATCTGACGTGCGGGAAGACATATTTTTCGCTATGGCAGACCGTGGTTGGCCCATTGTTGAGATGAAGACAATCGACATGAGCTTGGAAGATGTATTCTTGAAGCTTACCACAGAAGAAAGACTGGAAGACGAAGCGGAGGTGGCGCCCGGTGCGTGATGTATGGTCCATTTTTAAGAGGGAGGTCACCGCTTATTTCATATCTCCTATGGCGTATGTAATGGGGGCAGTGTTTCTTATGCTATCAGGTTATTTCTTTTCTGTTATTCTGTTAGCGACTCATAGTGCGAGTATGCAGGGAGTATTAGGAAACATGGCAGTGATTTTTCTCTTTGTCGCCCCTGTTCTTACCATGCGCTTGCTGGCAGAAGAGCGAAA
>DGZL01000043.1:53201-75566 GCA_002398515.1 Firmicutes bacterium UBA4981
TACCCTGCTATTCTTATCAAGTACGGAAGCCCCGATATGGGTCCTATATACTCCGGTTATCTGGGGATGTTTCTTTTTGGGGCCGGGTGCCTCGCTGTAGGAACATTCTCATCATCGCTTACTGACAATCAGATGGTAGCCGGTGTAGTTGGGTTTGGACTGCTTCTCATTCTTTGGATTCTTGGATGGGCAGGAGCGGTCTTTACAGGGCCCATTGGCAATACTTTAGCTAATTTCTCCCTCCTCAAGCGCTTTGACGATTTTCAGAAGGGGATCATAGACTTGTCCAGTGTGCTGTATTACGCCAGCTTCATCTTTGTCTTCATCTTCCTTGCTGTCAGAGTCATAGACTCAAGGAGGTGGAGCTGATGAAGCCCCAAACGTCCAAAACAGGTAAGCTGCGTACGATCTTGACCGGCCGAAAGATTCGCTACGGATCAAATGCAGTAGTTCTGACCATCGCTGTAGTGGCAATTGTACTAATGGTAAACGTGCTTGCAGGGCGCCATTCCCGGAAGCTCGACCTAACCAAAGATCGCTTTTACACTCTGTCAGATGCCACTTACGAGTTTCTTCGCAGATTGGACCAACGAGTGAAGATCACGGCGTTCTTTCCCGAGGACGACGCTATGGGGGACGTAGTCCGTGATCTACTACGAGAATATACGCGGATTTCCCCGAAGATTGAAGTTGAGTTCGTTGACCCTGACAAGATGCCGTCTGTTGCAAAGCAGTATGATATCACTGCATACGGGACTTCCGTTGTGGAAGCAGGTTTGAAATCCCGCAAGGTAATGGAGTATGAACTCCTTGATTACGAAACTACCGGTGACATGGCAAACTTCTCAGGGGAGCAGGCATTCACCAGAGCATTAGTGAGTCTCTTTACTGAAGAAACGAGGCAAATCTATTTTTCCACCGGTCATGATGAGCGAAACCTCACCGGGGATTACCTGCAGACTAAGGCATTCCTGGAAGGCGAAGGATATGTTACCGGTACCGTGAACCTTGCAACAGAAGGACGAGTCCCGGAGGATGCAGCTGTTCTTGTGATTGCAGGACCACGCAGAGACTTCACACAAGAAGAAGCCGACGCGGTTCGGACCTATTTGGAGGAGGGAGGCAAGGTAACTGTTGCCTTGGATCCCTCGGGACAAAAAGGCGATCTTGCGAATCTTAAGGGAATTCTGGAAACCTGGGGTATAGGTGTCAATGACGACTTGGTGGTAGACCCGGGCAGTCATTACTTTCTGGATATGGCAGGCCTGATACCTAAGATAAGGCTTCACCCAATGACTGAGAAGCTTATCACGAAAGACCTCTCGACATTTCTGCCAAGGAGCAGGAGTTTGTATTATGTGGGAGAAGGGACGATTCAAGGTATTACTGTAGAGCCTATTCTTGAAACCACTGACAAGGCATGGGGTGAGACGGATTTCACTGATGAGGCTGTGTTTGATCCCAAGACAGATATAGAGGGTCCTTTGACTCTGGCGTATGCTGCTTCCATGCAAGACTCTGCTTCAGTCCTTATTGCAGTGGGAAATGCAAGTTTTCTTGACAATGATATAGTGACTTTCCAGGGGAACATAGACTTTTTCATGAATGCTGTAGGCTGGATGGTAGGCAAAGAAGACTCCATATCCATAAGGGCTAAGGCCCCTAGTTTTGAACAAGTCTATCTGTCAGACCGGCAGGCGAAGTCTGTATTCTATGGGACAGTTATGGTGATACCTGTGTGTTTTGCGCTTCTTGGTGTCGGTGTGTGGGTAAGGAGGCGTAACCTGTGAGGAAATTCCGAGCAACTTTTATCGCGCTTGCAATTGTGCTGGTTCTTGCTGCCTACATGGTATTCACAGGACGCGAACAGCCGGCGGTAGACATGGATGCCCCCATGATTTTCGGTGTAAATTCTGACTCTATACGGAAGATTTGCATTGCACATGGCGATAACAAGGTGACTGTTGAGAAGGACAATGACAGAACCTGGGTTGTCGATGCGCCCGGAACGTATGAAATAAGTCAGGAAGCAGTGAATGCCCTTGTCCTGGCAATCGCTGAAGCGAAATTCGAAAAAGAAATCGAAGCGGATCCTTCTGATCTTGAAGCATTCGGACTCTCCTCCCCGGATACCCGCATAGTGGTGGAGGGTGACAGGAGAGGCAAGAAGACCTTGCTAATAGGTTCTGTTACACCTGTTGGGTCAGGGTACTATGTAAAGTCGGGAGATGATACCAAAGTATGGGTCATCCCTACTACTGTGGCTGACGCTCTCATGAAAACCGTATGTGATCTTAGGGAAAAGAAGATAGTCAAGGTTTCCGCGGAGTCTTGTGACGGTATCCGGATTGTCAGACGGATGGAAGAAGATATGACAGATGTTATTTGCCAGAAGCAGGGTGAAGACTGGTATCTCGTGCGTCCCATTATTGACAAAGCTGACAAAGAGAGAATTGACGAACTCCTTGCGGACATAACCGGGATTACCGTAGAGAGCTTCGTTGATGATGAAGGTTCCGACCTGTCCCGTTGGGGGCTTGATCGGCCTAGACTGAGAATAGACCTGACGGTGGCAGGGAGAGGGACAGCGCTCCAAGTATTCGTAGGTGACCCGGGCCCGAACGAAGAAGGTTTCTATATCAAGACCGGAGACTCGCCTGCAGTCTATTTGGTTAAACCCTGGGATTTCTCCCCTCTTGAGATTACACCCCCGGATTTGGTCGACAGTCAACTGGCCAAATGGGATCACGATAAAGTCATTACAGCCACTTGGATGCTTGGCGATGAATCTTTCCCGCCTGTATCTTCCGGTTTAGACACAATCCTTGCTACACTGCAAGATATCCGGATTACCGGGGTCGGTGAGAGTCTGGAGTATGATGTTGACCTTGACTCCCTCGGGTTTCGTAATCCTCGTATTTGTGTACAACTGGATTTGGGAGACGGGAACATATTCGAGGTCAAAGTTGGGAAGGAGATTGAAGAGGGATTCTACGCAATCGCAACAGGTAGAAACTTCGTGTATCTTGTGGCTAAAGACGGTATAGAAGCCTTAGATGAGACTCTAAGAGAGCTGTCTCCCTAGTCTTTGGCGACCTTGAAGTAGCCTGCTCATTAAAGAAGTGGAAATCACCCCACTACAAACAGGAGGTGGAGGTTTTGCAGAACCTGCTACAATCAGTTGTAGCAAACATAGATGAATACGTCGAGATACGATATCACAAGCGTATCGAGACAATTATTGATGCACGTAGCGGCGCTCTCAGGAAGGTAGAAAGAAGAACCCTGGCGGGCGCCGGTGTGAGGAGCCTTGTGGATGGGTGTTGGGGATTCGTCTCTACGACGGATGTAAGCAAAGAAGGATTACAGAATGCAGTCAGCGAGGCCTTACAGGCCGCTAAAGCCGGGGCCCCGCTTCGAGATGAAAAGGTAAGTCTTGCTCCGGCACGCTTTGGCCGAGGGACATTCACTTACTACGATGACAGCCGCGAGCCTGATATTTCCGAGAAGATACAGTATATCCTTGCCGCGGAAAAGCGCATGCGTGAAGCTTCGCCTCTCGTGGAAGGCAGTATTGTCCATTACCTGCAGTATGAAGATGAGAAAATCATTGTTACATCACACGGTGCATCTGTGCACATAAACGACAACAAGCCCAGTTTTCGGGTAACAGCAACAGTTCTCAGAGACGGGAAACGTGAAACAGCTACGAAATCGCAAGGAGTCACCGGCGGTTGGGATAGCCTGATAGCGAAAAGAGATATCAGTGAGTTAGTGGATACTGCAGTGGAATTAGCTGTAAAGAAACTTGATGCAGAGTATGCCAAAGGCGGCCAGTACACAGTCATCCTCGATCCGAAGCTTGTAGGGATCCTGTCCCATGAAGCGATAGGACATACCGTTGAAGCTGACTTCGTGCTCAGCGGGTCAATTGTCCGGGATAAACTCGGCCAAAAGGTGGCGTCAGATCTCGTGACTCTTGTTGATGACGGGCAAGTGGAAGGCGCAGCAGGCATGGTTCTCGTGGATGATGAAGGCGTGCTCGGAGAGCGTACAGTTATCATTGATAAGGGAGTGCTAAAGAGCTATCTTCATAACAGAGAATCTGCGCATATATTCGGGGCCTCTCCTCACGGGAACGCCAGGGCATTTACTTATCGTGACGAGCCTATTATCAGAATGACCAATACATTCATCATGCCGGGTAAAAGCGACCTGAAAGAGATGATTGCCGGGATAGATAACGGCTTCTTTCTAATAGATTTGGCTCATGGAGGGCAGGCGGATTCCAGCGCTGAGTTTATGTTCGGAGTTGCCGAAGCTTACAAAATCAAGAACGGCAACCTCAACGGGCTTGTTAAGGGAGTGACCATTTCAGGCCAGGCATTTGACGTTTTAATGAGCGTAGATGCTGTATCTTCTGACTTTCAGATGGATACAGGTGCAGGGCATTGCGGAAAATGGCAGCCTGCCAAGGTTGACGGAGGCGGTCCGTATCTTCGTTGTCAGGTGACTGTCGGAGGACGCCATGAAGAGTAGCGGAGGGATTGGAGTGCAAGGTCAAGAATTATGTAATAGTCTGGTATGCGAGGCAGTGAGGCTGGGAGCGGACGAGGCTGAGGTGTATTATACCAGAAGCCGCAAGCTGGAAGTCGTGTTTGAAAAAAACGACCTGCAGGTTCCAAAAGGTGACAATTACGAGGGCATCGGGATCAGGGTTATCCGCAACAGCAAGCAAGGTTTCGCGTCAACGAACATCTTGTCCCGCGAGTCTTTAGACGACACACTAAGATCTGCGCTTGCAATTGCGGATGCTTCTCCTCTTGACCCCAATCATTGGCTGCCTGAGCCTGCTCAGGTCACACCTGTTCCTGAAATTTACGACCCGCAAGCAGGAAACCTGGAGCTTCGAGAGGCGGTCTCCAAGGGGAAGCTTATCATAGAGGCTGCACGTAGTTTTGATCCCCGGGTCACTGTTGATTCCGCAGTTTGTGCAGTGGAAACAGGGACCAGGTTCATAGCAAATTCCAAAGGCGTCGAGCTCGGTGAAGATTCAAGTTACGTCTGGTGTGTTGCCATGGGATTCGCAAGGGAAAAAGAGGAGGTC
This sequence comes from Firmicutes bacterium UBA4981, assembly GCA_002398515.1. Classification (GTDB taxonomy): domain Bacteria; phylum Bacillota; class SHA-98; order UBA4971; family UBA4971; genus UBA4971. Next base: position 58,309 of record DGZL01000043.1, read on the forward strand.
TCGTCTTTTGACGCAGAGTATGCCATTTCGTGCAGATTGGGAGATGTAGATCCTTACGCCATAGGCAGGAAGCTTGCTGAAAAAGTCGTAAAATCCCTTGGCGCGACAAGCGTGCCTGGTTTCAGGGGTAGTGTAATTCTCACGCCATACGCCGGCCTCGACCTTCTAATAGAGCCTTTTGTGTTTTCAATTAATGCAGAGAATGTTCAAAACGGACAATCGCAATGGAAGGGCAAACTGGGCTCCCGAGTAAGTTCGCCTCTGCTTTCCATCACAGACGATCCTACACTTCCGGCGCAAATCGGGTCTATGGCATTTGACAGAGAAGGTGTTCCCACAAAGCCCCTTGCCATTCTTGAACAGGGAATACTCAATCACTATCTGTACAACTGTTATACTGCGCGACGCGACGGGCGGGAATCTAATGGACATGCAGTAGGAACTGATCAGAGCGTCCCCGGGATTGGGGTGACAAACCTCGTTGTGGCGCCGGGCAACATCTCGTTGGAAGAGATGATTGAAGGGACTTCCAGAGGCCTTGTAGTAAATAGATATTCAGGGAGTGTTGATCCGGTCAGTGGTGATTTCTCAGGCGTTGTGAAAGGAGGTCACTATATCGAATCCGGCAAAGTGGTACAGCCGGTTAAGGAAGTCATGATTGCAGGTAACATTTATGAACTCCTGGGACAGATTGGGGCAGTCTCTCGAGAGACAATCACTTTGGGCAATGTAAGTCTGCCCTACGTAGCGATGGACGGGTGTTCGATTACCGGCAAGTAACGATCGGCTGATATCGGGATGTGTGCGTAAACGTAAGGAGGGGAGGTTGAAACCATGGATAAATCTTGTGCGAGAACAGTGGACGTAAGTGAGATAATGCAGGCTATTCGGAAGCTTGCCATGAACACCACGTCAAATGTGCCGAAATGCGCAATTAGTGCTTTGGAAGATGCGTATCTACGAGAAGAGTCTCCTGTGGGCAAGGAAGTCATCAGGCAGATCCTGGAGAACCATAGGATTGCCAGGGAAGAGAGTGTGCCTGCGTGTCAAGACACGGGAGTCGCAATGCTTTTCATTGAAGTTGGTCAGGACGTAAGATTTACAGGCGGTGATCTCTACGAAGCGATTAACGAAGGTGTAAGGCAGGGCTATATCCAAGGGTACCTTCGAAAATCCATTGTTACGGATCCCCTTTTCGAAAGAGTCAATACAGGAGACAATACACCTGCCGTAATCTACACAGATATAGTTCCCGGCACTAATATCAAGATAATGTTTGCAGCCAAAGGCGGCGGTGCAGAAAACATGAGCGGCCTCGTAATGCTCCCGCCTGCAGCAGGAGTTGAAGGTGTACGGAAATTCGTCATCGACCAAGTGAGAAAAGCCGGGCCGAATCCGTGTCCGCCCATAGTCGTTGGGGTTGGGATAGGTGGAACCTTCGACAGAGTTGCCCTTCTTGCCAAGAAAGCAGTTATTCGTGATGTTGGATCAAGTAATCCTCACCCGAAATATGCCCAGCTTGAGAGGGAACTTCTCGAGGAAATCAACAAGCTGGGAATCGGGCCACAAGGGTTCGGCGGACGAACAACCGCGCTGGCTGTGAATATCGAATTTGCTCCGTGTCATATCGCCAGTTTGCCCGTGGCCTGCAACTTGAACTGCCATGCAGGACCCCATGACTCTATTTTGATATAAGAAGAGCGATTAAACGGAGGTGAACAGGTGATGGCCGTCATTAAGATATCCACTCCTCTGACAGATGAGGTTACAGCATCCCTTAAGGCAGGCGATAACGTAATAATATCCGGGACGCTTTATACAGCAAGAGATGCTGCGCATAAGCGTCTTGTAAGTCTTATCAGGGAAGGCAAGGAGCTTCCCATGGATATACAGGGGCAGATAATCTACTATGTTGGGCCGGCTCCGGCAAAACCAGGTCAGGCCATAGGTTCTGCAGGCCCTACCACCAGTTATCGTATGGATTCATACGCTCCTATCCTCATGGAACACGGGCTCAAAGGCATGATTGGAAAAGGCTCGAGATCAGAGAGCGTAAGAGATGCCATGGTAAGGCATAAGGCTGTGTACTTTGCAGCTATTGGAGGAGCAGGGGCGCTACTTGCGAAATGTGTGAAGGCATCCGAGATTGTGGCATATGAAGAATTGGGTCCTGAAGCTATCAGAAAACTCACTGTAGAAGATTTCCCTGCAGTTGTAGTCAATGACACTTTCGGTAATGACCTTTATGAGCAAGGAGTAAAAGAATACAGGATTGAGACGTGTAAGTGAGTTATCAAGTTAACTGTGAGGGTTGCAAAGGATGTTAGCGACTATAAAGTGGACCGGAAAAACGTTGGAACTCCTTGATCAGACTCAGCTACCGCAGGTTAAGGATTATGTTGTCTGTGCCAATTATCGTGATGTCAGAGACGCGATCCGGAGTATGAAGGTAAGAGGCGCTCCGGCCATTGGTGTCAGCGCTGCCTACGGTATGGCATTGGCTGCGTATGAATGTGAGACTCAAGCAGATAGCATGGACACATTTTTGGAATGCCTGGATAATGCAGCTGCTTATCTTATTTCGGCAAGGCCTACTGCAGTGAATCTTGCATGGGCTGTCAACAAAATGTTAGACAAGGCCAGGGAGACAGGTGACTCAGCCAAGATTCCGGTTGCCCTTGCCAAATTGGCGCAAGAGATTGAAAAAGAGGATCTTGAGGTCTGCATGAGGATTGGGAAGCATGGTGCAGAGTTGCTGGGTAGTCCTGCCACTGTCTTGACTCACTGCAATGCAGGCAGTCTTGCTACCGCAGGGTATGGCACTGCACTTGGTGTGGTCAGGGCTGCTATTGAAGCAGGAAAGGAAATTGAGGTATATGCAGATGAGACCAGGCCTTTTTTGCAAGGGGCGAGGCTTACCGCTTTTGAGCTTGCCGAGGATAACATTCCCGTAACTCTTATCACTGATAGTATGGCAGCCTATGTGATGAGCCAAGGCATAATTGACTGTGTGATTGTGGGTGCAGATAGAATTGCGGCCAATGGGGATGTAGCCAACAAGATTGGTACGTATGGCCTTGCGGTGCTTGCGCGTGAACATGATATTCCTTTTTACGTGGCTGCTCCGATTTCCACCTTTGACTTTGGCATTCAAAGCGGGCGAGAGATTGCGATAGAAGAAAGAGATGGGAATGAAGTGGCGGAGATTTTCGGTCATCGCATAGCTCCGGAAGGAATCAGAATCCTTAATCCTGCGTTTGATGTGACCCCTCATGGCTATGTTACTGCAATCATAACTGAACAGGGTGTCATCCATTCGCCGTGTGCCAAGGGCTTAGAGAAATTGCTCAAGGGCGGCAAAGAATAGGCTGCTGAGGACTTATGAGAGCACAACACAGTCATAGTGAAAAAGAAAAGTGGCCTTCCCTTTTGACCGATGAAGGGTATGGCCTCTTTTTCACTACAGGGATTGCAGATCGAGCCAGGCCCAAGACTCATCCCAGCCTGGGTAGGCACTTAGGTGATCTGGGCCACAAGTTCGTGTGGGCCTTGTCTCGGAATAGTCTCTTATTGAGAAGGAAGAGCGCGGCTTGCGGAGAATGTTGAACTTGTCTCAATATTGCTTGTCTAGTATAATCAAGATAATTTTTGCTGAGTGGGAGGTGGTTGCGGAGAGGTTATATTCAGCGCGGAGAAGACGACCGAAATCCTGTGAGTATCATGAGTATAGAGTAGGTTAGATCGTATGAATTCGGTGGCAAATCTCCTTTTGAAGGTGAGGTTATGAGAAGTGGAGTACGGATGGTTAACGATAGTCCCGCCTCTTGTTGCTATTACCCTTGCACTCCTTACTAAGCAAGTAATCATTTCGCTCCTTATTGGGATACTTTCCGGATCATTTATCCTTTCGAATTTCAGTCCTGTCGGCGCCATTAGCCTTTCAGCGATGACTATGTGGGAGAATGTCACGGATCCTTGGAATGTTGCGATCCTGATCTTCCTTGTCACGCTTGGGATACTTACGTACCTCATGGTTATTGCCGGAGGAGCGGCCGCCTACGGGGAATGGGCGACAAAGCGCATAAGATCAAGGGCAGGAGCCCAGCTTGCAAGCTTGCTTCTGGGGATAATCATATTCATTGATGACTATTTCAATTGCCTTACAGTGGGGACAGTCATGGTTCCCGTCACAGACAGGTTCCGAGTGTCTCGGGCAAAGCTTGCCTATATCATTGATTCGACAGCTGCTCCTGTTTGCGTGCTCGCTCCTGTATCCAGTTGGGTTGTGACGATTATGTCCACTATGGGTGAAAAGTTTCGAGATGTAGGTATTACCTTAGAGCCTTTTACAGCATTTATCAGGACTTTGCCTATGAACCTCTATGCATGGGCGACACTTGTCATGGTTGCGTTTGTTGCAGTTACAGAACTTGATTTCGGGCCTATGGGGCGCTTTGAAAGGGAAGCAGAAGCCACAGGAAACGTCTATGGGCCTCAGGCTTCAGAGGAAAAGGTGAAGCTTCCGAAAATCAGCAAAAAGGGGACTGTTCCGGATTTGGTTGTCCCCGTTGTCGGGCTCATAGTTTTCGCTATCCTTATGATGGCGTACACCGGCGGATATTTTGTGGAAAACATCGGGTTTCTTGATGCTGTCAAGAACACTGACGCTGCCACTGCTCTGATGTATGCAGGGTTCCTTGCTCTTGCCCTTGCTCTGGCAATGTTCCTATCAAGGGGCATCATACCGGTGGGGAGGCTTCCTGAAGCAGTTTGGCAAGGGTTCTTATCCATGGTCCCTGCTATACTTATCCTTTGCTTCGCGTGGACTATAGGCGGAATCATAAATCAACTGGGGACAGGATTGTTTCTGGCGACAAGGGTAGGGCAGGCTTTGAATCCCGCGCTATATCCTGTGATAATGTTCATCTTGTCCTGTATCATCGCATTCGCAACCGGCACTTCTTGGGGCACGTTTGCAATCATGATCCCCATTGCTGTCGACTTCGCTGTTTTGCTTGCGCCGGATCTTCTCATCGGAATGATTGGAGCAGTCCTTGCCGGAGCGGTTTACGGGGATCACTGTTCACCTATTTCTGACACTACCATCTTGTCATCCACCGGCGCAGGGTGTAATCATATTGACCACGTCTCGACCCAGCTGCCATATGCGACTGTCTCAGCTGTGATGTGTGGGATTGGGTATATAGTGTATGGATTCATGGCTCAATCAGGCGCGAATCCAGCAGTGACTGTCATTGTAAGCTTCCTCGTAACCCTGGGACTCTTAGGCCTTGTTCTCAAAGGCCTCAATGCTCTGACATTAGGATCCGAATCAGGGATGAGACCACGCAGAAGGGTTGCGTAGTCCGGGATACGCTCCGCAAAGAACGTATGTGATTCAGCGTTATGAGAAGGTGGCCGGCGCCAGGTTCCCGGGACTGCACTGCTGTGGGCCTCCCGTGAATTACATTTGAGCCGGCCACCCCGTCTTGGGTTGTCTTTGACTGGAAGTCATCCGCCAATTCGGACATAGCCCCTCCGGTGATTCACTCCCGCTAAGCTATTCCCAGAAGTGTAGAGACTTGCGTTACCAGAAAGCATACGCCGATAGCTATGACAAGCGGCATCAATGCGGCAAAGACCGTCCATTTGAAGTTGCGGGTTTCATGCCAAATCGTCCACAAGGTTGTAGCGCACGGATAGTGAAGAACTGAGAAAGCGATGAAGCACAGCGCGGTTCGAGAGGTCCACCCGCATGACACAAGAAGGCCTCGAAGAGCGCTGAGTCTGTCCATGTCCACCATGACTCCTCCTGAAGAATACCCCATTATCAAGATGGGAAGGACTATTTCATTTGCAGGGAGCCCCAGAAGAAATGCGGCGAGGATGAAACCGTCAAGACCGATGGCATTGCCAAGGGGGCCAAGAGCATTTGCGAGACGGAGAAGGGGGCTTACTCCCTGGAGAGAGGTATTCGCCAAGATCCATGTGACTATCCCTGCAGGAGCTGCCACCGCTGCTGCTCTGGCCAGAACAAATACCGTTCGGTCCAGGAATGATCGAACAAGGGCTTTCATGATTTGAGGCCGTCTATAGGGTGGTAGTTCAATGGCAAATGCAGAAGGTATACCTTTTAAGATAGTCGAGGATAATGCCTGTGACACAATGAATGTCACCGTTACTCCGAGGAACACGGAAAACAGCAGCCAGACCGTTGTTGTGCCTACACCGCCCACTGATGAAGTGCCTGATCTCAGGAACATGGCGGATACTAGGATTATCGCCGGGAACCTGCCGTTACACGGGACAAAAGTGTTTGTGAGAAGCGCGATTAACCTTTCTCTTGGGGAATCAATGATTCTACAAGCTACTACCCCTGCTGCATTGCATCCGAATCCCATGCACATTGTCAAAGCCTGTTTACCATGACTCCCTACACGCTTGAAGAATGTATCCAAGTTAAAGGCTATTCTTGGCAAGTATCCCAGGTCTTCCAACAAGGTAAAACACGGAAAGAAAATGGCTATCGGTGGGAGCATGACTGATACTACCCATGCAAGAGACCTATATGCGCCGAATACTGTCATACCGATGAACCATTCTTGGGCATTGAAATGCCTGAGGACGTTCACAAAGTAGTTTTCAACTGAAAACAGAAGTCTGAAAAGAAGCGAAGAAAGCCAATTTGCCCCGACGAGAGTCATCCAGAAAACAGCCACAAGAAGGAATAGCATGGACGGGTACCCGATTATGGGAGACGTAAGGATGTCATCCAGCGTAGACGTTAGATCTTTGCCGGATCCGCCATGACTGCGCACATTTGTCTTGCAGATCTCCTCTGAGGTTTTGCTTAACGATTCCGCAATAACGTCAGTGAGCTCGTTATCAGAAAATGATTGGGCTTCTTCGGCTATTCTCATCACATCTTGCAATGAAGAAGGCATCGAATTTCTCATGCGGACATGCCACCTTCTGATACTGCTTTTCTAAGTCTTTCGAGAAGCTCTTCTGTGAGCTTCGGATCCCCGTCCAACAGACGAAGGGCAATCCACCGCGCCGGAAGGCTGCATGAATCTCCTTGGATTGCGTTCTCGATCCAAGGTTCAATGAGGCCGACAATTCTCTCTATACGCTCATCGTAGACAGGTCGTAAAGGGTCTAGCTCAATACGTCCGTCGGCCACAGCTTGGACTGTGTCCATGAGTCTTCCGAGCCCTCTGCCAAGCCTGGCTACTGTGGGAATTACAGGTACTCCGAGAGACGATGAGAGCCCTCGGATATCGATGGAGATTTTCTTTCGATAGGCTTCATCCACGAGGTTAAGAGCGACTACGACACAGGACGTGACTTCCAGTATTTCCAGGACAAGGTCAAGGTTTCTCTCGAGGCATGTCGCGTCAGTTACTACAACTGTTACATCAGGTGTGCCGAAGCAGATGAAATCTCTTGCGACTTCTTCCTCCCTCGAGCTTGACAGCAAGGAATATGTGCCGGGCAGATCTATGAGTCGGAACCACGCGCCTTTATGCATGGAGAAGCCTTCAGCCACTCGAACTGTCTTGCCGGGCCAGTTCCCCGTATGCTGATTTAGGCCTGTGAGGGCATTGAACAAGGCGCTCTTCCCGGTATTAGGGTTGCCTGCTAAAGCCACTGTGTATTTGGGCGTCGGTTTTCCTCCGATTCGCATGACACCCGGTACGGCATAGGTGAGGCGGGTTCGTGCGCGACGGATCAGCCTATTGAAATGATCCGGTGTCATCAGGCCGGCTAGTACTTGACTGCGATAATGAGACCCGTGTGTGTTGACGTCATTATCAGGAGATGATTCACTCTCAGGAGACGGCGAAACATCCAGGGTGACTATGATCTCGTCAGCTTGTTCGCGTCTTAGCGCGACTATAGCGCCTCTTACGGAATATGCAGTAGGATCGCCTGTCGGACTTCGTCGGATAGGGGTGACTTGCGCTCCGGGAGCAAACCCGATATGCAGAAGGCGTCGTCTAGCCTGATCTTTCGAAGCAAGTCGGCATATTCTGCAGGTCACGTAGGGCGACACTGATGAAAGACGAACTACCTCTACTGCGTCGGTTCCACGAAATGTCATGATTTCACCTCATTTCCCGGTACAGCCCAGGAGCACAACCTAAGAGCGCATGATAGTTTCGAGACCCGCATGAAGAACGTCTTTACATACTATGACTTTAAGATGGCAACAGGTTACCTTAATACTAATGGCAATAGAGCAATTGATTGACCTTCCCGAAAATGGTAAGATATAAATGCTCCATAATTCAATCTGAGACCTGACAGGTGCCCTTTCAAGGGAGAATAGGGAAGAGGAAGCAGGATATGTCCTGTAATCCCGCGGTTCCCGCCACTGTACCCGGCGAGTGTCCTTTCATTGTGCCACTCAGTATGAGGAAGGCTTAAGGATGCGCAATGACCCGGAAGCCAGGAGACCTGCCTGTCTAAGGTTGCTTGTTACGCCTTCGGTGAAAGGGGGTTACGGGCCAAAGGTTTGCTTTGGCGAGGTGCCCCGGTCGAATGTCGGGGCATCTCTCTTTTGCGAAAGCACAAAAGAGGAGTTTAGGGCTTGTGACAAGATAGCGACAGCCCGCAGGCCGCGGGCAAGATAGGAGGTTGTGACGTGGAGGTAAAGAGATATTCGGGTCATTTCAATTTTTGGATGCCTTCAGCGTTTTCAGAATGGCTGGTCCTCGCTGTTATTATTGCGGTGCTTGGTGTCTTGACAATAGGGGGTCCTGTAAACGCTGTAGCGCGCGAAGAAGTCGTTGTTATCGACGCGTTAGGTAGGGAGATCAAAGTAGAATTACCTGTTGAGGCCATTGTGTCCATTGCTCCGAGTAACACTGAGATCCTGTTTGCTTTAGGTCTCGGCGCAAAAGTTGCAGGTGTTACCGAGGCATGTGATTATCCTCCGGATGCCAAGTCAAAACCGAAGGTCGGCCAAGTAGAGATGAATATCGAAAAGATAGCGAAGATCTCACCTGACCTTGTGGTAGCAGTTGCAAGCATGCAGTTGCCTGTTATTGAAACCCTCTCCAATCTCGGTATACCTGTTTTGGCTCTAGACCCAAAGAACCTCTCGGATGTTATGGATAGCATAACCTTAGTGGGCAAAGCCACAGGGACAGAGGAAGCCTCAAAATCGCTTGTCCAAAGACTTGAGAGCCGAATTCAACGTATTCAATCAAAGGCAGCTGAAGCAGTAGCAAGAGAAGGCAGGCCCAGGGTCTTTGTGGAGATATGGGACGACCCATTGATGACTGCCGGGCCAGGCACCTTCATTGATGAGCTCATCAGGATCGCCGGCGGAGAGAATATCGCGGGTGACGCAGGTATGGAATGGCCGGAGTTCAGTGTGGAGGTTGTTGTTGAAAGGGATCCTGACGTGATAATCACGGTATGGCGAGAGCCGGAAGACGTGTGTACGAGACCTGCCTGGAACAGGATATCTGCCTGCAAGACGCGAAGGATTCAAAAAGTGAATCCTGATATCCTGACTCGTCCCGGACCCAGACTGGTTGAAGGCCTCGCGGAGCTCCTGGAGATTATGCACCCGGGTTCAATCGACTAGTATTCCCATGGCATGTGCCTTCTCGTACGGCACATTAATGAGAGGAGATCCAAAGACTCATGAAACGGGAGCCTGTGCGCTATCTTACCTACAGGGACAGACGGAAGAAGTATCTTGTGATATTGACATCGCTCCTCCTGGCAGCCATGGTTGTTGCAGCGGGAGTGGGCGCTGTACCAATCCCTATAGCTGAGGTCTCATCAATCCTCATGTGCAGAGTTCCCTTTGTCAGCCGATGGGTGCCGAACATGGGCAGGCAGGATGCATATGAAACAATAATCCTTCAGGTAAGGTTGCCCCGAATTTTGCTCGCAGTAATAATCGGAGGCTCATTGGCAGGTGCAGGCGCCACGCTTCAGGGCCTGTTCGGCAATCCTTTGGCGGATCCGTACATAATGGGGATATCTTCGGGAGCTGCTTTAGGAGCGACAATCGCTATTTCTTCCAGGTTGCCATCTCTTATTCCCGGACTGAGTTCTGTGCCTGTTGCTGCATTTCTTGCCTCTGTTGCCACTATGACGATGGTATACTATCTCGCAGGAGTCTCAGGCAGGGTATCTATGGATACGTTTCTTCTTTCAGGGGTAGTTGTGAGTTCATTCCTCTGGGCGGTTATGTCCTTTATCATGATGATGTCCGGCGATTCACTGAGGGAAATCATGATGTGGCTTATGGGAAGTCTTTCAAACAAAGGCTATGCTCATGTGAAAATGGCTTCTCCTTATGCCGTATTCGGCATTTTTGTTCTGATAATCATGGCACGGGACCTAAACCTTATTTGCCTTGGTGATGACGAAGCGAGGCACTTGGGTGTTGACCCTGAGCATGCAAAGGGGATTATTATGTTCGCCTCTTCCTTGGTGACTGCAGCCTCGGTCTCCGTAGGGGGAATAATCGGTTTTGTCGGGCTTATTGTGCCTCACGTAATGCGGATCATTCTAGGCCCTGACCATAGACTGTTGTTACCTGCTTCCGTTATTGCAGGCGGTATATTCCTTGTGTCTGCAGACACTATTGCCCGTACTCTAATCGCGCCTGCGGAAATCCCTGTCGGCGTTATTACTGCGCTTGTAGGCGCGCCCTTTTTCTTCTATGTCCTAAGACGACGCAAGGTGCCCGAGGGATGATTCCGGAGTCAGGGGCGGATGGGATTTTGTGGCTCGGATAACTGAGAAATCAAAGAGAGTGAGACCGACAGACGATGAGACTTTGCGCGTTTTCCATATGTCACAAGTACGGTATAATAATAGCCATAGACAACGTATCATTGTCTTTGGAAAGCGGAGAATTCGTCGGTATTCTGGGCCCTAACGGTTCAGGAAAGACTACGCTCCTCCGAGTGCTGGCAGGAGCTGTGAAGCCATGCGGAGGAACTGTTCTTCTCGATGGTGAAGATGTTCACAAGATGCGGCCTAAGCCGGTTGCCGAGAAAATTGCAGTAGTACCGCAAAACGGATATATACCCTTTCCTTTCTCTGTTTTTGAGATGGTGATGATGGGTCGTGAACCTCACATGACGAGGTTTTCCAGGGAGAGTCCAAGAGATGTGGACATTGTCTCTCAGGCTATGGCAGCTACAGGAGTAACCCATCTTGCAGATAGGTCAGTCCTTGACTTATCTTACGGTGAGAGGCAGAGGGTGGTTGTTGCAAGAGCCCTTGCCCAGGAACCGGGAATTCTGTTGTTAGATGAGCCTACTTCGCACCTTGACCCTGGTTACCGCATGGAGATCATGGATGTTTTCAAGTCCTTGTCGAGATGCAAGAATATCGGAGTGCTGGCTGTCTTGCATGATGTGAATTTGGCTTCCCAGTACGCAGACAGATTGATTATGTTGAATCAAGGCAAGAAAGTGGCAGACGGGATCCCCCGGGAAGTCGTAACGAAGGAGATCCTAGAAAGCGTTTACGGGGTAGAGGCTATAGTCCGGACTCACCCGGCAGTCGGTTGTCCCCAGGTGATGTTAGTGCCGGGCTTTAGGGCGGGCCAAGGTGAGGATAATCCTGCGGGAAATTGAAGGTGACGATATGAAGCCCGTGGTCAAAGGATTCCCTGATGCAATGAGAGGTCAAGATGAGACCGGGCATGGCCTTGTCCAGGTCTATACAGGGGATGGCAAAGGGAAGACTACTGCAGCTTTAGGCCTTGCTTTAAGAGCTTGCGGCCATAGATTTTTCGTGACAATCATTCAATTTGCCAAAGGTGTCAGCTACACAGGAGAGCTGTTTTCTCTCCAGCGCTTGTATCCTGAAATCCGGCTGTACCAGTTTGGCCGGGATTGCAAGCGCTCTTCCGCGATAAGACAGGGTTTCGAGAGTTGTGAGGGGTGCGGTGAGTGCATGCTCAGGCGGGGAGAGATAACAGATGAGGACCGCCAATTAGCGGAGAAAGGGTTAAGTCTCTCTGTTGCGATTGCCACAAGAGATGAAACTGACATTCTAATCCTTGATGAAATATCTCTTGCCGTCAATTTCGGTTTGCTTACAGTAGACGACGTGGTTGCCCTCATCGAGGGAAAGTCTAATCATACAGAGCTTGTTCTCACAGGCAGAGATATGCCACAGGAGATATTGGCATGTGCGGATCTCATTACAGAAATGCGCGAGATAAGGCATCCTTATGCCAGGGGTATACCTGCTCGTAGGGGAATTGAGTACTAAACCGTTATTGTGCCGGAGGGGACTGTGATGAATTTCCCCGGATACTATCGAAGTCGACGCGGATCGTTTATCGGTTATTTCTTGGTAGGCCTTGCAGGTGCTCTCATAGGCGGCCTGGTTGTCGGGTCCGTCTTTTTGGAGCAGGTGGACAAGCGTATTGCCACCATACCCAAGAGCGTACCTGACTTAGGCGAACCCGGCAGGGTTGACACTACGGAGGTAAGCTACTCAGATCTGAGGAGGGAAGGGCTTGGTGTAGCAGGTATAGCCAGAGAAGTAGGTCCTGCTGTAGTTAAGATATCCACTCTCAAGGAGCGAGTTTACTATACTTTTTTCTTCGAGCGCATGGTTCAGGAGGAACAGGGGTTAGGCTCAGGTGTCATATTCGACAGACGAGGGTTTGTGCTCACGAATTATCATGTGATTGAAGAGGCCAAGGAAATCGGAGTCGTGCTTTCTGACGGACGCGAATTTGCAGCCACTGTGGTTGGGGGTGACTATTATACTGACCTGGCAGTGTTGAAAATAGACGGAGAGAATTTGCCCTGCGCCACATTAGGGGATTCTGCTGTTGTGCAAGTAGGTGAGGCTGCAGTGGCGATAGGTAACCCATTTGGATTTGACAATACGGTCACTGCAGGCGTGGTCAGCGCTTTGGGAAGGTCAGTCCCTCTTGATGCCGAACAAGGGCTTCATCTTGAGAATTTAATCCAGACAGATGCCCCCATTAACCCGGGAAACAGCGGAGGCGCGCTTGCTGATGAGCGTGGTACTGTTATCGGAATCAATACTGCTATCTATGCGGAAGCTCAAGGTATCGGGTTCGCGATCCCGATAAATACTGCAAGGCAAATAGCCGGTGAGCTCGTGGAATTTGGGAAAGTAAGGCGTCCGTGGATCGGGATTACTCAGGTTTGGGTAATTACACCCGAGGTCGCTCGTGACTATCGTCTTGGCATTGACCACGGCCTGGCTATCGCAGGCTATGTGAGGCAGAGCCCGGCAAGTTCAGCAGGTCTTCGTCGTGGTGACATTATTACGTCAGCCGGAGGTAAAGCCACGAAGTCAGTAGCTGACTTGAGAGACGCCGTGAATTCAGTGGGTATAGGGGGCAAGCTCGAGCTTGCGATCTATCGCGACGGAAGGACCTTTACCGTATCACTGAGTGTAAATGAAGCCCCGTAACACTGTAAGATCAGAGCCCTGTCGGAGCTTGAATAAACACTGTGGGAAGTCCCAGTTTGGTCTCTATGTGTCTTCCCAGGGCTTTGGGTCCCAGTGTTTCAGTGGCGTAATGGCCTGCAAATACAATGCTTGTTTCAGCGTCTCGTGCGAGCGCCACTGCCTCATGGGAAGTTTCTCCTGTGAGATAGAGATCCGCCCCTGCTTCTATCGCCTGATCCAAGTCCGCTCCTCCTCCGCCGCTGCATATGGCAACTTTGGTAATCTCACGTCTGCAAAATGGAAGGACTCGGATACCACTGCCAATCCGATTTTCTAAGAGTCTCGCCACCTCATGGATATCCATGGCTTCTATGTTCCCGATAAGGCCGATTAGGGAACCTTTATACCGTAGAAAGGGCTGGGCATTCTTCATGCCCAATATTTTGGCGAGTTCCGCATTGTTCCCCACTTCTTGGTGCATGTCCAGGGGGAGATGCGCCGCATAAAGACCTATGCGATTCTCAATAAGATATCGAACGCGCCGATAAAGAGGGCCTCTAATCGGCGTCTTGTCCCAGAATAGTCCATGGTGGACAATGATTAGTTCCGCCTCGTGTTCTTTGGCTTGCTCAAGTGTTTCCAGGGTTGCGTCTACTGCCATGGCTACTTTTGTAATATCCCGGTCTGTTTCTACCTGCAATCCGTTGAGTGAGGAATCGGGAATGTGAGGAACCATAAGAAAAGTATCGAGGTATTCAGTAATCTGAGAAAGTTTCATCGGAGTTCACCGCCTCAAAAATCGTCTCTTCTCTTTGCCTTCCGGCATAAATCAATCATACCACAACTCCTGACGATGCCTGCACTTTTCGTCTCTGAATAGCAAACACTTGAGGCGGCATAATAAGCCCAGGTTTGAACAGAGCCGGGGGTGAAAGCTGTGTCAAACGGAGTTGGCAAGTTCATTTTTACAATCACCGTTCTTGTGGTAGTAGTCACGGTTCTATGGCATGTCCAATCCGGAAGGGTTTTTGGCGACAGGTCAGCGTATCGTCAAGAGAAAGAAGACAGGCTTCCTTACATAGCTGAAGTTGACTTAGCAGATCCGGGCCAGAGCTATAGTTACAATGTGGAACTGATGGCGAGAGTAATCTCTGCAGAAGCAAAAGGCGAGCCATACCTCGGCCAGGTTGCAGTTGGGGCTGTGATCCTAAACAGACTGAACCATCCTCATTTCCCCAAGACCATTCCGGGAGTTATCTTTGAACCCGATGCTTTTACTGCAGTCAGCACCGGGCATGTGTGGTTTCCTCCGGTGTCTTCCTCTTATCGCGCTGCACAGGACGCTCTGACCGGTTGGGATCCTTCGGGAGGAGCAATTTACTACTATAACCCCGCTAAGGCCACAAATTGGTGGGTTGCCACTAGAAGTTACATTATTCAAATAGGAAGACATATCTTTCTTAGGTGATCGGTTGCGAGGTGGTGAGTATGAGGCAAAGATGGGGATGGACGGCGTTAGCTATAGTTGTTGTTGTATCAGGCTTTATCGGGCTACGCGAGTACGCTTTGAAGAAAGATGCGGAGCTGAGAGTAGAGAACCAGTACCAACGCGCATTCCAGGAAGTGGTCTATCATGTAGATTCCCTTGCGGATGAACTGGGGAAGGCAGCGGTTTCGGGTTCGCTTTTGCAGACCCAGAAAGCATTGGCAGACGCTTGGAGGCATACTGAGTCTGCAAGATCCGGGTTAGGCCAACTGCCTGTAGGTACAATTCAACTTTCCACTACTGAGGATTTCTTGTCACAGGTGGCTTCTTTTACTTACACTCTGTCGCAAAGAGGTGAATCGGGAAGCGGACTTTCAGACAGAGAATGGGCACTCTTGCGAGATCTCCGCGAACAGGCGACTTTTGCAGCTGAGGAACTCACGCGCTTAGGCGGCGCGATTGCCTCGGGAAGGCATAGATGGACAGATGTTCAGCGTGAGAGTATGACTACTGCAGCTATGCGTCCTGAACGAGAAAAGACACAAGGCGCGCCTTCGAATCAAGTGACAAAAGGCCTCAAAATGCTGGAAGATGGAATGACAAGGTTCCCCACGCCTGACTTTGAAGGGGTTATTCCGCCTCCCAGAAAAAAGCTGCCCAGTATTCCCGGCCCCAAAATAAGCACAGATGACGCTATAAAGATAGCTATGGATTTTGCCGGATATTCTGTACAAGAAGGCGCAAGAGGCGAAGTCATAGCCACGATATCTTCGGAACCTGAAAGTTACAGGGTAGAAATAACTCCTCCCCGAGGTCCTGTTTACAAGGTGTGGGCAGATGTGTCAGTGAGCGGCGGTAAAGTATTATGGATGTACAGAGACTCGCCTATCGGTTCAGAGTCTATTACATCTGCCATGGCTGTCAATGCGGCCAAGGCATTTCTCGCGTCTCATGGTTTTCAAAACATGCGCGAGATTTCCAGACGTGATTATCAAGGAGTGTCCGCCATAGGGTTTGCTCATGAGCAGAACGGTGTCGTAATATATCCCGACTACGTTGTAGTGAGGGTAGCATTGGATGATGGCCTTGTGGATGGATTTGAAGGCACGAATTACCAGATATTTCACAAAGTAAGACCGTTGAAAGAGCCCGGGCTTTCTGAAGCCCAAGCAAAGGAAGGGCTAAATCCCAAATTGACTGTGACAGGTTCAAGGTTGGCTGTCATACTTGACGATTTCTACCGGGAGAAGATGGTGTACGAGTTTGAGTGTCAGCTTGACAAGGATGCGTATCTAGTCTACATAAACGCGGACACAGGCGAGGAGGAAGAAGTGAAGAAAGCTGAAACCGGAGGTTTCGAATTAGTGTGATAGGTTGACTTTGATTTCTTCAGCTGCTCTTGTAATGAATAGGGAGTTGGTCGGCGCTCGCTCCTCATTCAAGTCTGAAAAGGCGCCGAAGAGCTTCTTCAGCTGCACAGGATCTCCTCGTTTCCAGGTCTTGCGGATTGCGTACCTGATAGCAGCCTCCACCACGGGAGGTGTAGTCTCTTGCCGTTCGGCGATTTTCGTGTAGAGGTCTACGGTAATTGGCGCATAAATATCGCTGTTTTCAACTACCATGCAAATAGCGTCTTTAAGATAGGAGTACCCTTTGAAGTAGGTAGGCATGCGTAATTCGAAAAGGAGTCTGGCCACATGCGTTTCTATGCCTTTCCCGGACTCCTGAAGTGCTGAGACTTGGTCTTTGTAGGCTTCGGCAGAGTTAAGTCCTGCAGCTTGCTTAATCCTGTTGATGAGTGTCGTGGCATCAATCGGCTTGAGGAGGTAGTAGTCAACTCCTAGTTTAGAAAGGGTTCTAATAATATCTTGTTGTGCAATAGCGCTCAGCGTAATTATCTTCGGCTTTTCTTTGGGATACATTGTGATCAGTTGTTCAAGGAAATGGACCCCGTTAAGGCGCGGCATGATGATGTCTAAGAGGATTACGTCAGGATTCAGTTTGCTGATTGTCTCAAGAGCCAGAACTCCGTCTTCAGCATAACCCACCCATTCCAAATCAGGATCGCTTCTTATGACGGCTTCCAGCATCTCGCATATATCTATGTTGTTGTCTATCGCCATTACCCTTACTTTCTTCTTCATGTCCCTCGGCCCCCTCGGCCATTTCCTTGACGAGGCGCTCATATTGGCTCTATTCGCTACTTGTTCCAAATATCCTTTTGAGTCATATATTTCCATGAATTCCTTTGAACAAGCGGATAGAAAGAAGGGATACGGACGTGATATATGCGAGCATTCAGACAAATATGGTGCGCCTAGCAGGACTTGAACCTGCGCACCCGGCTCCG
>DGZL01000043.1:75780-87329 GCA_002398515.1 Firmicutes bacterium UBA4981
CCGGCTCCGGAGGCCGGTGCTCTATCCCCTGAGCTATAGGCGCACTACATGTGTACATCATAGCAAGTTAGGCTATGAGTGTCAAACGAAATCCCCGTTTGTGTTGCTACTTGGCAGTGGATGTCTGAGCGTGTCAATGTCTATGATGCAAGCACATGGCACAAAATTCAGGGATGTTACTTAGTATAGACATGTAGGGAGAGGAATGTCTTCTCTTTGAGAAGGAGGTGAATAGCATGAGGTGGCTGAAGGTTCTCTGGAACGTGATAAGCAGTGAGTCAGTGATGGAGCCTTTGATCATAATCCTTGTAGGTTATGCGCTACAAGTATATCAGAGAAACCGCAAGTACCAGATTATCGCGGATACTACCGTAGACATAGTGGACTATATTGAAGAGCACTATAAGGAATGGGGCATTAAGGGCGATCAAAAAATGGAGAAATTCATCGAGCTATTCATTGAGGAATATAAAAAAGCCATCGGCAGGGTTCCAAAAGGAGAGGAGCTCCAGACAGCGAGACTCAGGGCCGAAGCCCATGTTCAACGGGCGCGACGTGGGGACGCCATAAACTTGCGAAATCGCAGAGTTGCGTGAGAAAGTGAAGCAATACCGGACCGGGCTGCCCGATTAGGTTGCGCAGTTCGGCAACGCGCGTCTCGCGGAAACGAGGCCGTGCATGGCTGTTGAAAGCCATGCGCCTCTTGATATGTAGGCCGGCAGTGATATAATTTCGTCATTATGTTAGAAATTATTCAGAGTGTTGGAGGAGTCAGATTGGCTACCGAGGTCCAAGAGGCGGCGCCGGGGAACCTGCAGAAGTTCACGAGAAGGTTCAATAGGTTGAGTCCTCAACAAGTCCTTGTGATAGGCTTCGCTGCTCTCATAATTGTAGGCGGCTTGCTCCTTAGCCTTCCGGTAGCTTCTCGAAGAGGGGACCGGCTTCCTTTCACGGATGCGTTGTTTACGTCTACATCGGCTGTCTGTGTAACCGGACTTGCAGTTGTAGATACCTATGACCAATTCTCCCTTTTCGGTCAGTTGGTGATAATCTGTCTTATTCAAATCGGCGGTCTTGGCATCATGACTATATCCACCCTGGTTTTCCTTATCCTTGGTAAGCGGGTGACACTTCGTGGGAGAATACTAATCCAGGAAGCCATGAATCAGTTGACTCTTGAAGGCATGGTAAGATTAATTAAGAAAGTCATAGTCGTTACCGTAGTTGTAGAGAGTATAGGAGCAATTCTCTTGGCTTTTCGATGGTCAAAGGAGATGAGCCTTCCAAAGACTGTTTACTATGGCATATTTCACGCTGTTTCTGCCTTCTGTAACGCCGGTTTCGACTTGTTCGGTGGATTCAAGAGCCTTACCATGTCGAGAGGGGACATAGTGATAAACCTTATAATAACCAGCCTGATAATCATCGGAGGCTTGGGGTTTGCCGTTGTCGCCGAGTTCCTGGAAAACTCGTTTGGCGCCAAGCACAGTCTCCACACAAGACTGGTTCTCTCAACGACTGTACTGTTAATAGTTTTGGGAACGGTAATTGTATTCTTGCTTGAAGGAAGGAATCCCGACACTCTTCTATCTCTTGGGGCAGGCGAGAAAGTCTTGGCTTCATACTTCCAATCCGTAACCGCCCGTACTGCAGGGTTTAGTACTATTCCTTCAGGGGATCTCAGGCCTGCGACTCTCTTCTTTCTTGCAACGTTGATGTTCATAGGCGCATCTCCCGGGTCGACAGGCGGCGGGATAAAGACGACTACATTCATTGCTTTGCTCCTTGCGGTTCTTAGTGTAATAAGAGGCAGAGACGATGTGGAGGTCTTTGAACGGAGGATTCCCAAGGGAGTAGTTGGTAGAGCTCTTGCGGTCTCAATGATTTCATTGACTATGGTAGTCTTAATAACCATAGTTTTGTCTGCTATGCAGAAGTTTGAGTTTCTCGAAGTACTATTCGAGACTACCTCTGCCTTTGGGACTGTAGGCCTTTCGACGGGAATTACTCCTCGCTTGGCCCTGCCGGGCAAGATTCTCATTATGTTGACTATGTTCAGCGGCCGTTTAGGCCCGCTTACAGTAGCCACTGCAATTGCTCAGAAACAGCATATTGTGCAAGTGCGTTATCCTGAAGAAAAAGTCATGGTTGGGTAAAAATCGGTGTTCCCGCTTAAGGCTAGTAATCATAGTATATAAACGATTCGGAATCTAATAAGCGGGAGGGGCAAGAGAATGCTGCCGACTCCACAGAGATTCACGTTAGTCGCAGGAAGCGCGGAAGGGGATACGCAACTTACAGCATTTGATAAGGCGTTGCTTGTGGCGGGTGTTGGGAATTTAAACCTTATTAGAGTTTCCAGTATTCTTCCTCCGGGCACTGAGTTTTCACAGCAAGTTGACATCCCGCCCGGATCTCTCACTCCGATTGCATATGGAACCATCGGCAGCGAGGTTCCAGGCCGGCTCATCTCTGCTGCTATCGGTGTAGGCGTTATATCCGGGAGCTTCGGCGTGATTATGGAATTTGCCGGGATATGTACGAAAGCCGAGGCAGAGGAGAGGATTGAGAAAATGGTGCGTGAAGCCCTGGCTATCCGTAATGCCCATCCTGAGAGAATCATGATAAAGGCTACGGAACACGTGGTAGAGAAAGTAGGGTGTTCGTTTGCAGGAGTTGTCTTGTGGTATTAGATGAGAGTCCGAGCGGGAACCGCAAAAGACATGCTGCTCCAAATAGGCGCTGGACAGGCAAAGCGCTTATCAAAGAGAACGAGATGCCGAACAAGCCGGTGGAAATCGGTTGTCATTAGCCATCCGGCACAGTTATAATATATGGTGGCGGCTTAGGGGGCTTTGGTAGCGCCGGGCTGCAACAGAGTATTTGGAGTTGCAATTTATGAGACGAAAATTTCAGGTGCTGGATGACTTCTTTGTGCGGTATAGGTATAGATATGTCATAGGGGTGCTGTTTTTTCTCGCTGTTGACGTTCTCCAGCTGCTGGTTCCACGGCTCCTCGGCAATATGACTGATGAGTTCCGAGAAGGCGTCCTGACAATGCAAGGACTCCTTCATTACGTATTCCTCATTATCGGTATCGCCTTCCTTGTAGCAGTAGGAAGGTACTTCTGGCGCATCTACCTGTTCGGAACTGCAAGACTCCTTGACTATAATTTGAGGAACAAGTTTTTTGCCCACCTTGAGACACTGTCCGCGGATTTCTTTAACAGGCATAAGACAGGCGAACTGATGGCCCATGCTACCAACGATATCCATGCAGTCCGCCATGCGTTCGGACAGGGCATAATGTTAACGATAGACGCAGTATTCCTCACTATCGCCACTGTCTCCATTATGCTAACTACTATTGACACTCGCCTTGTGCTCCTGGGCCTTTTGCCGTTACCTTTCGTCGCCCTGGTTGTTACCGGGTTTTCCAGGGTGATTCATTCCAGGTTTCTCAAAGTCCAAGAAGCTTTCGCCGGTCTTACTGACTTTGTTCAGGAGAATCTCAGCGGTATTCGAGTGGTCAAAGCTTTTGTCCAAGAAGAAGCTGAATTGGCCAAGTTCATGCATTCAAACGAGACGCTTGTTGCCACTAACATGCATCTTGTCAAGGTGTGGGGCCTTTTCTGGCCTCTTGTACAGTATCTCGCCGGACTCAGCTTTGTGGTAGTCTTGGGTTATGGTGGGAAACTGGTTGTCTTAGGCGACATAAGCCTCGGTGATTTCGTGGCATTCACAGGTTATCTCGGAATAGCGATATGGCCCATGATGGCAATAGGTTGGGTAGTTAATACTCTTCAGAGAGGCATGGCTTCCATGGATAGGCTCAATATGATATTCCAAGTGAGGCCGAAAATCACTGATCACGAGGATATGGTGGATGTCTCTGGGATTGCAGGGCAGATCGAATTTCGGAATTTGACATTCAAGTATCCTGATGCGATTTCGCCGGTGCTTCGTGGAATCACCCTCAAAGTACCTCAAGGCATGACTCTGGGCATCCTTGGCCGTACAGGTAGTGGGAAGTCCACTCTTACAGACCTCCTCGTCAGAGTTTACGATCCTTCCCCAGGTGAACTTTTGATAGATGGGACAGACATTACAAAGATCCCCTTGGCGATATTGAGAAGAGATATCGGCTATGTGCCGCAGGACAACTTTTTGTTTTCTGCATCACTCGAACAAAACATCGGATTCGCAAGTTGTGAATTTCGCCGGGAAGAAGTGGAGCAGGCTGCTGAACGTGCAGGGGTCAAAGATGATATTGAAGGGTTTCCTGAAGGGTTTGATACGCTCATAGGTGAGAGAGGAGTAACCCTTTCCGGCGGGCAGAAACAGAGGGTTACAATAGCGAGAGCGCTCATTAAGGATCCTAGAATACTAATCCTCGATGACTGTTTTTCTGCAGTGGATACCAGAACTGAGGAGAGGATCCTGAGGTCACTTAGGGATGTCAGGCGGGGGAGGACGACTATCTTAATATCCCATAGGATTTCCACTCTGAAGGAAGCGGATGAAATCATAGTCTTAGACGAAGGGCAAGTAGTTGAGAGGGGAGATCATGAGTCTCTTGTGGCTGCCGGAGGACTCTACGCAGAAATTCACGGGCGACAATTGCTAGAAGCTGAGCTCAGCTCTGATGAGGAGACATAAACCATGGCCATCCATCATGAAGATGAAGTGCTGGGAAAAGCATACGACCGGAAGCTTATGAAAAGGCTGCTCAAGTACGCCTGGCCGTACCGATGGTTCCTTGCAGGATGTATAGCGCTTCTGTTACTCATTACAGGACTGGATCTACTGCAGCCTTATCTTATTAAGGTTGCAATAGACAATCATATGAATGCCCTCACCGAACCTATGGTGGCATTTGCTCCGGGGGACGAACCTTGCCCGGGCATCGCATTTGACGAATACGTATTCGTCCGAGAGAGGGAACTTACAGGTAAGTCCGCGCCGGATTACGAAAGTTCCTCTGAACCCGTAAAGGCCAGGATTGAACAGGAGGGGGACAAGTATTATCTGCAAATTGAGTCTCCGGGTGATGATATTCTAAGGCGCGAGCTGACAGGAGACGACTTGCGCGTATTTAGAGAATATGACATTCGGGCTGTGACAAGGTTAGGCCTTATTCTACTCGGGGCTTTGACTCTTGCGTTTCTTCTCAATTACATACAGGTTTATGTTCTCCAGTACACAGGCTTGAAGATTGTCTCAAGCATGAGGCATGAGGTTTTCCGGCATTTGCAGTGTCTGTCATTATCTTTTTTCGATAAGAACCCCATTGGGCGGCTTGTTACCAGAGTGACCAATGACATGGACGCACTGAATGAGATGTATACTGCGGTCTTGGTGAACTTGTTCAAAGACGTTTTTCTGCTTGTGGGAATCATCATAGTGATGCTGAAAATGAATGTTGAGCTTGCGCTGGTTAGTTTCGCTATGCTCCCTGTGATATTTACGGTTACAGCGATATTCCGTAAGAAGGCCAGGGAGGCGTATAGGGCAGCCAGGGTAAGGCTGGCCAGGATCAATGCCACTATGGCTGAGAATATCTCGGGAATGCGCACAATTCAAATTTTCGGCAGAGAGAGAAAGAAATTCCAAGAGTTTGACAAAGTTAATAACGACTACTTCCGTGCCGGTATGCAAGAACTCAGAGTATATGCGATTTTCAGGCCGGCCATGGATCTTATCTCGTCTCTTGCTCTTGCACTTTTGATTTGGTTTGGCGGAAGGCGTGTAATGTGGGGCACGCTGGAATTCGGTATGCTTTTCGCCTTCACCAATTACTTGCAGCAATTCTTCCGTCCTATTAATGACCTTACTGAGAAATACAATATTATGCAGGCTGCCATGGCTTCTGCAGAACGAATCTTCATGCTTCTTGACGCTGACGAGGTTGAGCGTGATCCCGCAAAACCTGTAGTCCTCCGGAGGCCAGAAGGGGAGATTGAATTCGAGAATGTATGGTTTGCATACAACGAGAACGACTGGGTCTTAAGGGATGTCAGCTTTCGCATTGAGCCAGGTGAAACCTGCGCTTTCGTAGGCGCGACAGGCGCGGGAAAGACCTCTGTCATCAGTCTGATAGGACGGATGTATGAGATATCCCGTGGACGAATACTCATTGACGGGGTGGATATCAGAGATATACCCAGCAAAGAGTTGCGCCGTCACATAGGCGTAGTGCAGCAGGATGTATTCTTGTTCACAGGAGACATCAAAAGTAACATCAGGCTGGGTGATAGCGATATCACCGATGAACAAGTGCGAGAAGCTGCCTCTTTCGTAAACGCTGATAAGTTCATAGACAGACTCCACGGCAGATATGACGCGCATGTCAGGGAGAGAGGCGTTACATTATCAGCCGGTGAGAGGCAGCTCCTGGCGTTTGCTCGGGCATTGGCGCGAGACCCGGCCATACTCGTCTTGGATGAGGCTACCGCAAGTATTGACACTGAGACTGAAGCCCTTATTCAGGATGCTCTGACGAAGTTGATTCGTGGAAGGACCACGCTTGTCGTAGCCCATAGGCTTTCAACGATCCAGAATGCAGACAAAATCATCGTAATCCATAAAGGAAGGATCAGAGAGATCGGAACTCACCAGGAGTTGTTAGCAAAACGCGGCATTTACTATCAACTCTACCTTCTTCAGTACAAAGAGCAAGTAGGAGCATGATGACAGTATTTAGTGATACTTTTCCACATCAGATATGTGCTGTATAATGTGTTATGTGGGGGGGGAGCAGGTTGCCGGGATTTATCTTTGTTGACGACGATAAGTGCAACAGGTGCGGCCTGTGTATTCCTAAATGCCCCGTTGACGCCATATCTTCTGTAAGAGACAGAATTGTCGTAGATCCGCAAAGGTGTGATGGATGCGGCAAATGCTTCAAGGTGTGCCCTGAAGTCGCATTCAGGCTCACAGACGATCTTAAGGCAGTCCTATGGGTATTGGCTTCAGGCGGGCAGGTTTCAAAAGCTCTTGATCAGGCCTTTGCCGAAGCTCTTCCCGGTGTTGATAAAGATCGTATTACCAAAGCTGCCGAGCTTCTCTTGTCTTGGGAATCCCGGGAGACTAAGAAGTCCCGTGATTCTTCGCAAAACCCTATCATTGCATACAGCGTAGAAATGGGAAAAGTGTTGCAGGTGGCGACCAAGGTAGCTCAGGTAACTTCCACTGTCATGATTTTGGGTGAATCCGGTGTAGGGAAAGAAGTGGTCGCGCGGTTTGTTCATAATGCAAGTCTTCGCAGGAGCGGTCCGTTTGTTACCATAAATTGCGGAGCAATCCCTCCGAATCTTCTCGAATCCGAGTTGTTCGGGTACGAAGCCGGCGCGTTCACCGGCGCAAAGCGTGAAGGTAAACCCGGTATGATAGAAGTTGCGTCTTCCGGCACACTCTTTCTTGATGAAATATCTGATCTCCCTCTTGATCTTCAAGTGAAACTCCTTCAAGTTATTCAGGAACGTCGTCTTACGCGAGTAGGTGGAATTCAACCTATTGAGGTGGATATCAGGATAATTGCGGCCACCAACAGAGACTTGGCAAAAATGGTGGAAAGAGGCGAGTTTCGTGCTGATCTCTTCTACAGACTGAATGTAGTTCCAATAGTCATTCCACCCCTACGCAGCAGACGGGATGATATCATTCCCCTTATTTATCACTTTGTAGCGAAACATAACAACACTCACCGGTACAATAAGACGATTTCCCGGGAGACAAGGGAAGTATTGACCCAGTACTCATGGCCCGGTAACGTCAGGGAGCTGGAGAATCTCATAGAACGGCTTGTGGTTACAGTTGAAGGAGACGAAATCGGTGTAGAGGATCTGCCTCAGTATGTTAAGGAACGAGATGTCAATTGTAATTCCAAGGTGATAGTTGAAGGAGTAATACCACTCCGTGAGGCTGTGGAAGAGGTTGAAAGACAGCTAATCAAGCACGCGCAAGAAGAGCATGAGACTACCTATGAAATAGCTGAAGCCCTCGGGGTAAACCAATCCACCGTCGTCAGGAAGCTGAAGAAGTATGCAAATTAATGCACAAATGCATTATCTGATGCCTGTTTGCATTTACCGCTGTTTTCCCGGGTTTCTCCCGATCTTTGAGGAACCACGGAAATGAAGAGAACGCCATTCCCAAGCTGGCAACGGTTAAGAGCAATTCGCAATCGAAATCCGCAAAACAAAGAGACTTACCAAAGAGCAGCAAAACAAAGCAAATAGCGTCAAAATCCCTGCAAATAATGCGCTAGTGCATTATCCGGGGCGAATTTTGTCGTTGATTATCGGTCCGCTGATTGACTTTGTGATGTCTTTCACAAGGCTCTGGCGGGAATATGCGTTTTCCGGTGTGGACTGGCACGATCCTTGCACTACAGTAGATTGTAGTTCCGGTTTCGTTAGCTATGGCAGTGCCCGCCGGCGGCTCTGGATTGGTAAGGAGGAATAGGTATGGCCTGTGAGACGTGTACATGCATTGGCGAAATCACTGACGAACAAAGAGAGAAAGTCAGGGAGATAATCAACCACTACAAAGGGAAATCAGGTGTGTTGATTCAAACTCTACATGAAGCTCAGCAAGTGGTAGGTTATCTTCCCAGGGAAATCCAGGCTATGATTGCTGAGGGGTTGGATATTCCTCTCAGCGAGGTTTACAGCGTTGTAACGTTTTACGCGTTGTTTTCGCTTAAGCCTAAGGGTAGGAACGTTATCAGTGTTTGTAAGGGAACAGCATGTTATGTCAAGGGCGTGGACGCCATCATGGAGAAACTCGAAGAAGACTTGGGGATCAAAGGGGAAGACACCACCGATGACGGGAGGTTCTCGCTGGAGATTGTCAGGTGTATGGGAGCTTGCGGTCTTGGACCCGTGGTCAGAGTGAACGAGGATATATACGCAAGGGTCAAGCCGGATCAGATGAAGGAAGTATTGGATAAGTATGAGTGATGTTATGACGTTTCCAGCTTGTTTTGAACGTCGGTATAAATTTGTGTGGTTGTTCCAGGATAAGGAGGCTTGGTAGCATGGGTTCCTATCGGACACATGTTCTAGTTTGCGGCGGGGCGGGTTGTGCCTCGTCAGGATGCAAAGATGTTGAACAGGCGCTTACTGATGAAATCACCAAGCAAGGCCTCGCCGACGAAATCAGGGTTATCGTTACAGGATGTATGGGTCCTTGCGAATTGGGCCCCATCATTATTGTCTATCCGGAAGGGGTCCTGTATAGAAATCTGAAACCGGACGACGCCCGCCAAATAGTTAAGGAGCATCTGCTGAAAGGGAGAATAGTTGACAGACTTCTTTATGTAACTCCGGACACACAGCAAAAAGTCCATACGTATTCTGACATGGTTTTCTTTAACAGACAACTTCGGATTGCACTTCGAAATACAGGCAAAATCGATCCTCTGGAAATAGAGGAGTACATAGCTGAAAACGGGTACGCAGCTCTTGCCAAGGTCCTCTCTGAGATGACTCCGGAAGACGTTATAAACGTCTTGAAAAGCTCGGGTCTTCGCGGAAGAGGAGGGGCAGGGTTCCCCACCGGTTTGAAATGGGACTTTACAAGGAGAGCCAAGGGAGACCAAAAGTATGTAGTATGTAATGCTGACGAGGGCGACCCCGGCGCGTTCATGGACAGAAGTATTATCGAAGGTGATCCTCATGCGATAATCGAGGCCATGTCAATTGCAGGTTATACCGTAGGGGCAAATCAGGGATACGTCTATGTCAGAGCTGAATATCCCCTGGCAGTTGCCCATCTTACCCACGCCATGAGTCAGGCGAGAGAGTATGGGCTTTTGGGTAAAGATATTTTCGGCAAAGGTTTCGATTTCGACTTAGACATAAGGGTAGGGGCAGGCGCCTTCGTTTGCGGAGAAGAGACTGCTCTTCTTGCTTCAGTTGAGGGAAGACGCGGAGAACCAAGGCCGAGACCGCCTTTCCCTGCCAGTAAAGGGTTGTTTGGAAAACCGACTCTGCTCAATAACGTAGAGACCTACGCGAATGTTCCTCCGATAATCCTCCGAGGCTCCGAGTGGTTCGCCGGCATCGGAACGGAAAAGAGCAAGGGGACAAAAGTGTTTGCTCTTGCAGGTAAAATTAACAATACAGGTCTTGTTGAAGTCCCCATGGGTACACCACTAGGAGAAGTTGTCTTCGATATCGGAGGGGGAATCCCTGACGGTAAGAAGTTTAAGGCGGCGCAGACCGGAGGGCCTTCAGGCGGATGTGTTCCCGCGGAATTTCTCAACACACCCATGGACTATGAGTCCCTGACCAAACTTGGGACGATCATGGGCTCAGGCGGTCTTGTCGTCATGGACGAAGACACATGTATGGTAGACCTCGCCAGGTTCTTCCTAGAGTTTACGCAGGATGAGTCCTGTGGCAAGTGCGCTCCGTGCCGTATAGGCACAAAGAGGATGCTGGAGATTCTGACCAGAATCACCAGGGGCGAGGGACGTGAAGGAGACATCGAGCGTCTGATAAAACTGGGAACCTGGATAAAAGAGACAGCCCTCTGCGGTTTAGGGCAGACTGCCCCGTCTCCGGTTCTGACTACTATACGCTACTTCAGGGACGAATACGAAGCTCACATAAGAGACAAGAAATGTCCCGCTTCTGTATGTGCTGCCCTGTTTGAATCACCGTGCCAGAACGCATGCCCTGCTGATGTCGATGTGCCAAGGTACATCAATTTAATCGGGCAGAAGAGATATCAAGAGGCTGTGAAGCTCATAAAGGAGAAGAACCCGTTCCCTGCGGTGTGCGGTCGGGTTTGCACTCATCCGTGTGAAGGCAAATGTAGAAGAGCCCAGCTAGACCAGGCACTCGCCATTTGCGAGCTGAAGAGGTTTGCTGCAGACTATGAGCTCTTAAATCCAATTCCTGTGGAGAAGCCTGAGGTTGCAAAAGGCACTAAAGTAGCAATTGTCGGTGCCGGTCCTGCAGGCCTCACCGCAGCTTACTATCTGGCTCAGCTGGGACATGAGGTTACAGTGTTCGAATCCTTACCAAAACCGGGCGGTATGTTACTTGTGGGAATTCCCGAATACAGACTGCCCAAAGACATCCTGAATGCGGAAATCGACTACATTGAGAGAATGGGAGTCCGGATACGTACAGGAGTTACGGTGGGCAAGGATATAACCATTGATGACCTGAAGGCTGACGGGTACAAGGCAATACTCATCACAGTCGGCGCCAACGTTAGCCAGAAACTTGGTGTGCCGGGTGAAGACTTAGGCGGCGTAGTCGGCGCTGTTGAGTTCCTCCAAGACGTCAATCTGGGCAGAGATCCGAAGGTTGGCAAGAAGGTTGCGGTGATAGGAGGAGGCAACGCGGCTATAGACGCTGCCAGGACCGCTCTTCGTCTGGGCGCAGCCGAGGTTCACATCATATACAGACGCCAGCGAGAAGACATGCCTGCAGACAAAACGGAAATAGCTGAGGCTGAACGCGAAGGGATTAAGATACACTTCCTAACTGTGCCGGTTAAGATGATAGGTAAAGACGGAAAACTCACCAACA
>DGZL01000043.1:87465-87608 GCA_002398515.1 Firmicutes bacterium UBA4981
GAGGCTGAACGCGAAGGGATTAAAATTCACTTCCTGACTGTGCCGACTAAGATGATAGGTAGAGACGGACAACTCGCTAACATGGAGTGTGTCAGAATGTCCCTAGGCGAATTCGACCGGAGCGGACGAAGACGTCCTGTCGA
>DGZL01000107.1 GCA_002398515.1 Firmicutes bacterium UBA4981
ACACCGGAAGGGTGGCTCCCGTAGACCGGACTCGAGGCTCAATAGTGACCGGAATAATCACCTACGGCTCTGGATAGACCTCAATGCCATATCTCATTGCATCCTGCACTACGCTGCTAGTGTGTTTCAGGCGTGCGAATTCTTCTTCAGTATATGGCAGCCCTTCGAGATAGTAAGGAAGGTCCCAGTGTTCATGGAGGAACACCATTCGCCGTGGAAAGCTTATGTCAGCAAAGTTGTCGCTGATGACAATGAGATCTACATCACTTGAGAGGAGATAATCACCACGTGCCCGGGAACCAAAGAGGATACCCCGACCTGCGCCCACCCTGCGAAGGAATTTTCGGATGTCTGCTAATCTAAGCTCACCTTCGACCGAATCCACTGGAACACCTCCCGTGCTTTTGTCAACGCCTGTTCCGCAAAGCCGCGGTCATATATGTCCTTCGGGGCTCCAAGGGCTGCATCAACATATCGGGTTGTTGTATAGTGGGGATTTAAGAAGGTTAGCTGCGGGTTAATTTCTGATATTGCGTGGCCGAAGCACTCTCGTCCAAGAACCAAGAGGTTGTGATCCCTGGGAACCGAGGATCTGAGAACAATGAGATAGCAAGCCTTAAGGAGTTTCTCAGCTGCTTGCCTGGAGAGCCACACTGCGTAATTGTATCTCTCTCGGTCCAGCATATCTTGGGCGCACTCCAAATCCCATGTGGCGTCATCAACCCAAAATCTTGCTTCTTCACGCATGACAGCTACTCCTTTCATAGGCACGAGTATGTCACAGCATGATTGTACCACGTGTGCCAGGACCATTCAACTGGATGAACAGCGCCGGATCACCTGCTGATACTTTACACTCTTGATCAGCACATCAGCACATTAGCACGGAATCACTGTCGGATGCTATCATACTTCTCTTTCTGCCGGCTTGCCCTACTAGCCCACCGCGACGAAATAGTAAGCAGGCACATAACCTTTTTAGTACAGTACCTGTGTGTACAGACCTATTCTAACACCAGTCTAGAAGAAAAAGACATAATTACCCTACTTGTTGGAGGAATCTTGATTCTTATGCCGATCAAGGACGGCAAAGAAGGATAAATGTGTAATGAGAAGAAAACAAAAGTAGTCTGGCGTATTTGAGATATATGACGCAAGACAATTCATTGGCCTGGTTTACACTAACCATTCGGTGCTATTTGGCAGCTTCCATAATACTTGAAAGGCCTATATGGTGTAGGAGAGGTGCCTCGGATGACTGTTTACTATGCGCACACCAATGGCACTGACAAGGCTGATTGGCAGCTTGTGGAAGAGCATCTCGTATCCGTAGCGAAGCTGGCCAGAGAATTCGCCTCAGTGTTTAACGCAGGGGAGTACGGATGTAGTACAGGCCTTCTTCATGACCTGGGGAAATTCTCCAAAGAGTTCCAACAACGTCTGAATGGGGCTCCTCTTAGGGTAGATCACTCCACTGCAGGAGCTCAGCAAGCAGTTACACTATATGGACAAGCTATCGGCACTGTCCTTTCGTACGTGGTGGCGGGACATCATGCCGGTATACCTGATTACGGAAGCACAGCGGACGAGCCGTCTTTAGCTGCACGTCTCAGGCGTAAGGTGCGCGACTACAGCGCATATAAGGAAGCCGGTCTTCCATTTCCTCAGACAAACTCTATGAAACTACCTGTATCTCTCCTGGAAGGCCAGGAGGGTTTCAGCCTTCAATTCTTCATTCGAATGCTCTATTCTTGCCTCGTTGATGCTGACTTTCTTGATACTGAACGCGTAATGGATCGCAAGAAAGCACATATGCGCGGAAGCGAGTATCCAACTACTCCTGAGTTAAAACAACGTCTTGATCAGCACCTAGCAAAACTCCTTGCCTCAGCTGAAGACACGCCGGTAAACCGGTATCGCGGGGATATTCTTAGGGCTTGCATAAATAGGGCAGAATCTGAGCCCGGATTATTTAGCTTGACCGTTCCTACAGGTGGCGGCAAGACTTTATCATCACTGGCTTTTGCGCTGAAGCACGCTTCTCTCTATGGATTAGAACGCGTCGTCTATGTAATCCCATTTACCAGCATAATTGAACAGAATGCTAAAGTGTTCCGGAGAGCTTTGGGGGATGAAGGTGTTTTGGAGCACCATAGCAATTTCGAGTTTCCCGATGAGGATTCTGAGGACTGGAATGAGGACATTGCCAGATTGCGTCTTGCCACGGAGAACTGGGACGCTCCTGTCATTGTCACTACCAATGTCCAATTCTTCGAGTCCCTGTTTGCAAACCGCAGCTCGCGGTGTCGAAAGCTCCATAACATGGCACGCAGCGTCATCATTTTGGATGAGGCTCAAATGCTTCCCACAGATTACTTGACACCGTGTCTTGCTGCACTACGTGAACTCACTGAAAACTATGGCTCAACTGTTGTGTTGTGTACAGCCACTCAACCGGCATTAGGTGATCTGATGCCGGAGACTGTCCATGTTCGCGAGATAGCCCCTGATCCTCCGCGCCTTTATGAGGCTTTCCGCAGAGTAAAGGTGACGCAGCTCGGCCCGATGGATGATAATGCCCTTGCATCTGAGCTTAAGAAATACCGTCAGGCACTGTGCATAGTCAATTCAAGATCCCATGCCCGTGAGCTTTACAGGCTTGTTGCAGACAAAGAAGGCGTGTTTCATCTAAGCGCCTGCATGTGTCCGAAGCACCGCAGCGAAAAATTGGACGAGATTCGACTTGCTCTTAAGGAAGGCAGTGAGTGCCTGGTTATCTCAACTCAGCTTGTCGAGGCAGGTGTTGATTTGGACTTTCCCGTTGTTTTCCGAGCTGCGTCCGGACTTGATTCCATTGCTCAAGCTGCAGGCAGGTGCAACAGGGAAGGCAAATTGACTATAGGACATGTCTACGTATTTGAACCTGTTGGCCACAAGTTGCTGGGTTGGTTTCAGCGGACTGCCTCTGTTACCCATATGGTCCTAAGGAATACCGATGATCCACTGGGCTTACAGACAGTCGAAAGTTATTTCCGCAGACTGTACGATATCGAGGGAGATAGGCTTGACAAGGAATGCATTATGAATGCAGTGGAAGAGGAACGAAAGACGTTAAGTTTTCCCTTTGCCGACATTGCAGGCAAATTCCGTATCATTGATTCCAATACGGTTTCAATAGTGATCCCGTGGGATGACGAGGGGCGTGACTTGATAGAGCAGGCAACCTACTGGCCGTCCTACCAACTGTTCCGGCAATTGCAGTCCTATGTTGTGCAGGTATATCCCAATCAGTTTGCGCGGCTTGAACAAAGTGGTAAGATACACACCCTTGGAGGCGATAAAGGGGTAATTCACGTCCTTACTGACGATTCCTGTTATACGGAAGTAGGACTTGAGATAACGGAGGCTCTTGATGCAGTCGGCGGGGCATGGTTCGCTTAATACAATCGACCATAAGAAGACCGGAGAGGAGGGAAAAGATGGGATACGGAGTCGCTATTCGAGTTTGGGGGGACTATGCGTGCTTTACGCGACCTGAGATGAAGGCGGAGCGTGTCAGCTATGATGTTATAACACCTTCAGCTGCACGGGGAGTTCTTGAGGCTATCCATTGGAAGCCGGCTATCCGCTGGGTGGTTGACAGGATACATGTGTTGAATGAGATACGCTTCGACAATATCCGGCGGAATGAAGTGGGGAGTAAAATCCCAAAGAGAAATGTAGAGCAGGCAATGAAGGGGGGTACAATAACTCTATGCCAATATGCGTCTGAGGATCGGCAGCAAAGGGCCTCATTGGTGCTCAGGGATGTGTCCTATGTAATCGAGGCACATTTTGAGATGACTGATGAAATAGGCTCTGATGATACACCTGAGAAACACTACAACATGATTATCAGACGCGCGAGGCAAGGTCAGTGTTACCACCGTCCATATCTCGGGTGTAGAGAATTCCCTGCGCATTTCAGTGTTGTTGAAGGGCCGATTCCCGTATCACCCTATAAAGGTGAACGGGATCTCGGCTGGATGCTCTTGGACATCGACTACCGGGATAATATGACGCCGCGTTTCTTCCGCGCTACGATGCGTGATGGCATTATCGATGTTCCAAAGATGCCGGAAGGAGGTAAAATGTCTTGATACTTCAAGCCCTGTATCAGCTTTACGGCCGTTTGCTGGACGAGCCCAACTCCGGTATTTCACCGCCCGGTTACAGTAAGGCCGGAGTATCATACGCTCTCAACTTGTCTGAGACCGGTGAACTCCTTGATGTGCTGGACTTGCGGGAGCAAGGCAAGGGCAAACGACTTGTCCCCAGGGATATGGACATTCCTAGGCAGGTCAAACGGACCTCGGGTGTCAGCGCGAACTTCATGTGCGATAACAGTGGTTATGTGCTTGGAGTGGTGCAAAAGAAAGGTAAGCCTGTCGAACTCGCAGAGAAGAAATTCAATGATATGCGGGCGCTACATGAAAGAATCCTCGGAAATTTGGATGATCCGGGGGCAAGGGCGATCCTTGGTTTCTTCTCTGCCTGGGATCCTAGGCATGCCGAAGGACACCCTGTATTGGCGCCTGTATGGGATGAGCTAATGCGTGGGGGAAATCTCATTTTCAAACTTGACGGCACGCAGGGATTTATACATCAGCGACCTGCTATTCGCCAGGCCCGGGAGCGTGTTATTGACGGAGCATCCCATGAGAATGTTGGGCACTGTCTCGTGACAGGTGAACATGCGCCTGTCGCACGAATCCACGACAGCGTTAAGGGAGTCACAGGCGCCCAGGGGACAGGGGCTGCATTGGTCTCGTTCAACTTAGATGCCTTCACGTCCTACGGCAAAGAGCAAAACATCAATGCCCCAGTCAGCGAAGAAGCTGCCTTCGGATATATAACTTCTCTAAACTACTTACTTCGAAGTAATAGGCATCGTCTTCGAATCGGAGATACAACCACTGTATTCTGGGCGGAGAAGCCTGCTCATTTGGAAGAGGATATACTGGCTGAATTGCTCGACCCTACCGCACCTGTGGATACGGCGAATAAAGCGAAAGCTTCACCCAAGGACGGAGAGACGAGATTCCGACGCGATCTTCAGGCTACGAGGATGGTCAAGGATGCGCTTGACCGGGCGGTCCAGGGCAAGTCCTTAGAAGAGAGTATAGTCGGCGTCGATAAGGATGTACGGTTTTACATACTTGGCCTTGCGCCGAACAATGCCCGTCTCTCAGTGAGATACTGGCATGTTGACACGTTTGGAAACTTGCTGGAGAAGATCGGTCAGCACTATTCTGATATGGCCATCATTCTTCCGCCATGGGAGACAGGCTCATTTGCGGTATGGATGATAGTAAACTCAATTGCGCCAGTTATTGAAGGTAAGCGTGACGGAAAGAGAGCATCGCCTCTTTTAGGTGGAGCGCTCACCCGAGCAGTGCTGATGGGCACTTGTTATCCACAAGGCATGTACACTGCACTTCTTGCAAGGATCCGAGCTGAACAGGAAGTAAGTCCTATACAAGTTGCTATGATTAAGGCTTGTTTGGCCAGAAACGCGAGGATATCGGGCAGTAAAGCAAAGGAGGGGAATTACACAGTGAGTCTCAATGAGGAGTGGACGAATACCGCTTATCTCTTGGGTAGGCTTTTTGCGACTTTGGAAAAGGCGCAACAAGATGCGGCCTCCGGCGCCAAACTTAACGCGACTATTCGTGATCGGTATTTTGGGGCAGCGTCAGCCACACCACGGAGTGTCTTTCCGGTGTTATTAAGGTTAGCGCAGCACCACATAGCTAAAGCCGAATACGGGGGAAGAGCGGATAGGCAGATTGAGGCTATCGTAGGCAGGCTTGATAGTTTCCCTGCCCATCTGAACCTTGAGGAGCAGGGAAATTTCGTGCTTGGTTACTATCATCAGCGTCAGGATTTTTATCGGAAAAGAGCTCCTGAAATCCAGGAGATGGCAGAGGAGGGTCAATAATGGCTAAGGTTATCGACAAGCGTTATGAATTTGTGCTGTTCTTTGACGTGGAGAACGGTAACCCTAACGGCGATCCGGACGCAGGCAACATGCCTCGTATCGATCCTGAAACCAGCCTTGGATTAGTAACTGATGTGTGTTTGAAGCGGAAGATCCGTAACTATGTAGAGCTGACGAGGGGTGGCCAAGAAGGCTTTGATATCTATGTGAAAGAGGGAGCGGTCCTCAATGCTCAGCACAGAAAGGCATACATCGATCAGGGCATTGAGCCGGTACCGAAAAAGCTTGCCAATGAGCGACTTACCCAGTTCATGTGCTATCATTTCTATGACATTCGCACTTTTGGAGCTGTGATGACTACTGAAGTAAACTGCGGACAGGTTCGGGGGCCTGTACAACTCAACTTTGCGAGGAGTATGGATCCTATTGTGCAGCAGGAGATCACAATCACGCGAGTAGCGGTAACCAGCGAGAAGGATGCCGAAAGAAAGGATCGTGAAATGGGCAGGAAGCATATTGTGCCGTACGGTCTATATCGTGGTGAAGGCTATGTATCTGCTCCTTTGGCTGAACGAACCGGGTTTACTGTCGAGGACTTGGACTTGCTGTGGGAAGCCCTTGTAAATATGTTTGACCACGACCGTTCAGCTGCCCGTGGGAAAATGGCTTCACGCAAGCTATTCGTTTTTGAGCATGAAAGCAGGATAGGGAATGCGCCGGCTTATAAGCTATTTGACTGTATTGACGCCGTTCGCCGTGAACCTACGACGCCTCCCAGGCGATTTGATGACTACGAAGTGACAGTCAATGAAACAGCATTGCCCAGTGGGGTTAAGTTGGTTACGTTAATATGACGGGCGACTATGATGAGGATAGCTTCCTGCCGCTGTCGGGCATACAGCACCTTGCGTTCTGTGAGAGGCAGTGGGCGCTTATACACATCGAGCGTCAGTGGGCAGAAAACGTGCGTACGGTCGAAGGTAAGATCATGCATGAGCGGGTGCATAATCCCAAGCTCATTGATTACGACAGCGAGAATATTGTTGCGCGATCCGTACCTCTGATTTGCTATAGGCTTGGGCTATACGGCCAAGCTGATGTGGTGGAATTCTGGCCTGCCGGAGACGAAGTCGATGGAGGCGTCTCCTTGCCGGGACGGGACGGTCTATGGATTCCCAAGCCTGTGGAATACAAGCGTGGAAGGCCGAAACGGGACGATCGCGATAAGGTGCAGCTATGTGCTCAAGCGTTATGTCTGGAGGAGATGCTAGGAGCGAAGATTCAGGCAGGCGATCTTTACTACGGAGAGACTCGTCGCCGCGAGAGAGTAGTATTTGATGATGTATTGCGCAAGAGAGTGGAGCAGCTTTGTTTGCGTATGCATGAGCTATTTGACTTGGGATTCACTCCCCGTGCTGAACAGGGGAAACACTGTTCACTTTGCTCGCTTGTTGATGTATGTCTTCCCGACCTCACGCTTAAGTCACGTTCCGTGCAAGCATACATTCGCAGGCAAGTTAGGTCGAACACGGAGTCATAGAGATATGAAGACGCACAGTATTATTCTTAAGTGATTATGGTGTTGGGGGGATGTTGTTGCGAAAACTACTGAATATGCTATTCGTGACAAGCCCGGATGCGTATCTCAGTCGAGACCGAGAAAACGTAGTAGTGTCAGTGGACGGCGAAGCTAAGTTCAGAATGCCTGTACATAACCTCGAGGGTATTGCGACGTTCGGATATACAGGGGCGAGTCCCGGTCTGATGGAGTTGTGCGCAAATCGTGGTGTAGCCCTGACATTCTTAAGCCAAAGTGGTCGATTTATGGCGCGAGTTACAGGAAGAGTATCAGGGAATGTGCTGCTTCGAAGAAGACAGTATCGGGTTGCCGATTCTGAGGATGAGTCAGCGCGCATTGCCTCTGACATTATTGCTGGTAAGATCTCAAATTGCCGTACTGTACTGCAACGTGCTGTGCGAGACCACGAGACCAATATTTGTGCGGACGACGTTACGGCTGCATCGACAGCGCTAGCCAATTACTTGATGAACGTTGTTGAAGGTTCATCCCTTGATACACTGCGGGGCATTGAGGGCGTAGCTGCCAATACCTACTTTAGCGTGTTTGATCATCTGATTCTCAGTAATAAACAAGACTTTTTCTTCAAAGAGCGAAGCCGTAGGCCACCGAGGGATAACATGAACGCGCTCCTGTCGTTTCTCTATACATTGCTCGTTCATGATGTTCAGGCTGCGCTGGAAACCGTGGGACTCGACCCACAAGTGGGATTCCTGCATCAGGACAGGCCGGGCCGTCCTGGCTTAGCCCTGGATATGATGGAAGAACTGCGTCCATTTCTGGCAGATCGTCTGGCTCTGTCTTTGGTCAACCGTAAGCAGGTTGCTCCTCCAGGGTTTCAGACTCTCGAGTCAGGGGGAGTCATCATGGATGACGAGACACGAAAGACAGTAATAAGCGCCTGGCAAAAACGAAAGCAGGAGCAGATTATGCATCCGTTTCTGAATGAGAAGATCGAAATCGGGCTGATCCCGTACGCGCAGGCAATGATACTTGCCCGCCATTTGCGAGGAGATTTAGACGGTTACCCACCTTTCTTTTGGAAGTAGAGGTTATGTGAAATGATGGTGCTGGTCACTTACGATGTGAATACAACAGATCCTGAAGGGCGTCGACGTCTCCGGCAAGTAGCAAAGGCATGCACAGACGTGGGACAAAGAGTTCAGAATTCTGTTTTCGAGTGTTTGCTGGATCCTGCGCAATTTGCCATCTTCAAATTCGCACTTGCCGGACTGATAGATCCGAAAAAGGATAGCCTCAGATTCTACTTGCTCGGAGCGAACTGGAAACGTCGTGTGGAGCACATCGGGGCTAAGCCTAGTTACGATCCGGAAGGGGTGTTGATTACTTGATTGCCGAGCGCGAACCCCAAGTGATCCCAATTTCCCAGGAAGATTCGCATAGGCGTTGTAGCTGGGCTTTTACCCCCTGTTTCTTTAAAATGTGGTCCTGCGGGCTCCCTTTTTGGAGAGGTTCGCGAAACTCAATACTCAACACCAGGTAGAACCCTAGATTTTCACGCTACTGTCGCACCCCCCGCGGGTGC
>DGZL01000098.1:0-660 GCA_002398515.1 Firmicutes bacterium UBA4981
AATAGCATGAATTGTCCATATTTTCAATTGACTTATGCCGTTCAGAACTGTAAAATTAGGGATGTAATCCCATATTACAAAAGGGGGGACAGGTATTATGTTCAAAAGGCCAAAACGATGCATTGTGACACTTCTATGTTTGGTTCTTTGTCTTACCCTCGGGATTCCATTTGCTACAGCACAGGACAGCCCTAAAGTCGTCAAACTCGGATGGATCGGTTCCCTAACCGGTGACCAGGCAGTGTGGGGGCAATGCGAGCTCAATACCGTGAAAATGCTGGCAGGGGAGCTCAATGACGCAGGAGGGCTCTTGGGCGCCAAGATTGAAGTAATCGGCTACGACACCCGCGGTGATGCCATGGAGGCAGTCAATTGTGTGAGACGGCTCACAGGTCAAGACAAAGTCGTCTGCATCATCGGTCCTAACGCCAGCGGACAAGCTATCCCCATTTCGTCCATTCTTGAAGAAATGAAAGTGCCTGACATAGCCACTGTGGCCACGAATCCAAAAGTTACAGTGGTGGACGGCAAAACCAAACCCTTCAACTTCAGAGTCTGCTTCATAGACCCGTATCAAGGAGCCGTAGCGGCCGGGTTTGCTTTTGACGTGCTAGGCCTCAGAAAAGCCGCAGTATTGTATGACGTTGCTGATGACTATTC
>DGZL01000098.1:840-7688 GCA_002398515.1 Firmicutes bacterium UBA4981
GTTGCTGATGACTATTCTCAAGGCTTGACCGAGTTCTTCGTCAAGACATTCACTGAAAAAGGCGGTGCCGTCGTAGCAAAAGAGGCTTTCAAGTTCGGAGATACCGACTTCAGGCCTCAGCTCTCGAAAATAAAGGCAGCAAACCCTGATCTCATCTTCATGCCTTACTTCTTCAAGGAAGTAGCCTTAAGCTCAAACCAGGCGAGAGAGCTCGGCATAAAGTGTACGCTCATGGGCGGAGACGGCTGGCCGTCTGAAGTCCTCATTGAGATGGCAAAGGATGCAATCGAAGGCAGCTACGTTGTTAATCACCTGGACTTCGACGATCCCGATGTCATGGACTTTAAGGCACGCTACATCAAGAAGTACAACCGTCAGGTGGAGCTCAACGGATTCCTCGCACATGACGCTTTTCTGGTATTTGTCGATGCAGTGAAGAGAGCGAACGGCTTCGACCCGGTAGCCATTAAGAATGCACTGGAGACCACGAATGTCACAGGCATCACCGGGACAATCAGAATCGACAAGGACACCCACAACCCGGAGGGCAAAGAAGCTGCCATCATCAAGATAGTGGACGGCAACTATATCTTCCAGCAGAAATATGCGCCGTAGAACTGTAATACCGTGGAACCGCAAAATTGCAGGACCACAGAACCGAAGAGCCTTGGCACCGTAGCGCAGTGGAGTAGAAACGTGATGCCGTATTATTGTGGCGCTATAGCGACGTAGCGTTACCGTAGCGCCAAAGCGCCGTAGTATGGTAGCACCGCCGTGCTGTAGTACCGTAGCTCCGAAGCTCTGTAGCGCTTTTGCGCTATCAGACATCAAAGTAGTCGGCAAGGTCCTAGAGAGGACGCTTCGTTCCAGGCCTTGCCGACCGCGCTAAGGAGGATATAGATGACCCAGTTCTTGCAGCAGATGATAAACGGCCTTTCCATCGGCAGTGTCTATGCTTTGATGGCAGTGGGATATTCCCTTGTATACAGCATCATGAATTTCAGCAATTTCGCCCACGGGGGCGTAATAATGCTCGGTGCCTATTTCGGTTTCTATTTTCTTGCGGTTTTCAAATGGCCTTTTGTATTCGCGTTTTTCGGAGCTGCCCTAGGCTCCACCGTTTTGGCGGTCCTCCTGGAAAGAGTCGCGTATAAACCACTTAGGATGAGAAATGCCCCTTTCCTCTATTTCATCATATCAGCCATGGGAGCTTCCATACTCATTGAAAACTTCGTTATTGCAACCATAGGCCCTACATTCAAAACCTATCCTCAGGTCCTCTCCCGAGAACCATTTCAGATAGGAGCTCTTTTTGTCGGACGCCTTGATACCATGATCTTCGTTACCTCTGCAGTATGCCTTGCCTTGCTGGTCTACTTCATAGATTTCACAAAAGTGGGCAAAGCCATCCGGGCCACCGCCTTCAACGCAAGGGTCAGTGCGCTGATGGGCATCAATACTGACATGATCATTATCCTTGTGTTTGCAGTAGGGGGCTTCCTTGCAGGCGTGGCAGGTGTTCTGTTCGGCATGAAATACACGGTTTATCCGCAGATAGGGGCTGTGACCATCAAATCCTTCATTGCTGCGGTATTCGGAGGGTTGGGAAGCCTGCCCGGAGCAGTCATCGGGTCGGTGATACTGGGTCTTTTGGAGACCCTCATTTCGGGATACTTCTCATCGCAATTCAGGGATTTGATTTCCTTCAGCCTGCTCATAATTATCCTGGTGTTTCGCCCGATAGGCCTCATGGGAAAACCCAGTGAAGAGAAAGCATAGGGGGAGGGACAGCCGTGGACTGGTTCTATGCAAAAGGCATCTTGATACTGTCCGGGATAAACCTCATGGCAGTATTAGGACTTTCCCTCCTTACCGGATTCACAGGGCTTTTTTCTTTCGGGCATGCAGGATTTATGGCGATTGGCGCATATGCAGCGGCTTTCATAGGCGTCAATTTGGGCCTCCCGCTTATCGTCTCTCTCCTGGCCGGTGGTCTTGTAGCAGGAATAGTAAGTCTATTCATAGGCAGATTCACTCTGAAGCTGAAGGGAGACTACTTCTGTATCGCCACTTTGGGATTTGGAGAAGCGATAAGGCTTGTCCTGGACAATGTCCAAGTATTCGGCGGCGCAAGGGGATGGCCGGGGATCCCAATTAGAATTGACCTTTGGAATGTGGTCCTCATTAACCTGGCAGGCATTGTATTCATGATCAGCTTAGTCAACTCCAGACACGGACGGAACATGATTGCCATAAGAGAAGAAGAGCTGGCTGCCAAAACCATAGGTATTGATACCTTCAGGTATAAGATGATCTCCTTGTTCACCAGTGCAGTCTATGCAGGAATCGCAGGCGGACTCGTAGGCTACTACACCGGTTTTCTGCAGCCGAAGATGTTCGGCATGACCAAGTCCACTGAACTTACGATCATCGTAATTTTCGGCGGTATAGGCAGTGTTTCCGGGAGTGTCCTAGGGGCTCTTCTCTTGACTGCTTTACCGGAACTCTTGAGAGCGTTTGCCCTATGGAGACTCGTAGCGTACGGAGTTGCGGTCATATTCATAATGATAAGCAGGCCTGAGGGTCTCATGGGAGGTAAGGAAATCACCTTTCGAGGCATTCTGCGAGCTGTTGGATTCGGGCACAAACACAGCAAGGCTCGAGAAGTGTAGGAGGTCATAGAATGGACATCCTTGAAATACGCGATCTGACAAAGACTTTCGGAGGGCTTACCGCAGTTGAAAACGTGAGTTTCCGCGTACAAGAAGGGTCAATATCAGGCCTCATCGGACCTAACGGGGCAGGCAAGACCACTATCTTCAACCTGATAACCGGGATATATAAGGTCACAAGAGGAGAGATCGCGTTCGGAGGCCGCATTATCCATGACCTTGAACCCCATACCATCGCCAACATGGGGATAACCCGAACATTCCAGAATATACGGTTGTTCAAACGGCTTTCTGTGTATAGCAATATCCTCACTGCGTGTCACGGAAATGCCTCCTACAGCGTTGCAGACTCAGTGCTTAAGTCGAGGAGATTCAGGACCGAGGAAAAGTGCCTTCGTGAAGATGCTGTCTCACTCATGGAAATCCTGGGACTTGCAGAGTGGCAGAACCACATCGCCCACAGCCTTCCGTACGGCCTTCAGCGCAGACTCGAGATAGCCAGGGCCCTCGCAGTAAAGCCGAAGCTGCTGCTTTTGGACGAACCGGCTGCAGGCATGAACGCTGATGAAACACAGCAGCTCATGCACCATATCTGTAGAATACGCGACGAGTTCTCGTGCACTGTCTTCGTCATAGAACACCGAATGGACTTGATCATGGGGATATGCGAAAACATCGTTGTGCTCAACTTCGGCAAGAAACTCACTGAAGGACCGCCCGAGGAGATTCAGAGCAACCCCCAGGTAATCGAGGCCTACCTCGGGAAGGAGGCGCGGATAGGTGCTTAAAGTCGAAGACCTCCATGTCTACTATGGGGGCATCCATGCCTTGAAAGGCGTAAACATAGCAGTTGACAAAGGTGAGATAGTCACGATAATCGGGGCGAACGGAGCAGGCAAGTCCACGCTTTTGAACGCTATTTCAGGCGTCGTCAGAAGCAGAGAAGGCCAGATTATCTTCAAAGACAATCCCCTTCCTCCCTTACCCCACACTATAGTGAGAGAAGGCATATGTCAGGTACCTGAAGGTAGGATGGTATTCGCTAACCTCACTGTAAAGGACAACCTAGTGCTTGGGGCATACTTAAGAAAAGACACAGGCGGCATAGAGCGAGATCTCGAAAACGTATACCGGCTCTTCCCGAGACTGAAAGAACGCGAGAAGCAGATGGCCGGCACCCTCTCCGGCGGTGAGCAGCAGATGCTTGCAATCGGTAGGGGACTCATGAGTGACCCTGAGCTTATGCTTCTGGATGAACCCTCCCTGGGGCTTGCGCCGATACTTGTGGAGACGATATATGAGGTTATTGAAGGCATTAAGAGCACAGGGAAGACTCTGCTCCTCGTGGAACAGAACGCCTACAAAGCCTTGTCCACTGCGGATCGGGCTTATGTGCTGGAACAAGGACGAATTGTGAAGTCAGGAAGAGCGAGAGAGCTCCTTGAAGATCCCACTATTCAAGAGTCCTATCTCGGCGTAAGAAAATAGAGAAAGCCTGCGCCAAGGAAGCATAGCTAAGAAAGCCTAGTCAAGAATGCCTGCACATGTAAGCCCAGGCTTCACCGGGCCTCAGATATGTGCCATGGGCGATGGAGCCCGGTTAACATTAGGTGGTTCACAAGCTCAACATCGCCCTATGTCAAAACGGGGAAAGACCGCGCGCAAATTAGCCTTTCTCCGTTACATCATTACTTTTCCCATACTCATAACAGTTCTTTCTCTGCCTTCAGAGCTCCTCCCCGAGCGCTTCTCCGCCTTCCCATAGTGGTAGTCCACATTATCATATGAAAAAAGGCAAAGACCTGTGCGACTGATTGCCTTTGAGAAAAGACTGCTTGTTTCGCGACTGAGTTTACAATGTGGCGAAGGCGATAAGAAGGGCTTAGCAAACGAGCCATATGAAGATTGTCATAATAAGCAAACAAGGGCTCCGGTGATTGCCGAAACCCTTACTGAACCACAATCTGAAAAAAATGGTGCCGAGGGCCGGAATTGAACCGGCGACACGCGGATTTTCAGTCCGCTGCTCTACCATCTGAGCTACCTCGGCACAACATCTATTGAAATCATATGTGGTTTATGCAGGAATGTCAAGTCGATTTCTGAGATTGTCGCCCGGTATCATGTATGGATTTGGCTGAAATTCAATACCTGAGATTAAGATCCCGCCTACATGCAAGAACGACGGAACCCTAACCCACAAGACAACATCCACAATAGCTAGGTAAGACTGGCGAAGAGCGCCTCCTTTTTGAAGGCGCTCTCAGGCAAATCATAATTACGCATCAGTCACGGACCTGCCGTACTCAGTTACTTCTGGCAAGTTCTTTATCTCTCACATATTACTTATTGTTTCGTGCTACAGCCTCAAGAACGTAGGCAGTAGTCTTGATTCCTTGGATAAACAAGTCAAGGCTGAAGTTCTCATTAGGCCCGTGGTTGCTTTCGTCAGGGTTTGCATAAGGCACGGAGACAGTGGGCATTCCAAGCATCTTTGTAAAGACATATTCCGGACAGCTTGCGCCTGACAAGGGAACTACCACGGGATCAGTGCCCCACGCTTCTGCCACTGCGCCGGTAATAGTCTTGGACAGGGGCAATGTCAAGTCAGTGCGAGAAGGATACATCTTCCCGTGCTTAATGACTTTGGCTTCCGGCAAGTGCTTCTTGACATGCTTCTCTACTAAATCGAATATCTCATCAGGATCTTGATCCGGCACTAACCGCATGTCCATTTTGCAAATAGCTTTGTGAGGAACAATAGTCGCCATACCCTCGCCGGTGTGCCCGCTTCCCAGCCCGGCGATGGTCATGGTAGGCAGGAACATATGGGCCTTCATGGCATCGATGGGATCCCAATTAGGTCCGGTGCCGGGATGTCTTACGCCCTGGAAATAGCCTTCAACATCAAAAGGAATATCTTTCAGAACTTCCTCTTCCGCGGGAGTTATTGATCTAACCTTATCATAGTAGCCTTCCACGAGCACCCTACCATCGGGAGATTTCATAGTGCTGAGCAAATGAACCAAGCGCCATGCAGGATTAGGAATCAAAGCGCCATAGTGACCCGAGTGACAATCTCTGATGTTTTCTTCCAACACGATTTCCGCATCGATGATTCCCCTGCATCCAAAGAGCACCTGCGGCCGTCCTGAATAATGGATAGGACCGTCTGAAAAATAGCACACGTCTGCTTTCAACAGTTCCC
This sequence comes from Firmicutes bacterium UBA4981, assembly GCA_002398515.1. GTDB lineage: Bacteria > Bacillota > SHA-98 > UBA4971 > UBA4971 > UBA4971. The sequence goes on from DGZL01000098.1 coordinate 6,721, forward strand.
GATTTTCATCAACCAATGCGGCAAGATTTATGCTGCCGCTCTCTTCTTCGCCATCTAAGAGAAACTTAACACTGCACGGAAGTTCTCCGCATGTCTTTATGAAGCCATCGACAGTGATGATATGCGTAAGTAGCTGCCCCTTATTGTCTCCGGTGCCTCTCCCATACATGCGTCCATTTCTGATATCAGGTTCAAAAGGAAGTGTATCCCAACGGTTCAGGTCACCTACAGGTTGCACATCGTAGTGTCCGTAAAACATGACTGTGGGAGTCCCGGGCACTATCCGCTCGGCGTATACCGCAGGCAAACCCGGAGTAGGCATAATCTTGGCATCGAGACCTACCTCTTTTAGCATGTCACAGAGAATCTTGGCGCACTCTTCTACGCCTTCCCCGGTCGAACTAACGCTGGGCTGGCTAATCAATTTCGCCATCTTCTCAATGCTCTCGTCTCTTGTAGAATCGATCCAGCTCAATACTTTGTCCAATGATGTCATGTAAAGCCCTCCTTACTTTGCAGAAGTCAGTAGGATATTAGTTGCTTCCGGTGCTTTCAAATGCCTTGTCCCGTGTATTGCGAGAAGCACTTCTTTGCGAGGTCGTCCTCTCCCAAGCATGAATAAGAAGCGCAGTACCGATAATCCCGTATCCTATGAATACCCGAAAATACTCGCCAATTTGAGCATTTCCCATAAGCCGTTGGCCGGCTGCAGGAGATATGATGAAAAGAAGCTGGAATAGCAAAGTTCCAATAAGCCCCTGGCCAACCGTTGCCCTGGATACTGTTGCGCCCCCGACCAAAAGTGACGCAATTGCCACTGTGCCAATTTGCTCGTGACTGTTAAAGGTGTTGATGGTGCCCATATTCTGAAGGAATATCACCTGTCCGATTGCGGCAAAAACCGTAGACATGACCATAGCCGTGATCCTGGTGCGGTCTACATTGATACCTGAGACAGATGCAACGCC
>DGZL01000098.1:7888-21606 GCA_002398515.1 Firmicutes bacterium UBA4981
CCTGCAACAGAAGCAACGCCCATGTCTTGACCCACCGCCCTGAGTTCCTGGCCGAGTTTAGTTCGGTAAAGCCACCGTATGCCGAGACACAGAAGAATTACCACGGCAATGGAAGCCAGGGGAATCTCAATACCGAATAGCCTTATCCTTATGAGGTTGTCAAGAGCGTATTTACAGTACTTAAGCTCAATCGTGCCTCGTAATCCGACACCGTTATCCAGCATGATTTCAGGGTTCCTCACGGGAAATACTGTGCCGACCATGAACAAGAACACCAATTGATATACACCGTTTACGGCAAATCCCAGCATCATGCTGGTTATCATTTCCCTGCCCCGCGCCTTGTTCAACACGTGACCTGCAGATATGCCTAAGACCACGGCAATAGGTATCGACATGAGCACTGCAAGGACTAAACCTGCTAACCCCGGCAGTTTGTAGTGGGTCACGATAATTAACCCAATTTGCCCTGCCATAGCACCAAGCACTATGGCAAAGTTCAAGCCAAGCCCTGCCGTGACCGGTATTATCAAGGATAGGACTAAGAACCAGTTGCGGGCTAACCGAGAAATCAACTCTTGAGCAACATACCTGGAGTTCTGTCCACTTATGAGCATGCCCAAAATACACATGCCGAAAAATAATGCCGGAACGGCATTTTGCCGAATTCGTTCCTTCATTAACCATCACCTTCCTTCCGGGTCAAGGCGTAAAGGATCATACAGTTGGAAATGATGGTTTTGGCGACTTCGGAAATATCCCCTTGTATCACGCTGCGAGTCACAGGCAATGCAATAGTCAAAAGCGTCTGAAACAGCACTGTGCCAAGCACAGCGTTCCAAACAGTCGCTTTCCGAGCGCTGGCACCGCCAATCAAGACAGCCGCCACTGCCGGGAAAGACATCATCAACGGGGCCATGTAGAGTTGAACATATCCAAAACTCTGACAGTAGATCACCATGCCCATGGCTCCCAAGGCAGTAGATAGGACTGTCCCAAGCACCCTCATTTTATCGACGTTGACACCGCATGATGTGGCAAATGCTGGATTTGCACCGGCAACCTTCATTGATACGCCAAACCTCGATCTGAAGAAAACTTCCAGAAGCAAGCAAGCGAAAGCAAAAGCCAGCAACAGTCCTACCGGGATTTCTACACCCAGTATCTCGAACCGCCAAAGATTATCGAGGATCTTGGCAAGAGAGTCGTCAACAGCCAGTGTCATACGAAGCCCTTTACCTCCGACCACCCAAATCATTTCCGGATTTCTAAACGGAGCTAAAAGCCAAAACATGCACATTCCTGAAACAATGGAGAATCCGGTATATGTACCGATCATCATTTCCTGACCGCGTACCCTATTTAGGACCTGCCCATATAAGTACCCTGCAGCAGCACCCAAAACACACGCGATCAAAAGTGCAACGATAAGGCCCAAAAGTCCTGCCAGGTTGAATTCCATTACGACCAACATGCCAATGAGCCCGGCAATGATTCCGATGGATAATCCGAAGTTCAGGCCTGCTCCCGATTGTACGCTGGGAACCATCGCCAACACCATGACTCCGTTCATTCCTATCCTGACCAATGAGTTACTCAAAAGCATCGAAGTAGGCAGACGGTTGACAGTGGCAACTATCATCAATGCCACAAGAAACAGGACTATTGTGAGCCTTGGAAGCCCAAACTTGTCCATCATTTGCTTGAAAGAACTAGACACTTGGACTCCCTCCTTCCCCTGCCATACACAAGCCGAATTCTGCATCAGGAGCATCAGGATCCAGAATCCCGCAAATTCTTCCCTTGTACATAATGGCTATTCGATCACACATGGATCTCAGTTCTTGAAGTTCAGAGCTTATCACAACAACAGTGATACCCTTCTCCCTGTTGAGTCTCCTTATCATGCTCAAAACCCGTTCCTTCGCCCCAACGTCTATACCGCGAGTAGGTTCTGAAACCAGGAGCACTCGAGGTTCCATGGTTATGGCTTTCGCCACACACACTTTCTGCTGGTTCCCGCCGCTTAGCCTGGAAACACTCTGCTGAGGCCCGGTACACTTGATTTCCAGCAACGATATCATGTCAACTGCGTGCTCCCTGATGGATTTCCTGTCCAGGATTGAAACAGGCAAAGGACCGATTCTCTTAAGGAATTTCTTCTTACTAATCATAGTTGCCAACGCGATGTTGTCTTCAATGGATTCATCCAGCAACAAACCGACGCCTCGTCGATCCTCTGAAAGAAATACCAGTCCTGCGTCTAGAGCAGCCTGAGCGTTATTTAACGGAATTTCCTCGCCGTCACAGATAAGAGTGCCTGAAGAAGGGTAAAGACCCATTATGCCATTGGCGATACCTAGCTTCCCATGGCCTGCAAGTCCTCCCAGTCCAAGGATTTCTCCTCTTCGAACCGTCAAATTAGCGCCATTGACATACTCGCCGGGCATCTCAACACATAAGTCCCTAATCTCCAAAACGTTGCCGGCATCTGTAGTTCTTCCGGATTCCGCAGCTTTTGGACGGTTTATCTTCCTTCCTACCATCATCTCAGCAATGGTTTCCAGTTTGGTTTCGGTCGTGGGCATGGTTGCTATCGCTTCACCGTCTCTCAATACAGTGACGGTATCAGCTATTTCACATACTTCTTCCAGCCTGTGGCTGATGAATAACACTCCGATACCTGAGTCTGCAAGTTTCTTCAACACAGAAAGGAGTGTTGATGCTTCGGTTTCAGTCAAAACTGCGGTAGGCTCATCCAGTACCAGAACGGATAAATCCATCTTGTCTATTTCTCTGGCTATCTCGATAAACTGGCGATGGCCCACCGGCATGCCGACCAGAGGCAGCCACTCATCTATGTCCATCTCGATCCTATCCAAGGCCCGCCTGGTATCGGCGCCCATCTTATGTAAGTCAAGCGTCTCAAGCCTTCTGCCTGAAACTTTTGAGAACCAGTTTGATTTGGTGGGTTCACGATTTAGCTTGACATTTTCAGCCACAGAAAACCCGGGCAGAAGCATGAATTCCTGGTGAACCATGCCTATGCCGGCTTCCATAGCATGTTTAGGGCTCTCAATCTCGGCCTTTTTTCCCTTGAGCCAGACTTCGCCTGTAAATCCGCCTGTCTCATGAATAACCGGCATGCCGAACAGTATATTCATTAGGGTGCTCTTCCCTGCCCCGTTCTCCCCCACCAGTGCGTGTATTTCCCCGGGCTTCACGGACAAGCTGACTCCCCTTAGTACAGAGTTACCCTCGTATTCCTTGGAGACGTTCTTGATTTGAAGCACCCATTTGTTGTCCAATTGATATCACCTCTGCTTCCCCGCGACAAGGCGGCAGGATCTAGGATCCAAGATCCTGATCCAGATCCGGATTCAGATCCTGATCCCGATCCTACCGTCTCTTCGTGCCGGCTCAGTTCTCTGCGCCGAGAATACGAGAACCGGAGAGTATTACGTAGAAATCAAGGTCATCATAGAGCTGCCTGACAAACATTTCATTGCCGGCCTCTTTCTCGAACTGCTCATTAATAGCATCCAGGTCAGTCAACTCAATCTCTCCGTCAACAGCCCGGAGAGCCAGTTCAGTCATGGCCTGAATGATGGTCATGTTCAGAGCAACAGGCCACGTTGCAAAACGGCCTGCTCCGCCCTTTTCGACAATCTTCTCTTCAATTGCGTCCAGAATTGCGTTCATGTCTCCGGCCATACCCTTAACATCAATTCCAAGAGCTCCGGGATAACCCATCGTGGGCCCGGGACTGCATTGCTCAGGGAAAATACATCCTGCATCAAGAGCAGCCCTGATCAAAGGCTCCTGCATAGCCAGATTGGTTCCGAACACAGCAATGTCTTTGCCGTGGGTCTTGACTTGAAGCGGCACGTCCTCAAGGATGAACTTCTGGGTTCCGGGAATGCCGTCAGGACCCATGGGGTCAGGCGAAGAAATGTCGATGAACTCGATTCCTAAAGCCTTGCACTCTTCCTTGAATATGTCTTTGCGCTGGGAAACGAGGGGTATTGACATGTGTCTCGGGAATGAGTAGTGAAGGAACTTTTTGGCGCCCATTTCCTTGGCCAACTTGGGAATAGTTTTTCCGCGTTCAAGCTCATCGCGGTCAAAAACAATGTCAGCCTTTGCGCCAATAATCTTGGGGTCTTCTTGGGTTACGCCAACCAAAAGGAGAATATCATCTCTTGTTCTCCGAACCTTATCAAAAGCAGCCGCTGTTCCGGGCACACCCTGACAAACCACGATAGCTTTTACGTTAGAGTCGGCAGCCAGTTCGGTGATGCGACCAATCGTCGTTTCTTGTTCTTGCATGAAATTATCAGGATAGGTAACGTGAATGACACGGTCTCCGTAGCGTTCTTTCATTATTTCGGCTGCACGGTACTCATCTTCTCCCTGAGAAACAGTGCCGGTCACAACGCCCACCTTAAAGTCTGCTTTGGCAGCTTGTTTGTCTTTTCCGCAACCGCTTATGGTAATTGCCAACACAACCAGCAACAGTAATGCAACGACTCTTCTTGACTTCTCCATACTCCTATTCCTCCTGTAAGACAATTTAAACAGTGATTCTAGGTCAATCTGTTTTAAGCGTCCTCCCTGTATCAGGCCTGCCGCAAATCCAGAAATGACCCTCTAACGTCGATTGCTAGTGATTATTAAGTTCATTATGGGATTTAGACGCCGAATCGTATAAAGATCCCCCCTCCTGAGGCCATGAAATGGTAAACCCCTGTTTTTGCAGGAAGTTAAGTAGAGCAATGAATATTATTCGCTAGTATACCTAACATTGGGGGCATAGGTCAAGTAGTTTTGAACACGCAGAGCAATTAATATCAACCGGAAGCGGATATAGAGAGCTGCTCCAAAGCAGTGGTCGCCACAAATCAGGGAGGCTAAGGCAGCAAGGTGATCAAAACAGAATTGCTAATAAACGTCAAAGCATATGGAGCCTTAGGCGATACTGTGAGGCGGCGAGATCTTAGGCGATCGCACGTCTGAAGTAACCTGGCTCGGGCCGAATTCGCCCAGAAAAAACCCTCCTGGAAACAAGCCCGCCTCCGGAGGTTACGCTGTAATGCTCTTGGTAGTTGTACATTTGCGCGGCCGTACTTGGCACAGTGACTTGCCTCTGTACAAAGAAAATGGCGGAAGCGACGGGATTCGAACCCGCGATCTCCTGCGTGACAGGCAGGTATGTTAGACCAGCTACACCACGCCTCCGCTCAAACTTATGCTTATCGCTTATATTCAATTTGGTGGGCGAAGGCAGATTTGAACTGCCGACCCCCTCCTTGTAAGGGAGGTGCTCTCCCGCTGAGCTATTCGCCCCGGTTGCCTCTGAAATACAGGCACAACACCTTAGGCAATTGCTAGTATAGCTGAAACGCCAGGAAGAGTCAAGACTTCATCACCAGGTTTTTTCCCTTACTTCTGTCACTCCATTCTCTTCATGATACAGTCGCCGACACGGGTACCCTGAAATTCGTAGAACGACTTTTCATCAGCGATGTCTTTATTACAGCATATCCTTATAAGAGGCTAGTAGACCCATCTTGTGCTTCGGTGCCCATGACGGGCATCCTCTACAAGAACGTTACGTTAACAACGATAGACTCCAACTCGTAAGTGGTCTCCTTAGGACGCTTAGCCCCTGTCATGTAAGTTATCCGGGCGTTATCGCAGAAAACAAAGATTCCTTGTTTGAAGCCTGATTCTGGCGAGTACACTCTTAATACGACTTTCGCTTTGGCCCGTTTAGGAAAATCCGAAGATGTATTGTCTTCTAAACTATGCCAACTCCAGACAACCTTAGTTTTCCGGGTCTTCTCATCGCGCATAATTGTCAGCCTAGGTTCAATGGGAGATCCTCCTTCAGGGACAGGATCAATGGTTCCGGGACTATCCACGGCTTCAACTGCGAGTTCGGACCCGAACTCAAGAGTTGCGTCCCAATACCTCCAGCCCGTCGATGCCCTCATGTTGTAGACAGACAACTCGATCTCCCAGGCGACCGCATCACCCGGTGGGACTTGGAACTTATCGCCTTCCACACGGATGTTCTCGATAACTGCAGTTGCCTGTATTGTCAACTGAGCGTCTTTCACTTTTCGTTCAATAGTTATCATGGAACCTGTTTCCGTCCGAGGATTCACTTTAGGCGAACCTGCTTCGGCAGCCAGGCGATTTAATACACCGGTATCCGCTAGCAATCGGCCGGCCAAAGCTCGGGAATGCTTCGACTTGACAGAGTCCCGCATAGCCGAAGCAACATGAGCATTTGCCCGCTGGAGCTCAGTCCCGTCTCGGAATTGCTCGCGTGAGGTCACGCTAATAAGGGACTGTCCAGATGCCGGCAACGCATAGACATAGACCACCAGCATACAAAATATGAGGAAAACCCGTGCTATAGAGGCAATCAGTATCCCTTTTCTTGTCATCACAACCCCTCCTGGGATAGCGTTCATTCCTTTATTATCCATTTGCCTTATCGTAACACGGTGGCTTCCTCCTGTCAATTATTGTAAATAGCTACGCAATGCGCCTCACATTTTTTACTGACTCTAATGCCGCTGAAAGAAGCCCCAATTTGGGTTAAGCACCATAGGCCCCATCTATCTGCGCCCAGGTCTTTAAAACCCAATACTCACGTAAAGGATCGTCTCAAAAACTGAGACTGTCCTTGGCGACATACTCAAACTATGCGTGTGAGGAATAATCCAAGAATCCCGCACTAGGCTAAAAGACCTACAGAAATGAGCCATAAGCCTAATGGTCTGATTTTTCCCAATATGTTAATATCATGTCGATCATTAAAATAACCGCATAATTCAGCCATTGATTTCTCACGACAAGGCTACCTTGTTGAAAGGCAAGTGCGCAAAGCTGCGGATCTAAAGCCAGTAGGATTCTGGCCAGGATAGCCGAGCTGCCGAAGAGAGAGGTAGGTTGAATCACTTCGGTAGGCCACACAGAGGGTTTTGGGTTTAGCCGGCTTCAAATTTGCGCAGTTCTGCCACTTGTTATTAGAAGTAATTCTTGGCTGAATTCTTAAAACCTCTTGGTGATCATCGACGTGTGCACAATGGGAATGGGTGCGATGGTGACACTGAAGAGGTTTTTCTACAAGAAGGATTCGTCTTTTGAGCAAAGAATACTCTGCTTAAGATATGAATAAACCCCGATTAGGCAACGGTCATAACGATTATATGGTCTTGGTGGAAACATAAGGAAAGATGGCACGGAACATGGGCAGTATGGGCATGCGAAGGTGAGCCCAGGAGACGCCCTAACATATGACACTTCTGTAGGTCTTGTGAGATACCCGGTAGTGATGGATGTACGCTTCTAAAGTCAGCTTACACCCGTCTAACGGGTATTTCGTGTCTAATGAGGAATTCGACTTTTCAGTAGGTATGTCGTCATTTTACTCGGTAAATGGCTATTGGCGGTCAAAAAGGGAGTCATTATCCGTCATCTTGCCGGGTGCTTGTGAGGCCAAGATTCTTGAGAGCAGGTCAGCCCCTCTTTGAGAAAGGGTGTTAGGCAATGATGTTATCAAAGCAGGGAGAACAGTCGAAAAATAGGGGCAGCAATCCCTTTGCTGTGATCCTCGGATCAAGCCCGGAGATCGTAGTAGCCTGCAACCTGGCAAAGCGAGCCTCGCGAGGTGATTCCACAGTTCTTATTATTGGCGAAACCGGTGTAGGCAAATCAGTATTTGCTAAGGCTATACATCAAGCAAGCCGTAGAAGAGGCGGACCGTTTGTCACCGTGAATTGCGCAGCGATCCCTGAAACCTTGATTGAGTCAGAGTTCTTTGGATATGTAGACGGGGCGTTTACCGGCGCGTCCAGAAAAGGAAAGCCCGGAAAGTTTGAGCTTGCGAATGGAGGTACAGTTTTTCTTGACGAAATAGGAGATATGTCCTTGACTCTGCAAGCCAAGGTCCTTCGGGTCCTCCAAGAGCTTGTAGTGGAACGCCTGGGTGACACACATGAAATACCGGTAGACGTCAGAGTAATAGCTGCCACCAATAAGGACCTGGCCAAATTGATGGAGTCCGGCAAATTCCGCGAAGACTTATACTACAGATTGAATGTCATTTCCATAAACATACCGCCGCTTAGGGATAGACGGGAAGACATCCCTGAATTCATCGAATGGTTCCTCAGGTCTCTGAACAAAGTATGCAACACATCTGTTACCTGCGTCCACCCTGCAGTTATGGAGGCATTTATGAGATACCCTTGGCCCGGGAACCTCCGCGAACTGGAAAATGCGGTGGAGCACGCATTGAACCTCACAGACGGAGACGAACTCAGGCTTGAGCACATTCCACCCCATATCTGGCAACGTGCAATAGAAAACGCAGACAAGAATGATACCGCCTGCGCTAAAGATCTCGATGATTCATTAGCGAAATATGAGCGCGACCTGATAATCGCTGCCCTCAAAGCTACTGGAAATAACAGATCTAAAGCCGCAAGGCTACTTAATATCTCAAGATCCGGGCTTTACAAGAAACTGCAAAAGTACGCTATCCCCAGGGATGGCACTGCCAAGCGACTTACAGAATAATGGTTCCTGAGTAGGTCACCATAAGTGATCGCCAGTTCTAGAAAGTGTACGTACCGTTGAGGGTTGCCAGTGTTGCACTCGGGGACGGCGCCGCATCCGTAATACCAAGTCCGTACAAACTTAAGAGCCTGGTAAACCAGGAGTATTAAGAGCCCACTACCAAGCTCGTTTGCTCAAGCTATATTTCCGGCATCCAACTTGCCTGCTTCGATTCGCTTAGCAGACTAGAAGCGCCTCATCACGCTGATACACTGCTTTTTGATTTGCTCATCACTAACAAGGCACGCGTATCCAAGTTCGAAGTCGCCGAAGAGAAGCCCTAGTCCTCCGGTGTAAGCTGTGATCCCTCCTTGGAATCCGTCCTCGAGAATCATTCCTCCTCGGAGCGCAATGTAGGGAGTGATCTTGCCTTCGAAGCCTCCGGAGATAGCCCCGCTAGAGACACTTTCGCCCATGGAGAGCTCGTGGACATCAAGGGCAATAACCGCTCCCTTTAACGGCCTCAGGCTGAGGCCCAAGGAGTATGTGGGGGCGATTTTTTGCTCGGTTCCGTCGGAGAATCTTAGTTGTGTCTTGGCAACATCCCGGGCAAGGATACCCAGAGCCACCACTTTATAACGGAACATGACACCGACATCTGTGGCAAACCCGTGCCATGAGGAAACCAAGGTAGATCCGGAAAACTCAGAGCCTCTGACATAACGGAGTCCGACTCCGAGAGAGCCCAGATCTTTGAAGCCTTGCCCCACCATATAGTTGTAGACATTGCTTATTGTCTCGTTGTCATCCTCACACGACTTGTACTGCCCCCAGGCGAACCCCCCTGCACCCGCGTCACGTTCTTCGTCAGTAAGAGACACGAATCTGAAGCCCATATCCTCACCACTGCCTCCGAAGATTGTGCCAAAAGAAAGCGACAGCACGCCTCTTGTGAGTCCGAAAGATGCGGGATTAGAGTAGAGTGGATTTGGGTCACCCCACAGCCCGACATACGAATACCCCATGCCGAGAAGGCGCGCGTCCGCATATCCGAAAGGCTCTATGAAATCTTCGGCATGACAAGCCTTTGCATCAAGCAGTGCTACGGCAGCTATCAGGACTGCCGTAGTGATACAGGCCACAACAATGCACCTTGTTGAGCGCACCAGCTCACGCTCCTTTCTCCTACTCGGACGGGATTATCGTAGGCGTTATGAATATCAAAACCTCTGTCTCAGTTGATACGTTCTTCGTACTGCTAAAGAGAATTCCCAGGATAGGCAGATCTCCAAGAACCGGCACCTTTGTCTTAGACTCATATTGTGACTTCAAATTGAGTCCGCCTATAACAATAGTTTCTCCGTCCCTCACTCGGACAGTCGTGGCTACCTTGCGTCTGTTCACAATAGGCAAACCGCTTGAACCTTCCACTGCATCACTGACTTCAGGTTCGATTTTCACCACGATTTCACCTGTCTCGGATATGCGCGGGGTAAACTTTAGAGATATTCCGGTCCTGATGCTTTCCAGTCTGGTCGACGTTGTCGTGCCCTCAGAAGTAGTCGCAGAAATAGTGAAGTACCTGTCTCTGCCAAGGAAGATCTCTGCAGGTTCTCCGTCCAGGGTCGCGACACGAGGTGTGGCATGGATCTCTGCATTACCCGAATCGATGAGCGTCTTCATGGATGCCATAACCGCCTGAAGACCACCGGCTACGCTGTATTTCATCCCCCAGATCCCGGAGATGAAATCAACAAAACCTCCCGCAGGTACACCTGCCTTTGGTTCACCAAAAGCGTGCTCGTAACGCCAATCCGCGCCCAGGGATTTCCCGGTGTCAGATGACACTTCCACCACAAGAGCTTCCAAGAGCACTTGGGGAGGTGCTTTGTCGATCTTCTCTACGTCAGCCATGACACGAGAAATTACATTCTCAGGGCCGGTTATGACCAGGATGTTCTCCTCAGGACCGGTTTTTACATAAGGCTTGAAGAAGTCAGATAATAGTTTTGAGGCGTTCTCCGCTTTCGCATACTTAAGCCTCACCACTTCTGTCCTGGTAAACAGCGGGAACGCAGGGTTTGTCTCATCCGGCATGCCCACCAAGTAATAGTCTCCCACCTTCACGAAGGCATACCCGAAAGGAGCGACTATCATCTCCAAGGCTTTCTCAAGAGGTACATCGTATAGCTCCAGCGTCACCCAGCCCTGTACTGACGGCTCTACAAGAATGTTTACTCCTGTCTGCGCAGAGATATCGCGAAAGACGTTTATTATGTCTTCGCTGTCGAAGATGTTTGTCACCAAAGGTTCTTCAGCTAACAGCACAGCGGGAAAAATCAAAGTCGCTGCGATAATCGCAACAACCAGAACAAACGCTCTAGGGGATCCCGCCGGCAGCCTTTTCTCTCGAATCATACGGTTCCCTCCTTGCAATTATGTGTGACTATATAGGCTCAGCCCTAACAAGCCTTGCCCTACTCGACTGTAAATTCCCGCATAACATGTGATGGCGACTTACCTCCATAGTGCACTAGGAACTCAACTACATAGTCACCCGGTTCCAATTGGCCTGACAGTGCTACGTCAAATACTCTGATGCCTCCCGGTAACACCACGTTCACTTCCTCGCCTAAGTCGAGAGAACTCACATCCTCCAGTGAGCCCGGACCAACGTATTCGATTCCGGGGATGCTTTCAGGCATAACACGCTTCTTCAATGCCATAGATGCACTGGGTTTGACGTGAACCGTCCCGGTATTCTTAAAGACGGTTCCAAAGACTGTCCCCACAGATGGCCCCAGGTCATCAATGGTTATAGGAGCAAGCTCTCCGGCAGTTTCAAATTCCTTTCCTACCTTAAGGAATACGACTGTACCGCTTTCTCCGGACCATTCCGGACCGTCCGGAGCAGGAGCCTCACTATCTGCGGCAGGTGTCGCAGTGAAAATGACATTGGCATACTTACCGCCCGACTCTTCCTTAGGGATCGAAAGCATCATGCGTACTACTTGGCGCGCCCTGGGCCGAATTTCGACGACATCCGGCCGTAATTCAATCCAGTCAGCGCAGCTTATCGCAGACTCTTCAACCTCTCCCAGGATAAGCTCTCCTTCATCGTCAAATGCGAGGGGAGCAACACGACCCTCAATGCGAATGGCCTGGTCAGAGCGGTTTTCAACAACCAGCGCTCGTGCTACGGTGGCACCTGGAATACCGGTCAAGTCAAGTTGCTCAGGGTCAACTGAGAAAGGCGCGATATGCGCAAGCGTTTCCGTTTTGGCAACCTTTGCTCCCGTTTCTTCAACTGTGAACGGGATCTTGGCAGTAGCAGGCCTCATTCCCCCATACTTCACTGAGATGTCAGCTATGTAGTCGCCCGGAGCAAGACCGCCTGGTAGAACGGAACTGAGGCTAACAGCAGCCCCTGGCAGCACAATGCCTCTACCTGCACCAAGCGGGATTTCTCTGAGCCTTTTCCCGGCGCCATCGCGCAAAATCATGCTCCCACGGGAAAAGACATGGATATCACCTTCGTTTTTTACCTCCGCTGACAGTATTAATGCCTGTTTACCGTAGACACTGGAATATACAGGGACTTCACTGGCATACGTTACATTGAACCCTGTCACGTCAAGCCTCTTTCGCACATGCCTGGCAGGTATGGAAAGCTCAATGACAGTGACAAACTTTTGCACGAATGTGCTTGAGGCAAACGCGGCTTCTCCCGTTCTCTGCTCCGGAATGAGCTCGAACACGATCGCAGCGTACCTACCACCAGAGGCTCCCCGGGGCACTGTGATAGTCCCCTTCACAGAAAAGGCCTGAGTGGGCCCTATGCTAGCCTTGTCAGATGAAAGTTTTATCCATTTCGCGCACGAGTTCTCTCCTTCACCCACAGCTACAGCCTCGTAGTCTCCGGTAGGCTTCTGGATCAACTCGGCGACATATATGAGAAAATCCGCAGTGCCGGACTTACTTCCGTTCATCATGGTTACCTCAAATGTCCTCACAGTGCCCGGATTCACCGTCGCTTCTATAAGCATGGGAGCAAAGCTTAGTGCCATCTGAGCGCCGGCATGACAAGCGAAAATTGAGGACAAAGCAATCACGATCATAGAGGTAGCAGCTATCTTCATCACAGACTCTGTTCGGAGTCGCATCACGCATTCTCTCCCCTCTTCTGCTCAGGAGGGGGGCGGCCGACATGGCCACCCCCCGGATCTCAGGCTCACCCTGATACAAAACAACCACTGCGTTTTCGGACCCGGCTGAAGAGCCTGATTTACTCTCCTGGTTGCGTCACCAGATCTGCCCAGAGACCAGTCGTGCCATCAACCCAGTTCTTCAGGTTCCTTATTTTGATTGTGATCAGACCCTGATTCTCATACTCACATGACGAGTTGCAGTTCTCGACGACTATCTTGTTGAATAGCTTAGTGGTGATTCCTCCATGGAGATCTGCTGAATCCCCTATGAAAACACCTTCGTTGAGGCGTGCAGCTTCAAGCCAGCCCAGTTTGTCTGCTTGGGCTATACTTTCACCATAACTATAGTACGTGTCGATGGTCTGCTTTACACCGCCTTCTCCCAGGTACTGAAGGTCGCCGAAGCCGGAGAAGAGAATGTCCACATCGTTGTTGCTCGCAATCCTGAACTCAATACAGTCTGCGGCATAGGTACCGGGCTTCAGTATACGCCAATCCCATCGAGTTCCGCCCACTGACCAATCGAGCCACTGAGCCACTGATGCGTGGTGCGTGAAACCCAACTCCCATTGTTCCCTGTTGCACGCTCCCTGCGCTCCACCGCTGCGCCAGCATCGAGCCAAAGATAGTATGTCGTCCGGATTATGGTGCACCCACACACCGCCCACGAGTTCCCAATGCTCTACCTCGGTTGCGCCATCAGGAAGTGCTACGCCTGGGTCATAACTTTTCGCCATCGCCATCGCCGGCACTAGAAGAAACGCGAGAACTACGAGACAAGCTAACAACTTTTTCATTTCCGTGAATCCTCCTTTTAGAATTTCTTTTTGGAACGACGATGAGCCGTAGCCCATCTAGGTCTAAGGACATCTACTGTCCACCACCTACCTTCATGTTGCTGACTATGAACGTGATCACCCCCTTGTTCTCATACTC
>DGZL01000123.1:0-207 GCA_002398515.1 Firmicutes bacterium UBA4981
ACAAAGTGGTTATTTCGTCAAGCAACTTCCAGCACATAATGGAAGGCTACATAAAGGAATGTGGATTAACTCCTGGCTTGGTTTTGGGATACAGAGAAGGTTTCTCAAAGGGAAGGGACCATTTCAACTACATTAAGAAGCACTTTCAGGCCGATACCGAAGACCTGGTTTTTGTCGGCGATTCGCTGCGAGATTTTGAGAAAGCCA
>DGZL01000123.1:447-4310 GCA_002398515.1 Firmicutes bacterium UBA4981
ATCCATGATTTGAGAGAATTAGTGCGGGTCTTGTGACGAGTATCTTAGTCTAATGGCTCGCCCGGAGAGCCATTGAGGCGGATCTGACGGCTTCCATGCGGTCGACTGGCTCACCCCGTGAGCCAATCAGGCTTCCTTTGAAGGGAAAGCTGTAAACAGAGTAGAATCAATGTGTTATATGGCGCAACCTAGCGCCGTCGCCGGAGACAGGAGAAATAAGCCAAAGGGATGATGCCGGGTGAAGAAGTTTGAGTACAAATGTATCTGCATTCTAGGATTTGGTGAAACAACGGGAAGAGTCCTAAGTGAGTATGGACGACAAGGATGGGAGCTTGTATGCGTTTGGGGGATTTGGCACTACTTAAGACGACCGCTGGACTAAAGGGGCCTGAATATGTTGAGAATACTCGTAACAGGGTTTGAGCCATTTGGTGGTGGAACTGTCAATGCTGCTTCTTTGGCAGTACAGAGACTCAAAACAACAGCGCGATGTAATCTTGAATTAATAGTACGAGAAATACCAACGGTATTTGGCAAGTCTGCAAAGGCGGTTGAAGACGCAATCCTGGAGGTTTTGCCTCAGGCGGTCATCAGCGTAGGACAGGCAGGGGGAACTCCCGATATCCGCGTGGAGAGAGTAGCGCTTAACCTGGATGATGCAAGGATTCTTGACAATGAAGGGAATTCTCCCGGTGATTCCCTAATTGATCCTGCCGGGCCTGTCGCGTATTGGGCTACAATACCCGTACGCGAAGTTGTGGACGCAATCGCAAAACAGGGTATTCCCGCGTTCATCTCATACAGTGCAGGCACCTTCGTCTGTAACCACGTATTCTATTCAACATGCAATTTCGTTGCTAAGAAGGACATGCCTATCAAGGTTGGATTCATACATGTTCCATACCTTCCTTGTCAGGTAGTAGGGAAGGTGCAGACTCCCAGTATGTCCTTGGACTGTATCGTCACTGCATTGGAAGCAGCAGTTGAGGCAGTTGCTGAGTCGATTGCAGGTGGCTAATTAACGTCCCCCAGGTAGGTTGCACCTGTTCGAATTGGCGACACAAGGCAGTGCTTTATGGCTCTTGGGTATATTCTGTGGGCTTCAAGCTCAAGAAGGCTAAGCCATTCGACAGAGATCTGATTTGCATCAGGCAGTACACCATTGTGCGGGACTTGATTCTCAGGCAAGGCACATAAAAACATTAGCTCTATTTGATGTACGTCGGGTTCAATTTCAGCAAATTCGTGGTTTCTTGCGATGTAGTCTCGGACAAAGACCAGATCACCGATTTCTACGTCGACACCGATTTCTTCCCTGCATTCACGTATAAGAGCCTCGTGTAATGATTCGCCCGGCATTTGTCCGCCTCCGGGTAGGAGATAGAATATACCCCAAGGATCCGCGTTTTGGGTTACCAAGAGTTTTCCGTCCTGAATGATGACAGCTTTCACAGAGACTCTGACAGGTTTCATAGTATCCTCCCATTCGATGCCATGGTATCTTGATTATACTGCATGTAGATTTCATGTCTATGAGGAAGAGGAATTTCATACCTGTTTGTGGAACTTTTGTTGGTAGGCAGGTCGCGGCTGCCATCCAAGAAGTATATCTTTTTGCGTCGAATCGGAGGGTGAATATGCAGGTTAGTTTCACTATGGAGCTTGTCTACTTGGTCATAGGGCTCATAATCGGGATTATCCTGGGGATTAATCTGTCAGTTCTGTACTCCCGGATATTTGGCCCGCGTTCCGCGGCTGAGAAGAAGTTAAGACGGCAGATCCAGGGTTTGGAGGCACGAATCCGGGACAAGGATCGTTATATTAAGGAAGCGATCCGGTCAGCCAAGCGTGAAGGGGCAGATTCCGAATAACGTGAACCGCCTAATCGAGGAGGTGTTGTCATGAGTCGTCTCGCAAAAACTGCAGCCTTCGGAGGTGTCGGGTACCTCGGCGGCCTCCTTCTGGAACGAGGCCTTGAGAGTATCACAGGCCTTGACTTTGTGGATGGACTCTTCGCAGTCGCCGGTTCTGTGCTGGGCGCCATGTACGTAAATCGTGACATGGTTGAAGCTGCGTCAAGAAACATGAGAGCCATGTTCGGGAAAGACCCCATATATATTACCGAAGGAGAATGGAAGCAGTTTAAGAGCAAATATCCGGAAACTGCAAAGTGGCTTGAGAAGGCCCTGGAAGTGTGAGTGAATTCTTTGGTGCTCGATGAATTTGTCTTGAAGGCCCTTGTGGGCCTTCTTGCCAAACTAGGCGTGGATGAGTTTAGGAAACGTGGATGGATGCCCCAGTCGTACTATGTCCGCACCGCTCTCTTAGCCCTAAAGCGTGACGACTTGGATCAAGCTGTCAGGAACTACAATCTCTCGATAGAGAAGAGGAAACCCGGCGAGAGAGCTAAAGTGGCGCATGAGATAATCGCATGCGCTATTGATATTCGAATTACCATGACTGAGGAGAAGCTGGCTGAAATCCACAGAGGCCTCTATCCTTCTGTGTTCTCAGCAGAGTACTGGCGGAGGCTGTTTAGAGAAGACCGTCGAGAGCTAATAAGAAGGCTTCGTGTAGAAGAGCAGGGATGTAGAGAGGCACTTGAAGTGCTTGGGAGACTTAAATCGCAGCTGAAGAACGCTTCAGACGTCAGCCCTCCCTGAGTGTAGACAGAGGGAGAACGACCTTCCATCAGAACATGTCAGAGAAGAAAACTACTGATTTAGGGAGCAGGTGAGGAGTTTGGAGAGAGCGCTTGTTGATGAGTTCATTGAACTGGTTAGCATTGATGCAGAGTCAGGTGATGAGGCTGAAATAGCGGCTCGCGTCATGAGTAAGCTCACGGAAATCGGGTTGGATGTAGAAATGGACGATGCAGGCTCGAAGTTTGGCGGTAATGCCGGCAACGTGATTGGAAGAATAGGAGAGGGAGACCCGATTATTGTATGTGCCCACCTTGACAGGGTGAAGCCAGGTAAGGGAATTAAGCCTGTAGTGGATGACGGTATTGTCAGATCTTCAGGCGACACGGTGCTGGCTGCTGATGACATTTCAGGGGTTGTTGCCATATTGGCAGGTTTGAGAGAGGCCAAGAAGCATAAGCCTTTACCCGCAGTGGAGGTTATATTTACGGTAAGCGAAGAAACTCGTCTCCAAGGATCGAGGTATTTGGATTACACCCGCCTTCGGAGCAAGATGGCGTACATATTCGATGCTTCCAGCCCGGTAGGTACAGTCATAACCTCCAGCCCTACCCACGTTGGGTTTGAAGCGCATGTTGCCGGCCAGGCGGCCCATGCTGCAGTGAACCCTCAAGACGGGGTGAGTGCCATCCGCGCGGCAGCCTTCGCTATTAGTAAGCTGCCTTTCGGTTGGGTAGATGATCACACGACTACCAACGTGGGCGTGCTCAGCGGAGGAGAGGCGACAAACATTGTTTGTGACAGTGCCAGGTTCAAAGGTGAGATCAGGAGCCTTGTGGCAAGCAGGGCTTCGCAACTGGCAAATGAGTTTACAGCTACTATCGTTTCTGAGGCTGAAGCGCACGGCGCTAAAGCTGATGTCATGACTAAAGTTGAGTACAGCGGCTATACCATTGACCCTGGCGCGCCCGTGGTTGTCAGGGTTGTTGAGGCGCTTGGGAGAATCGGCATAACCGCGACGTTTGAGTCCACCATGGGAGGCAGCGACGGCAATATCTTCAATGCCAACGGAATATCGAGTGTAGTACTAGGTACAGGATGCAGTCTGGTACACTCGACTCGTGAGTTTATCCATGTATCTGAGCTTGTAGCGTCAGCCAGGCTTGTCGAGTCGCTGCTGACATCTTGAAGCCTGCCGGGCCGACGTCATGATTGGGCTCA
>DGZL01000123.1:4508-9776 GCA_002398515.1 Firmicutes bacterium UBA4981
CATGATTGGGCTCAATAGAAGGAGATGCAGCCATGATTAGGGAAGACCTTGCATACCGATGGTACCAGGCTATCTTTTCCCGCTATTCGGTAAGGGCATATGACGGCAGAGCTGTGCCTTGGGATATGCAGGATGAAATTGCGCAGCTTATGGACGGATTCTCACCGATGTGCAACGGCGCGAGAGCAGTGTTGCTGGAAGATGGCGCAGAAGAGATCCTTTGCGGATTTCTGGGCACTTTCGGTAAAATACGCGGAGCTGATATGTTGCTTGTGCTCATAGGAGAGGCCTCCTATCCTAACCACGAAGTAGCCGTGGGATTCCTGGGGGAGGGCATTATTCTTCATGCGACGTCCTTAGGCTTGGGAACGTGTTGGGTGAGCGGGACGTACAGCCGGAGGGCGGTAGAGGCTCGGGTTAAGCTGGGAGATTCCGAGAAGGTGATGGCGGTATCACCTATAGGATTTGCAAAACGGCCCAGGAAAGGGTTAGGGGAAAGGGCGGTGGAAGCCTCCAAAGAATTACACTGGAGAAAACCCCTTAGGTCCATGATTCGAGGACTCCCTGCCAAGGACTTTCCCGTTGGCTATCTGGAGGTGCTGGAAGCTGCGCGCCTGGCGCCGTCAGCAGTCAACAGACAACCCTGGAGGTTTACAGTGGAGCCTGATGGGATAGCCGTATCTGCCGCCCGTTTTGAGCTACTCCCTATGGCTGCAAGGAGACTTGATTGCGGCATCGCCATGCTTCATCTTCAGGTTGCAGCTTGCGCAAACGGGATTCGTGGGGAATGGAAGTTCCTTGCCAATCCTCCTGAGGTAGCCAAATACGTGGTGTTGCCCTGAGTATAAGTTCATTCTGGAACCGGCGATCACTTATGGTGATCTACTCAGTCTGACATATGTGGAATGAAGCCGTTGATAGAGGAAGGAGACCGCCGCGTGACACCACAGGATACTGACTCATCGCTATCGCGCGAGACGAGAGAGAAATCCGCACCTATCATTAGCCGGACTGTAATTGTTTTTCTGACCGGGATGATCTTGGCCAACATTGCGTCACGTATGAATCGTCCTATGATCCCCCTCTATGTTCAGTCTCTCGGCGCAAGTGTGCAGCAGGTTGGGTTCTTCTTCACTGTTACGTCCATAGTACCTTTGGCGTTTCAGATAATAGGAGGGTTTGTATCTGATTCCATCGGTCGCCTCAAAGCAATCGCAATCGGCAGTCTCGCTGGCATAGTCGGGTACGTTCTTTACGTTATTGCCCCTTCATGGCAGTGGCTCATACTTGCGCAGGGCATCTCATCCCTTGCAAGCTGCTTTGTTGCCCCCAGTTTCCAGGCATTCATCGCTGAGCAGTCGAAAGAGGAGACACGTGCGCGGGTCTTCGCTACTGTGGAGTCCATCTATATGATAGTAGGTGTTGTCGGCCCTCCTATTGGAGGATTCGTGTCACAGAAATACGGATATCGTGCTATGTTCCTTGTAGCAGGGGTTTTCTATGGGTTGGCAACAATTGTCCGGGTGCTGATGGCGAAGAGAACCAGGCATGAGGTTCGCGCATCAACCGGTGAAGATTTTAGCCTGGCCTCACTCAAGCAAAGCCTGGCACAGATGGCATCTTTAGTTCTTGCAGGGGGCGTAGTTACGTGGATATTCATCTCAGACGGAGTCTTTGACGTTGCGATGAGTATATCCACAGGGCTTGAACCCCTTTACCATCGCAGTATCATAGGATTGACCAATGTGGAGATCAGTTCGTTTTCTTCAATCTTTCATGCAACCATGATGATATTGCTCCCACTGGGCGGTTGGTTTGCGGACAGAGCCGGAGAGCGGGCGGGGATAGTTGCGGGTCATCTCTTCTTTGCCATGGGCGGACTGGTTTTTCTCTTAGGAAGCACTTATATCCACTTTGCCGCAGTTTCTATGCTATACGGGATTGGCGGGTCATTGATGAGTCCTTCATACAACTCGCTAATTTCCAAGGTTGTTCCCTGGAACATGCGGGGAGTCGCGTATGGACTATTCTCCACCAGTCTGGGACTAATATCTCTGCCAGCCCCATACATCGGGGGAATCATGTGGAAGACCCTGGGGCCCAAGGCTCCCTTCATAGTGCCGCTTGTGGCCAGTCTTTTGGTTACACCACTGCTATGGTTTAAGCTGGAGCAGGTAAGCAAAGACACTGCTCTATGAAGGTTACTTGGACTGAATGAAAGGTCAGGTGTGAGCGGAATGGTTATCCAGTCCGTACTTTTTGATCTTTCGATATAGGGTTGCTCTACTCATTCCGAGTTGCTCTGCAAGTATGTCCTTGGCTTTCGGCACATCTCCCAGGCGATGCAATCCTTCTTCTATTAGCTTTCTTTCCAAGCTCTCAACTGAAGCAGGTTCCGACTCAGCATAGGACATGATTGCCGTACCTACTGCACAGGTTTGCTGGAACCTGGCAGGGAGATGCCGGGGCCTTATGACTTCATCGACGCACGTATGCAGCACGTACTGAGCTGTGTTTTGGAGCTCTCTCACATTGCCGGGCCACTGATAATGTAGGAGAATTTCAGTTGCCTCTTCTGATAGACTCGGCGCCGCACAGTCCATGGCAGCACTATATTTATGAAGA
This sequence comes from Firmicutes bacterium UBA4981, assembly GCA_002398515.1. GTDB lineage: Bacteria > Bacillota > SHA-98 > UBA4971 > UBA4971 > UBA4971. The sequence goes on from DGZL01000123.1 coordinate 7,134, forward strand.
AAGTAGTTGAACAGAGGGACTATGTCCTCTTGTCGCTCCCTGAGTGGAGGTACCCATATGGGAATCACATTCAACCGAAAATAGAGGTCCTCTCGGAATTCGCCGTCTTCCACCATTCTCTCCAGGTTCCTGTTAGTGGCTGATACTATGCGTACATTGGTCTTTATTGTGTGGGTTCCTCCGACACGCTGTATCTCTCCTGAATCCAATGCCCTAAGAAGTTTGGCTTGGAGACGCAAAGAGCAGTCACCTATCTCATCAAGAAAGAGGGTTCCTTCGTCTGCCATTTCGAACTTACCCGGTTTGCCTCCGCGTCTGGCGCCGGTAAAGGCTCCGTCTTCATATCCGAACAATTCTGATTCCAGGAGTTCTTCCGGAACCGCGGCGCAGTTTACCGCTACGAAAGGCAAATGACGTCGTGGACTGTGGTAGTGAATAGCCCTGGCGAAGAGCTCCTTTCCTGTGCCGCTTTCGCCGCGCAGAAGCACAAAAGAAGGGCTCATAGCTGTTCTCAAAGCCATCTGCTTAGCATAACGGATAGCCGGTGAATCGCCTAGGATATCTTCAATAGGTGCAGTAGGCTGTCTGTTAGTCATTCGGTAGGCTACCTTTGCCACGTCTTCCATACTCCTTATCAGTGCAACTGCGCCGATAATCTGCCCTTCGCTCACCAGGGGCGAAGCTGTGCTCATAAGTCTCACTGTCTCTTCCCGACCGCGAAGCAACACTTCCAAGTGCTGATACTGTGTGCCGGTTGCTGCTATCTGAAATATGGGGGCTGACGGGAAAATCTGCTTAATGTTTTCGCCTACTATGTCAGCATGTTCCAGTTTCAAGGTCTTGAGAGCGGCTTGGTTACAGCATACAACATTCCCCGCCTCGTCGATTGCGATAATTCCCTCTCCTACAGACTCGACTATGCCCTGAAGCTGCTTGTGTGTCTTTCTCAACCTTTGTGTGGCTATGTCAGACTCGGCTGCCTTTTCCACGAGTCGCGCCATCTGGTGTAGGAAGTCCATGTATTCGTTGGCGTGTTGCTGTATTCTGCGCTTTTGATCTTGTGTAAATCCCACGAGCGCAATGACTCCAAGGGAAATATCGCCCACACTCAAGGGGTAGCACATATGGCATGTTTCCTGGCATCCTGCTTTGCCGTCGCACCCTTCACAGACAGGATCGCTGTCCTTGTCAGTGACTACATACGGGCGTTTTTTGCGAGTTGCTTCTGCAAATGAACACGAAGCAGGTAAATGCTGGCCTACTAGGTTTGCATATTTGCCCGTTCCCGCGACCCTCACAAGTCGGTGGTTTGCTACTGTGACATCAAACCGGAGAACAGTAGAGACTGCATCGGCAATTTGCTGCAAGAATTCATCGAATGAGTTGTCTATACACATAGGTACAGAAGTCATCTCCCTACACTTTTCCATAATTCCTATAATACGCTCCTATATTTGTCGTATCAAATATCACCTGTCTTACTCCTTCGAAGAGTCGCAGTCTCATAATGATACTGCCTTTTGAGTCTCAATATGAGATTTATCATGGGATTGCAAGATCTGGACGAGACCTTAAGGCTTTGACTCAACCAGCCGGCCGGAGCGGGTTACCAAGACAATAAGCGCCTTTTTGGATGGCTTGGCACGAGTCTTGCATTAGATGTTTCCCAGGAACGCTTATTTGCACTATGATACCGGCTATCTGAATTCCATGATAGCGCAAATGCGTATCATTGTCCATTCTAGCAGGCGTATTGTATTAATAGGAGTGAAGGAAGGTGATATAGCCACATATTCTCTACAATGCAGTAGAACCTTTCTCGGTAACAGTCATAGTCCGCAATCCTGAAATATGCTTTGTAGACATTAAGGAGGTTACACCGTGAGATCAGCAATTAGAAGAATCGCAATAGTAGGTTTATGCATTGCTTTATGCACACTCTTTTCATCAATTTCGTACGCCGCTCGTCCGACTGTCATTAAGGTCGCTCATGACCTATCCCCTGACCCATACGATCCAACCCATGGATTCGCTACAGTCTTCAAGAACTACGTTGAAAGCAGAACAGACGGCAAGTACGTCGTAGAGATATATCCCTCAAGCGTTTTGGGTAAAGAACGTGAGCGTCTGGAACTTACCCGAGCAGGAGCAATTCACGTTGACCTGGCGTCAGTCGGAGGCCTGAGTCAGCTTTATCAACCTGCTATCCTTCTTAATACACCGTTTATGTACAAGAGTGACAAAATCGTCTCTGCCGTACTGAAAAGCGACTTCGTCGACTGGATGTTCGAAGACATGAGGAAGAAGACAGGACTTCGTTCCATCTGCGTGTATGAGATGGGCGGATTGTCATGTCTTACAAATAACCTAAGGCCTATCCGCACACCTGCTGATATGAAGAGCATTAAGTTCCGGGCTATGGACGACAGCCAGGTTGCTATGTTCAAAGCGCTGGGCGCAAATGCGGTTCCCATGGCATGGAGCGAAACATATACAGGACTTCAGACCGGAGTTGTCCAGGGACAGGTTAACCCGATTTCAGCTATCATAAGCGTAAAACTGTATGAGGTTCAAAAGTATATCACCCTTAGCCGTACCCTCCTGGGCAGCCACTGGGTGGTAGTCAATGACAAGTGGTATAGC
>DGZL01000123.1:10073-23429 GCA_002398515.1 Firmicutes bacterium UBA4981
GAAGCTGCAGCAGGTCTAACACAGATCGTCCAGGCACAGGGCCTTGATACTCTTAAGAAGAACGGCATGGAGATTACCGCACTGACAGACGCACAGTGGGAAGAGTTCGCTAAACTTGGTTGCCCTGCAGTTCTGGAGTGGGCCAAGACAAAGATGGATCCTGCCACTGTTGACAGGTTCGTCAGCACAGTAAAGAAGGTAGAAAAAGAAGTAGAGGGCAAGTAGCCTTCGGCTTGGAGCACTACACGTGCTCATAACTTGCATGCAGCCTGACTGCATATGACAAAAGAGGAGGGCCTGAGTGTTTGACACATGAATACGTGCCAAGTCAGGCCCTCCAAAGAGAGGCTGAAATAAGTACAATGGGTAACAAGAAAACCGGATCGAACGGAAACATGCTTTTAACCATTGAAGAGATACTTGTGAATGCATGCGCGTTCATGCTGGCCGGAATGGCGCTTATTACTCTTATCGCTGTTTTTTACAGATATGTGCTTGGAAATGCGCTTTCCTGGACTGAAGAGCTTACGCGCTATCTTATGATCTTTGTCGGCCTTTTCGGCACAGCTGTCGCATTGAGACGAGACGAGCATGTCGGCTTCACAATGATTGTAGAAAAGCTCCCGCCGGCATTGCAAAAGGCAGCCAACCTCATAAATTACGTAAGTGTCGGCATCTTCTGCTGGATCATGGTCTACAACGGATTCAAATGGGCATCGTGGACCGGAACCACAGCGGAAATCTTGCCGATTCCTATGTGGATTCCATGCTCAATGGTGCCGGTGAGCGGCCTGACGATGCTTGTTGTAATCGTCAATAAAATCTGGAATGAGCTGAGGGGTGAAAATAAGTGACTGCCTTACTAGTCGTTTTAGCGTTTGCTTTCATGCTTATCATAGGTACGCCAATTGCTTTCGTCCTCGGCTTAGCCGGTGTCATTGCACTGGTCGGAAGCAGCGGCGGAAGCCTTTTGATGTTAGTGCCTCAGCAGATATTTTCCGGAATGAATTCCTTTGTGCTGATGGCAATCCCGTTCTTCATCCTCGCAGGAGAGCTAATGAATGCAGCGGGGATAACCAGCAAAATCGTAAATCTTTCCAATGCTCTTGTGGGGCGCATGAAGGGTGGCCTGGGCCATGTCAACATAGTGGCTAACGTGATCTTCGCCACCATGTCAGGTGCAGCGGTAGCAGCAGTTGCCGGGCTTGGAACTATCCTTATTCCATCTATGGAGCAATCCGGATACGATAAGTCCTATGCTTGTGCACTCACAGCATCTGCGTCAGTAATCGGCCCAACCATTCCACCGAGTATTCCTATGGTGGTTTGCGCATCCACGGCAGGCATTTCAGTTGCAGCAATGTTTGCAGGCGGCATATTCCCAGGGTTGCTTCTGGGAGGCTTGATGATGATTCTCAACGGTATCATCTCTGCGCGCAGGGGTTACCAATTGGAAGGACAGTCCTACACAGGCACCAAAGCTGAAGTGGTGAAGGACGGCCTCATTGCCTTAGGCATGCCGGCTATTATCATATTAGGTATTCTAGGAGGCATCTTCACAGCTACAGAGGCTGCCGCAGTCGCAGTCGCTTACGCGGTCATAATCGGGAAATTCGTCTTCAAAACGCTTGATGCCAAGGTCCTTTGGCAAGTGTTTAAGAACGCTGTGAGCAAGACAGGAGTATCGTTGCTTCTGGTATCAATGGGTGGAATCTTGAGCTGGGTGATGGCGTCTGAGCAGGTGCCTGCGAAAATGGCTAATGTCATTCTAAGCATCGGAGGCAGCCAGGTGGTATTCATGCTTCTTAGCATCATTCTTCTACTGATAATCGGGTGCTTCATGGACTTGACGGCGTCTTTGATAATGCTTACGCCCATTCTTCTACCCATTGCGGTGCAACTGGGTATCAATCCTGTTCACTACGCGTTAGTGATGGTTGTTGCGCTTAATGTCGGACTAATCACACCTCCCGTAGGAGCAGTCTTGTTTGTGACGTGTGCTGTGGCGCGCGAGAAGTTTGAGAATATCGTGGGAGAGATCTGGCCGTTTCTCGCATGTCATGCCATCGCCCTCGGGATAATTGCGTTTGCGCCAAAACTAACGCTTGCCATTCCCAAGTTTCTTGGCTTGGTGCAATGAGAAACCAAACACGAATAGGTAGATGAAAAGAGGGAATAGGATATGAGAATTGACAGAGTTGATGTAATTCATACAGCCATTCCATTGAAGAGCAGCTTCAGGACGAGCTTTGGGGCGATATCCGCCCAGCATTCAGTTGTGACAAAAGTCTATTCAGAAGGGCTGGTCGCATACGGCGAGGCATGTCCGTTTCTCGCTCCAATCTATAGCTACGAGTGCGTGGGATCTGTCCAGACAGTGTTGGGGAACTTCATAATCCCGTCTGTGCTTGGCAAAGAGATGAACGGCGCCGGAGACTTCATGGAGAAGGTCAGCTTTATAAAGGGAAACAACCATGCCAAAGCGGCGCTGGAAAGCGCAATATGGGGGCTTCAGGCGAAGGCTGAAAAGAGACCGTTATGGCAGGTTCTCGGGGGAACCAATCCCAAAGTGGACGTAGGTGTAAGCATCGGTATGCAGCCAAGCACCTCCGCTTTGCTCAAGAAGATCGAGGGCTATCTCAACGAGGGATACCGTCGCATAAAGATTAAGATCGAACCCGGTGAAGACCTTGAGCTGATAAAGGCGGTCCGAAAAGAGTTTCCGAACATTGTTTTCATGGTGGACGCCAACTCTTCATACAAGCCGACGGAGATAGACTTCTTGAAGAAACTTGATGATTTCAACCTTCTCATGATAGAGCAACCCCTCGGAGAGGACGATATTGTTGACCACGCGGGGCTGCAAAAGGAAGTCAAGACACCTATATGCCTGGATGAGAGCATTCATACAGTAGACGATGCTCGCAAGGCTATGCAACTTGGAAGCTGCCGTATTATCAATATCAAATACGGGCGCGTGGGAGGCCTGTTGAATTCCATTAGGATCCACGATCTATGCAAGAAAGCAGGGGTCGGTAACTGGATCGGCGGAATGATTGAAACCGGCATAGGGCAGTTAATAAAGACAGCTCTCGGGACTCTTGACAACTTTGTGTACGCGGCGGATATAGAAACCAGTGACCGATTTGTCGTTGAGGATGTCATAAGCCCCGATCTTTCGCAAACCGACGGGTATTTGGACGCCAATATTGAGTATGAGGTTGACGAGGAGAAACTGAACAAGTACACGGCAGAAATCTCGATTTACAAGGCATGACTGCTTAGTGGGGGTGACCTTTGATGCATGCAATTTCAGTGGATGAACATGAGCTCCGCACTGAGTTGGTCAAGGAATTTTGTGAGCTGGTGCAGGTAGACAGCGAACCATATGAAGAAGCGGATCTAGGCAAAGTGGTGGAGGACAAGCTGCTTGAGCTGGGGTTTGAGGTGGAACGCGATGGCGCAGGCAAGAAGATAGGCGGGAACTCGGGAAATCTCATAGCCAGGTTGCCTGAAGCACGATGTTCTGATGAACCGCCGATATTACTCTGTGCCCATCTGGACAGAGTGCCTCCTGGAAAAGGTGTCAAGCCACGCCTCGACGGGGATCGGATTGTGTCCTCAGGGGATACAGTCCTCGGCGCTGATGACGCAGCCGGTTTGGTAGCCATTCTTTGGGGAATGCGCATGGCACGCCGGGTTCAGCCCCTTCTTCCGCCGCTTGAAGTCGTCATTACTGTATGCGAGGAAAAAGGACTCCAGGGGTCGCGCCATTTGGAGTACTCGAAGCTTCGGTCCAAAACAGGTTTCGTGTTTGACGCTGCAAGACCCGTTGGAGTGGTTATAACCGGAGCCCCGACTCATATCAAGTTTGATGTGGATGTCATAGGCCGTGCAGCTCATGCAGGGATAAATCCTGAGGACGGGGTTAGCGCCATACGGACTGCAGCTTCGGCCATTACCCGTGTTCCTTTCGGTTGGGTGGATGATGCCACAACTGCGAACATTGGGATGGTGACAGGCGGAGAAGCCATGAACATCGTCTGCGAACGTGTTCACTTAGTCGGCGAAGTGCGCAGCCATGATGACAGAATTGCGAAAGAAGTCCTAGAGCAGATAGAGGACTGCTTTACCGAAGAGAGTGTAAGAAGCGGCGCCAGGACGAAGTTTGAGGCATCTACCTTGTACAAGAGCTACCATGTAGAAGAGAATTCCAGGGCGGTGCAATTACTAGGGTGTGCGCTGGACAAAATCGGGCGGAAGATGACATTGGAATTGTCCAATGGCGGAACAGACGCTAACCAGTTCAACGCCAACGGTATTGAAAGCGTAGGTCTCGGAATCGGGTTTGAGCAAGCACATTCAACTCGTGAGAGCATAGCTGTGGAAGAATTGGTCAAAGCAGCGAAGCTTGCGGCATGCCTAATCCTCAGAATGTAGAATAGAGCGTGCCTGAGTCAGAGAAGATTGTCATGTAGTGCAGAAGGAGAAAGCCATGCTATCAATGAAAGAATTCCTCAAAAATGAAGTTCGACCGGCCTACGGATGCACCGAGCCAGGCGCTGTTGCCCTTGCAGTGGCAAGGGCCCGCGAAGAACTTGAAGGAGACCCTGTCACATCTGTGAAGGTTGAAGTAAGCAGTAGTATCTATAAGAATGGATTGGACGTCGGCATCCCAGGATGTGACGGAGCACGGGGCAATCCCATGGCTGCTGCGCTTGCGGTGCGGTGTGGCCACTCCAAATATGGGCTTGAAGTGCTGAAAGATGTCACCCGTGATGACGTAGAAGCAGCCAGAGAGTGGGTTGAAGACAAGAAAGTGGAAGTGCTTCACAATCCGGATCACAAAGGGGTCTATGTGCGCGCGGAAGTAAGAAGCAAAAAACACGTTGCGGTTTGTCTGATAGAGCATGAACATTCTCGGATAACTGAGGTTACGAAAGACGGAGTCATAACCGGCGGAAGTAACTCTGAGACAAGCAAACCGGGAGGGCCTGCGAATTCAGAGGGAGTTCCGGCATCCGGGAGCGCCCCGACTGTGCCTGATGTTATTAGCAAGATGTCTTATAGAGAACTGCTGAGTCTGATTGAGCAGATTGACGATGAAGACATAAAGTTCCTCATGGAAGGCGCTCGCATTAATCGTGAGATGGCTGAGTACGGTCTCAATAACCGGGATTACTGCGGCCTTGGCTTCGGGGTTGGGCTCAATGAGTTGATACAGGAAGGACGAATCAGCGAAGATCTGGGCAACATAATACGCTACCAGTGTTACTCGGCTTCAGACGCACGTATGTCCGGGGCATTGTTGCCTGTGATGAGTAGTGCAGGCAGTGGTAATCACGGAATTACTGCAGTCTTGCCGGTGCTGGTCTTAGGAGAGAAACTGGGCAAGAGCAGGGATGAAATAGCCTGTGCCATTGCAGTGAGCCATCTGTCAACCAGTTTCGTCAAGAGTCGACTGGGGCGCCTTTCATCAGTATGCGGATGCGTTGTAGCAGCAGGCGCAGGGGCAGCGGCAGGCATGGTATGGCTGATGGGTGGAAGAGAGGAGCAGGCCGGTGCTGCCATGCAGATCGTGCTTGCAGATACTGCAGGCATGGTCTGTGACGGGGCTAAGGAGAGCTGCGCCCTCAAGGTCGGGATAGGCGGGGTTGAGGCTTACACTGCTGCTCTTCTTGCTATGAACGGTAAGTGTGTATCCAGGTCTCAGGGAATTGTCGATGATAGTATCGAAAAGACGGTGGAGAATATCGCACAGCTTAGTACTGAAGGAATGCAGAGTGCAGACAAAGTGATCATAGAGATATGCGAGGCTCGGGTGAATGAGAATCCGTCAGAGCCGCCCATGAGATAGCAGGGGTTGTCAAAAGCTCATCGTAGAATTGACAAAACAATCGGGTCAAGAATCTCATAAAGAGCCTTGACTTTGATCCCGGTGTCGCATACAATTCCCTAAGATGTCCAAAAGAGCCCTATGAGGCTAACTGGTACCGATGACAGGGACAACTCGGGATCATTGGATATGAGCCTGCTTAGCCTCAGGGCCGAAGCAGGCTTTCATATGTACGACAGGGAGGTGGATAAGTGAAGTTTCGAGAGAAAGCGCTAATCATGGACGAGGCCTCTATCAGGCGTGCTATTACACGGATTGCCCACGAGATAAATGAGGCGAATAAGGGAGTCGACGGGGTAGCGTTGGTCGGGATAAGGCGAAGAGGAGGACCGCTTGCTAATCAGCTTGCGTCACAAATTGAAAGCATCGAAGGGATCAAGCCTCCAGTCGGAGTCCTGGACATAACACTCTATAGGGACGATCTTACTACGCTGGGCCCTGCGCCGATAGTGCACCGCACAGAGGTGGATTTTGACGTTACCGGCAAAGTCATAGTCCTAGTGGATGACGTAATCTTCACCGGCAGAACAGCACGCGCTGCATTGGACGCGTTGATGGATCTCGGAAGGCCTACGCGAATTCAGTTAGCTGTCCTCATTGACAGGGGCCACAGAGAACTGCCGATTAAACCGGACTTTGTAGGCAAAAACGTGCCTACGTCGCGACAAGAAATAGTTTCCGTTCTCGTAGACGAGATAGACGGAGAGAACAAAGTAGTTATTGAAGAAGTCATAGGGCAGTAAATACTATAGTAGACCCTTTAAGCTAGTCCCGTGAGGCTGGCAAGGGATATGGGAGTCGGATCAAGCAGCGTCTGTTACAGAGTGGTTTTCTACGAGCGTTGCGGAGCCATACCCCTTTAGCTTTGCGTAAGATGGGACAGTTGCGGGGAGAAGGGGCGTGACTTATGAGATTCGACAGAAGAAAGGACTTACTCGGACTTCGCGATGTAGAAAGAGAAGAGATTGAAGCAGTACTTGAGACCGCTGTCCCCATGAAAGACATCATCACCCGTGATATGAAGAAAGTCCCAGCCCTCAAAGGGAAAAGTATCATAACCGTTTTCTATGAAAACAGCACCCGCACGAGAACCTCATTTGACCTTGCTGGAAGGTACCTCAGCGCAGATACCCCCAACCTAGCAGTCTCCACAAGCAGTGTGCAAAAAGGCGAAAGCCTGAAAGACACGATCAAAACCATCGAAATGATGGGTCCTGATGTTCTGGTAATGCGCCATTCATCAAGCGGAGCCCCCCACTACGTGGCGAGAAATACTTCTATGCGTGTTATCAATGCGGGAGACGGAATAAATGAGCATCCTACTCAGGCGCTTCTCGACATGTACAGCATTATCGAGCGTAAAGGTAGGCTGGAAGGCCTGAAAGTGGTCATAGTAGGTGATATCCTCCACAGCCGGGTCGCTCGCTCGAATATCTTCGGCCTCAGCAAGTTCGGATGTGAACTCAGGGTCGTAGGTCCGTCAACACTCATCCCTTCGGGCATTGAGAAGCTGGGCGTCAAAGCCTATGCCAATCTTGAGTCAGGTATTCGAGGGGCTGATGTCATCAACGTTCTGCGCATTCAGAAGGAGCGCCAGCATGGTGCGCTTTTCCCGTCTATCGATGAATACCGGGAGCTCTATATGGTCAAGCCTGAGCACCTGGCTCTGGCTGCTGACGACGCAATCGTCCTTCATCCCGGGCCTATGAACAGAGGTATCGAGATATCCACAGAACTGGCTGAAAGTTCGAGATGCGTTGTAAACGAACAGGTTGCAAACGGAGTTGCTGTGCGCATGGCCATTCTTTACCTGATGCTGGGAGGCGGGAGAGATGAAATTGCTTGTTAAGGGCGGACGGGTCATAGACCCGAAAAACAGTGTTGACGAGATTGTAGATGTGCTCATCATAGACAGCAAAATAGCTGCTATTGGAAGGGATCTGTCTATAGACGGAGACGAGGATGTAGTAGACGCCGAAGGAAAGATAGTCTGCCCGGGTTTCATCGATATCCATGCCCACTTCAGGGATCCCGGATATGAGCACAAGGAGGACATCATAACCGGATCAAAGGCTGCTGCAGCGGGAGGCTTCACTACTGTATGCTGCATGTCTAATACGGATCCTGTTATCCATGACGGGATTGTCGCAAGGTATGTCTTGCGCAAGAGTGAGCAGGCAGGATTGATAAACGTCCTCCCAATAGGCAGTATTACCAAGAATTTGGAAGGTGAAGAGCTCAGCGAAATGGCAGAACTGGCTCAAGCAGGTTGTGTAGCCTTCTCTGATGATGGTAAGCCTGTTATGAGATCAGATGTGATGAGACATGCGCTGGAATATGCCCACATGCTCAATCTCCCGATTCTCTCCCACTGTGAGGATTTGAACCTGTCCCGTGACGGGCTAATGCATGAAGGCTACTACTCAACTCTGTACGGTTTGCAAGGGATTCCCGCTGAGGCAGAGGAGATTATGGTAGCCAGGGATGTCGAGCTGGCTGTTCTGACCGGCGCGCGCCTGCACGTGTGTCATGTGTCCACAACAGGATCTCTTCACATAATAGAGGAGGCTAAAGCAGCCGGCGCCTGTGTTACCTGCGAGGTGACCCCGCATCACCTGACCCTTACCGATGAAGTAGTCGGCGATTATGATACTAATACTAAAGTTGACCCACCCCTTCGTTCGGAAGCGCACGTGAAGGCATTGGCACGCGCGCTGGCTTCAGGACTTATCGACTGTATCGCCACAGACCATGCGCCTCACAATGTAGAAAGTAAGGACTGTGAGTATGCGAAAGCGTCCTCTGGAATTTCAGGCCTTGAGACTGCGGTAGCAGTAATCATGGACAGGCTGGTCCATGCCGGCCTCCTGCATATCACTGACATGGTCAGGCTCTTTACCGTGGGGCCTTGTCGTGTCTTGGGACTTGATTCAGGCACGTTGACTCCTGAATCCAAGGCGGACATCACGATAATAGACCCGGACGCAATTCGGCGCGTGGATCCGGCAACGTTCTATTCCAAAGGAAAGAACACACCGTTTAAGGACATGGAGCTTCGCGGTTGGCCTTGGATGACTATCTCAGGAGGAAGAATCGTAGCTCGAGAAGGACGCCTTGCCGAGATGCCCGACAAAGGGGACTAAGGAGTGTATCGACAGATGTTCTTCCTGGAAAATACGGAAATAGTTGAAAACGACCGAGTCGGGGACGGACTCTATGAGCTTAAATGCAGGGCACCACAGATTGCGGGTAAAGGTGAACCAGGCCAATTCGTCCATGTGGAAATCAAGCCTCATCAGGCTGCATCAGCATCTCCGCTGCTCAGGCGCCCCTTTAGTCTTTACGGAGCAGATGCGGAACAAGGGGTAATTTCCATCCTTTATAGAATCCGCGGTTTGGGTACTTCGTTATTAAAAGAGGCAAAGCCCGGAGAGTATTTGAGTGTGCTGGGCCCTCTTGGAAGGGGATTCACACTCTCCGGTGCGGGAAGTGTAGCTTTACTGGTGGGGGGAGGGATGGGGATCGCTCCCCTTGCATATCTGGCGGATCGCCTTCTTGAGTCGGGATGTGAGGTGGATGTCCTGTACGGGGCTGAGACTGCCTGCGAACTAGTGGCTTTGGAGAAATTGGAGCAGAGCGGGGCAAGGTGTCATGTTGCCACCATGGACGGCAGCAGGGGGCACAAAGGTCTTGTAACCGATCTTTTAGCCCGCATGCCTGCTGAAAAAGCAGCTGACATCATTTATTCTTGTGGCCCTTTCGAGATGATGGCACGTGTAGCGCGGTTTTCCAAGGAGCGAGGTATTCCCGGGGAAGTGTCGCTGGAATCGAACATGGCCTGTGGAGTAGGGGTATGTCTGGGATGCGCGGTGAGACTCAAAGCCGGTGACAGAGACTATGCGAAGGTATGCAGTGACGGCCCGGTTTTCTCCATTGATCAGGTGGAGTTTGAAGCAGGGGAGGGGGGACGCAAATGAATCTCGAAGTCGACCTCGGTGGAATAAGGCTTGCCAATCCGGTTGTTATGGCATCAGGCACTTTCGGATATGGGTTTGGCTATGAAGGCTTACTGGATCCTGATGATGTAGGGGCAATAATTAGTAAGGCAACGACAAGAGAACCTTGGGCCGGCAATCCCCCGCCAAGAATCGCTGAGACTCCTTGTGGGATGTTGAACGCAATCGGCTTGGAGAACCCCGGCATTGAGGCATTTCTAAGTGAGCATCTTCCGCGGCTACGTAGATCGGGCGCAGTTGTTATTGTCAATATCGCAGGCAGAACTTTTCAAGAGTATGTTGAGCTTGCTTCGATGATTGAGACAGGCAAGGGAGTGGCAGGAATTGAGATTAACATATCGTGTCCGAATGTAGACATGGGAGGAATGCAGCTTGGGACTGCGCCTGGTATGGTTTCTGAGATAGTCAAAGCTGTGAAAGACGAGACTCATCTCCCGGTAATGCCGAAACTGTCCCCTAATGTCACTGATATCGTTGCGATAGCAAAGGCTGCGGAATCTGCAGGCGCAGACGCGATTTCCATGATTAACACCTTACAAGGGATGGCGGTGGATATCGAGACGAAGCGACCGGTGCTGGGAAATATCTTCGGCGGATTGTCCGGCCCTGCCATAAAGCCTATAGCCCTCCGCATGGTCTATCAAGTATATCGGGCAGTGGATATCCCCATCCTAGGCGGAGGAGGCATCATGTCTGCAAAGGACGCGATTGAGTTTCTCTTGGTCGGGGCAAGCGCTGTCTCTGTCGGGACAGGCACTTTCGTCAATCCCAGGCTGGCTATGGAGGTAAAGGCAGGGATTGAAGACTACATGGAACGACACGGCCATACCGACTTGCGTGAGATTATCGGAGCAGCCGTTTCGTGATGTGGGTCTTGTGAATACCCGAGCTGCCTGAAGATACCGGGCTATTTGAAAATGGTCTGGTTATCTCCGCCTATCCGAGACAACCTGACTAACGGATATCCAAAGGAGGTTGCGCTATGCAAGCGAAAGAAAGGGTCATTTTGGCCCTTGACGTAAATACGGAAGACGAAGCCATGACTTTAGTGGAAAAACTCCGAGGACATGTAGGTGTGTTCAAGGTGGGGATGCAACTATATACTGCAGTCGGCCCGCAGGTTGTAAGGTGCATTCAAGACCTGGGGGGTTCCGTATTTGTGGATCTGAAATTCCATGACATACCAAATACCGTAGCTTCGGCAGGACGGGTCATGGCGAGGCTCGGGTGCGCCATGTTTACTACACATGCTGCAGGCGGGACCCTGATGCTCAGCGCTCTTGCTCAAGCGGTCAGAGAAGAGGCTGTTACCTTAGGTGTAAAGCCTCCGCTTGTGTTAGCGGTCACTGTCCTCACAAGTATAGATCAACGAATTCTTGAAGATGACGTTCTCATTGGAGGAATGTCTGTAAAAGACGTAGCTGTAAGATGGGCAGGCCTTGCTGAGACTGCCGGGGTAGGCGGTGTGATATGCTCTCCGTTGGAGACGGCAGCAATACGGGCTGCGTGCGGGCCTGAGTTTAAACTGGTGACCCCGGGTATTCGGCCGCAGTGGGCTGCCAGACATGATCAAAGGCGAATCACCACACCTGGGGAGGCAGTCAGGTTAGGCGCAGACTACATAGTGGTGGGACGTGCCATAACCCAGGCGGATGATCCGGTATCCGCAGCCAGGAGAATTGAAGAAGAGATTGAACAAGCAGAAGGTGAACTCGGTGTTAAGTAGAGAGGAAGCTCTTAGAATCTTTGTGGATGCAGGCGCATTGTTAAGCGGCCACTTTGTGCTTACGTCAGGGCGGCACAGTGACCATTACATGCAATGTGCTCAGGTTTTGAAACACCCGCCTCATACAGAGGTATTAGTCCGTCACCTGGCAGATGAGTTCAGAGATGACGGCATCGAAATTGTGGTGGCCCCTGCGATAGGAGGCATCATAGTCTCATATGAAGTAGGAAGGCAGCTTCGGGTGCCTGCAATATTTGCGGAACGCGAAAACGGCCTGATGATTCTCAGGCGCGGATTCGAACTCCATCCCAATCAGCGTGTGCTGGTTGTTGAAGATGTAATCACCACTGGTGGGTCTGTGCGAGAGGTCATGCAATTGGTGGAGGAGCGCGGCGCAGAAGTTGCAGGTGTCGGTGTCCTCGTCGACCGTAGCAACGGTGCTGTCCGATTTGGAGTCAAGCAGGGTCAAGTGTTGTCCATGGAGATAAGATCTTGGGATCCTGTTGATTGCCCTGTATGTAAAGAAGGACGAATCCCTCTTGTGAAGCCGGGTAGTAGGTTCTAGTTTGGATTTTGCTCAAATGGTGAAAATAACTGGTCGGGGCAGGCGGACTTGAACCGCCGACCTCTTAGTCCCGAACCAAGCGCGCTACCAACCTGCGCCATGCCCCGACCTGAACTGATGATGTGAAGAAATAATGTGTGACAAAGATAGTATACGTGATGTTTGATCGTATGTCAAACACACGTCGGCGACCCATGTGAGGAGGATTTCAAGCTGTCATCGGCGAATATTGCCTTTGAGGGAAAAGCGAGCCTTGCTTCTTTTCTACGGCCCAAGACGGGCCGTTTAGTTGCCCGTACTGACTGAACAAAAGAACGGTGTGAAGGTCGGTGAATTGTGCGTGGTTTCAGATTTAGATATTTCAGATGTTTGCTCCGGAGCAGATAGCGGTATCGTGCTTGAAGGCATGTCCACGCTCATTACCTCAGCAATCGATAGGAACATACCTGCTGGAAGCACTCACTCCCAGCGAGTAGCAGCGCTGGCCGCATCCATTGCTAAGGAGCTCTGTCTTTCTCCGGAAGAAGTGAAACGTATTTATCTGGCAGGCTTTTTTCATGACTTCGGTAAGCTCTTTCTTCCAAGCAACGTCCTCATCAAGACAGANNCCCGAAGAACACGAGTGGTGTTCCACTACGTGCCGTTTGATACCTTAAAGTGCAGAATATCAGGGCTTTTGTTGTTGGGAATCATTAACATATTCCCTTTGGTGGAGTCTCATTCCGTTCTCTACTGTGTCAGTTACTGTGTCAAATGTGTGACTTAGCGGATTAGCCATTGTTCTTTTAGGGCTTTCGTGAGAGGAATATGAGACAGATTTGAGAGTAGCGTATTGCAATCGGGCATGATATTATGTATCTGATGGGTTTCCCGGCAGAAGTGCCGGGATTCTGTTATTTATCGATAGTCTACCTCATTCTATAGGATGTAGAAATTCTTTTTCTGAGGGGTTGACACTGAAAAATTTTCATGGTAGTCTATTCACAGTAGCATATTGCTACGCTGCAAGCAGGAAAAGTGTGTCTAAAATTGGGGTGATGGGATGGCCAGAGCTGTCAGCGTCGGGAGAATTCCGGAGCAACATAATCTAATCGAATATGGGTGCAGTCAGAGGAGACACCGAAGGCGCAGACCGCGAACGCCGATACATAAT
>DGZL01000123.1:23630-24670 GCA_002398515.1 Firmicutes bacterium UBA4981
CAATATAGCTGTTTGGGGGAGAGACAGCATGACTATGGAAGAAGTTATTGAGAAGGCGAAAGAGGTATATCCTGACCTTGCGCTAAAGCCTGCGAGTGCTAGGACGTGGACAAAACGAGGGCTAATACCTAGCCCGGTAATTGAATCGTTGGGAAGATCGCGCGGGACTCAGGCGCATTATCCGAATGATTCCCCGGCGCAGATGGCTACCGCGGCATACTTGCAGGAGCTAGGATATACCCAGAAGCAGATAGCGCAGGCCAGAGAGTGGATCTTGAACGGCATTCCACTGGGTAAGCCGATTGACGCGGATTCCATGGACTGGACAAGCCCCGAGGTTCTTGAGGCGATGGAATTGCCTGACATGCTATCCGGACCACAGGCCAGGAGGCTTTTCAGGTGCTTGGAGGCCTATGCTATGACTCTGGCGATGGCGCGGGGCGGCATAAACCTACTGAGGTCCCTGCCGAGCTTCGTGCATAAGACCGTCAAGCCCTTCTCTGACCGTTTGGAATATATCGTCAGCATTCCAGGCGCTTGGATCGACCCCAGGCATGAGGGCGAAGGATGGTTGGTGTCTGGCCATGAGCAGACCAGGGGAACGTATTTCGGAGATAAGTAAATTGTGGGGGGGGGTGAGGACACATGACCGGCAGACGAATAAAGCCTTCCAAGGAGGCCCTGATGTTGAAGATGAGGTTGTGGGAAAACGGCCTCACTCAGCGCCGGGTAGCTGATAGCGTGGGGCTTTCTGAGGTTGCGCTTAGTGAATACCTGTCAGGCCGTAGGCCTTTGAAGCCCGAAGTCCTGACTGCTATTGATGAATGTTTGAAAGGCTTCGAGGGCTGAAAAGAGCAAAATAGCGATATAGCGGTTTGACTCCGATAATTGGGGCCGTCTGAGTCCGTAAGGACTTAGCGGCTTCTTTTATTTGGAGCGGTCATCTTGTCGGAGGAGGTGCAGGGATGACTAAGCGCTTATTGAGCGTCAGTGAAGCGGCAGGCCCGAACTGGCTGAATTGCAATGTGAAGACGGTTTAT
>DGZL01000123.1:24875-26119 GCA_002398515.1 Firmicutes bacterium UBA4981
CGGTTTATAAGCTAGTTAGAACGCCGGGTTTTCCAGCGTTGAGAATAGGGGAAAAGAATATCCGAATTCCTGTGGACCTACTCAAGGAGTGGATAGAGCGTCAGGCACAAGAGCCACTGGAGCGGTAGCGGGGGAGGGGCGAGCTAGTGAATATTATTCCTGAAGATACTTTGAAAGAAAAAAGACTGAAAAAGCTGATGGGTGATGACTACCATAACAAGCCCGCCTTGCGCGAGATCCTCAGTAGGCTTGAGGGCGTCAGCCGTGTTGAAGATATGGATGATGGCCGAAGCGTTGAGTGGAATGATTTAGAGACCGAACGAGAACGGAAAATTGCGATGGTTTACCACTGGAAAGGGTATGAATTCGCTGAAGAATACCGCCGGATCGAGCAGGAGTTGCGTGAGCGGGGTGAAATTCCATGAGTCCGGCTGTGGCGAAGGTTTTATCAAGACTGAAGGGTGTAAAGCGTTCCGGCAAGGGATGGATGGCGCTTTGTCCTGCTCACGCGGACCATGACCCCTCTCTGAGGATAGACGAAGGAAATGATGGCAGGGCTTTATTGACCTGCTATGCAGATTGTAGAACCGAAGACGTCCTTACAGCTATCGGCCTGACGATGGGGGATCTATTCGTGGAAAGTAGCAGGAGACAAACTGAAACGAGGTCCCGGCAGGACCCTGAAGCCGTTTATGACTATGTTGATGAGTCCGGCAAGCTGCTATTTCAAGTTGTCAGATTCCCGGGCAAGCAATTCAGACAGCGCAGGCCAGACGGGGCCGGGGGATGGACCTGGAAGCTAGATGGCGTTGAGCGAGTGCTTTACCGGTTGCCTGAGGTGATTCAGGCGGTGAAGGCCGGTGAGACGGTCTTCATATGCGAAGGCGAAAAGGATGTTGACCGACTGCGTTCACTGGGCTTGACCGCTACTACAAATGCAGGCGGGGCCGGAAAGTGGCAAGAATCTTACAATCAATTCCTAAAGGATGCGGATGTCATTATTCTTCCCGACAATGACCCGCCAGGCCGTAAACATGGCTTGCAGGTAGTCCAGGAAGTTGGACCTATGGCGCGAACGGTGAAGATTGTGCATTTACCGGATCTGTCGGAAAGAGGGGATGTGTCGGACTGGCTGAATGCCGGCGGGACCGCTGAGAAAATACAAGAGCTTGCTGAGCGGGCCATGGCCTTGTTCGGAAGGCCCCCTTCCTTGACATGCGTTGCTGACGTCGAGCGGGAGGAGA
>DGZL01000122.1:0-11244 GCA_002398515.1 Firmicutes bacterium UBA4981
GGATACCCTTCCTCAGCTGTATACCGTCAATGAGCCAAGCATATAATAGACGGGGAAGGGACGTGGTCCTAAATGGAGATTATCGCCATCGGGGTCCAGGATCATGGCTCCAAAGTGCGGGAAAGACTACTCGCGAAAATCCGGACTCTCGGCGAAAAAGGCATTCATGTTGATATGACCGAGAGGTCCTCCGGACCTCTTACATTTCTATGTCTTAGTATCTCTGACCTGGGTCAGGGTATTCCTGCAGGCCAACGCGACATAGTACGTTACCATGCGGCCAGCGCTCTTGCAGATAACATTGTATTTGATATAGAGACGGAAATCATTGAAAAGACCCTTCGCACTCGTTATTCCTATTTCGATGACGAAGAGCGAGAGAAGATTGCAGAATATGTATTGGATGCGTTGAATCGTCGGAGCCAAGGTGATGACCAAGGCCAAGTCCAAGCAATCACCCGGCGCAGAAATGATGTTCTGTTTACGCTCCTTGACTACCTGGATACCGGCGATTGTCTGATGCTTGAAGGATTCATGCGATTTAGGCTAAAGCGTTATATGGAGCAGATTGAAATAGCCGCAGATGCTGCAGTTGACGATTTCATGCTTGAGAAGGAATACAATGAATTCATAAGACTACTTAAGTACTTCGTCGATGTGCAAGAACCCAAAATAGAAGAAATCCACGTTATCGCAAAGCCTGACGGACGTTTCAGGCTCCTGGATCAAAACGGCAAAGCAGTGGACAGCGACTACCTTGAAGGTATGCCACTTGAACCAGGACAAAGCGACGTTGATCACGAGGATCTGCTCATAAGCGCCCTCATTACAGTGTCTCCCAAGAAAATCATCTTGCACGGTTTCCAAGGCAAAAATGCCAATGAAACAATAGCTCGGGTTTTCGATAACAGAGTGACCAGTTGCTCCGGGTGTCATCTTTGTGAGAAGTATCTTGCCAGGCTGCACGCACCTATCGGCGGGCACAGCGATGAGAACTGACCCTGACTTGACATAGTCGAGCTCCTCTTCTATAATTGGCCTAATGGTAACAACATAACGTATAAGCGATGATGAGGACGAGTAAGTGAATAAGCGGCTGAGAGAGAGCAAGGGTCAGGAGGCTGAAAGCCCTTGCCGGCAAGCTGCACTGAAAACCACCTCTGAGTTTCCCGGTGAACGCACACCTCACATTGGGCAGCCAGTAGCCGGAGACAGTTGCGCCTGTTAAAGCGCATGTTGAGTGGATGCCGAAGGCTGAAGGCCGAAGACGGCATCAATTTGGGTGGAACCGCGAGAAGACCCTCGTCCCTGGATATTTCCGGGGCGGGGGTTTCTTGATTATTCAGGACTCCCATGGCTATTGTGGGATTTATGCTAACACTCATGAAACATGAAACGAGGTGACGTGTAATTATGTCTATTTCAGAAAAGGATATGGAGATTCTGAGGCATTCAACTTCTCATGTTATGGCTCAAGCGGTAAGAAGGCTCTTTCCTGAGGTAAAAGTTGCCATAGGACCTGCGATAGAAAATGGGTTCTATTACGACTTCGACAAACCTGAACCCTTCACCCAACAGGACTTAGGTCTTATCGAAGAGGAAATGCGAAAAATCGTGAAAGAAGACCTGCCTATCGTAGGTAGGGAAGTTCCTCGTGAAGAGGCGCTCGGACTCTTCAATGAGGCAGGCGAGACATATAAGGTGGAACTCATTCGCGACATGCCTGATGCTGAAGTAGTGATCCTTTATCGTCAAGGTGAGTTCGTAGACCTTTGTCGTGGCCCTCATGTGGAATCTACCGGCAAAATCAAGGAGTTTAAGCTCCTGAATGTTGCAGGCGCTTACTGGCGCGGTGATGAGAAAAACAAGATGCTCCAGAGAATATACGGGACTGCGTTCCCTACAAAAGTCGAACTTGACCACTATCTGGAGATGTTGGCGGAAGCTGAAAAGCGTGACCACAGGAGGCTTGGAAAAGAGCTTGATATCTTCAGCCTCCATGAAGAAGGCGGCGCAGGTCTTGTGTACTGGCACCCGAAAGGGGGCATTATCAGAAAAGTTATTGAGGATTTTTGGCGCGACGAGCACCTTAAGCGTGGCTATGACTTGGTATTTTCGCCTCACATAGCGAAACGGGATCTTTGGGAGATTTCAGGCCATTGGGGCTGGTATAGAGAGAATATGTATTCTCCCATAGACATCGACGGAGTCGAGTACCTCCTGAAGCCTATGAATTGTCCCTTCCATATCATGATGTACAAGACAAAAACCAGATCTTACAGGGATCTGCCTCTCAGGTGGGCAGAGCTTGGCACTGTCTATAGATATGAGCGGTCAGGCGTTCTCCATGGAATGCTCCGAGTAAGGGGATTCACGCAGGACGATGCCCACTTGTTCATGCGCCCGGACCAGCTTGAGGATGAACTTGTGGGTGTAATAGACTTAGTGAAGTTCATGATGGAGTCATTCAGCTACAAAGAATATGACTTTGAGCTGTCAGTCCGGGATCCTCTGAACAAGGAGCAGTATGTAGGTTCAGACGATGTATGGGAGCTGGCGGAGACCGCGCTTGTCTCAGCTATGAATAGGGCAGGCATCAAGTTCAGGCGTATGGAAGGGGAAGCCAAATTCTACGGGCCTGCCATAGACGTGCATATCAAGGACGCGTTAGGTCGTGGATGGCAAGGTCCCACAATTCAGGTGGACTTCAATTTGCCGGAGCGGTTTGATATTAACTATATCGGAGAAGACAATGCACCACATCGGCCTGTGATGATTCACCGTACAGTACTGGGTTCAATGGAGCGGTTTGTCGCAGGCCTCATTGAGCACTATAACGGTGCATTCCCAGTGTGGCTGGCACCGGTCCAAGCGCGAATAATACCGATAGCGGATCGCCACTTTGATTATGCCAAGGATGTGGAAAAGGCTTTTCGCGATGTGGATCTTCGAGTTGAGACTGATGCCAGGCCTGAGAAGGTCGGGTATAAGATCCGCGAAGCTCAGGTGGAGAAAATCCCGTATATGATAATAGTCGGCGATAAGGAAATTGACGAAGAGAAGATCGCAGTTCGTTCCAGAACCGAAGGTGACCTTGGGGTTATGGCATTGCCTGAGTTTGTCGCCAGGATAGTGCGGGAGATCCGGGAAAAGATCTAGGTTTCCCGCCACTGATAGACGTTGATAGACGTTGATTGACTATTGATGTCGGTTATGCTATATTTAAAATCACACTATAGTGAACTTTCTATTATGGAATGGTAATCTATTTGACGTTGACATTTGAATGAATCCAAGAAGAAGCCTGCTGCTTCTCACCTTGCAGCGCTTGCCTATTGGTCGGCATTTTTGAGAGTGCCTTCCACAATTGGTTATACGGCTGCTAGCAGGGTTATGTAAGAGCGGAGCCTGCATTCGGGTAACATCCGGGCTCAAACGAAATGTCTCTTACTGTGACTAGTTATGAAAGCGGGCTGCATGCCCGCTTTTCATATCATACTAGGATTGCAAATACTGTAGGGGGTGAGGCACAATCGCCAGAGACTTGAGAGTGAACGATGACATTCGTGCGCGTGAGATCAGGCTGATAGATGAGACAGGGGAGCAACTCGGGGTTATGGTTATTAAGGAAGGTCTCCGGATCGCAGCCGAGAAAGGCCTTGACTTGGTTGAGGTCGCGCCGAATGCAAGGCCGCCGGTTTGCCGCTTGATTGATTATGGTAAGTTCAAGTATGAGCAGGCAAAGCGTGAGAGGGAAACCAGAAAAAACCAAAAGATTGTGGATATCAAGGAAGTCAGGATGACCCCGAAGATTGAGGGCCATGACTTTCAAGTAAAGGCTAGAAATGCGATTAGGTTCCTTCAAGATGGGGACAAAGTTAAGGCTACTGTGAGGTTTCGGGGCCGCGAAATCGTTCACGCTGATATCGGGCGAGCGCTGCTTCAGGACCTGGCTGAAGAAGTCAAGGATTATGGGACAGTTGAACGCGAACCCCGAGTCGAAGGAAGACATATGGTTATGATTTTGGCGCCTTTGGCTTCTAAGCAGAGTCACTGATTCCACATAATCATGAACTGGGCGAGTGTTCCGTAGCGGTCCCAGCAAAGGAGAGAGACATACTGTGCCAAAGAAAAAGACGCATCGAGGCGCCGCTAAACGTTTTAAGGTTACCGGCACCGGTAAGATTGTTAGACGTAAGGCGTGTATGAGCCATAAGACGGGCAAGAAATCATCAAGGGTGAAGAGGCGCTTAAACAGGCCGGCAGTGCTTTCACGTGGAGATGCCGCTAAGGTGAAGAGGCTTCTTGGCAATTGACACTATCTTGCAACGCTGCAAGTGCCAAATCTGAGGGGGAATTGATATGCCTAGAACTAAAGGCGGTTTCGTTACGAAACGCCGACGTAAGAAGGTCCTGAAGAGGGCGAAGGGATTTACCGGCGCGAAAAGTAAGGTGTATCGTCGTGCCAATGAGGCAGTGATAAAGTCTCTTCATTACTCTTATCGAGATAGACGTAACAAGAAAAGAGATTTTCGCAGGTTGTGGATTACAAGAATAAACGCTGCTGCGCGTATGAATGGCATGTCGTACAGCCGATTTATTAACGGACTGCAGAAGGCCGGAGTTGACATAAACAGGAAAGTCCTTGCTGAGCTTGCCGTTAATGACCAGGAGGCTTTTGGCGAACTAGTGAAGATAGCTCGCGACAGTGTAGATGATGCCTAGTGAGGTCGAGTGACGATCGAGATTACGATTACCAGTCGACGGAATGCAAGAATATTGGAAGCTCGGAAACTGAAACGGCGCCTGCACCGCGAAGAACAGGGTCGGTTCTTGCTGGAAGGTGTCCGTGGAATTGAAGATGCACTGAGTACGGGCGCCAGGATTTGTGAAGTCCTGATAAGCCCGTATTTGTTTAGGAACGCCAGGGGATGCGCTTTATATGAAAGACTGGTCGCTGCAGGAATAGAGATCTATGGCGTTACAGAGGAAGTTTTGGAACATGTGGCAGATACAGACACTCCTCAAGGTGTAGTGGCAATTGTCGGGATTCCAGATTCAGATCTTTGTCTTCATGGATCTCCTTTGGTTCTGTTAGCTGACGAAATCAGGGATCCTGGCAACTTGGGCACACTCATTCGGAGTGCAGACGCCTTTGGGTTATCAGGTATGATCCTTAGCGGAGACATTGTAGATCCATTTAATTCTAAGTGTGTCAGGGCAACTATGGGCAGCATACTAAGGATGCCTCTTGTAAGTTTCAGAAAAATCAAGGATTCAATTGAATTCCTGAAAAGGCATGAGTTTTCAGTAGTTGCAGCCGACACAAAGGCTGATACGTTGTGCTACGATTATAATTTTCGAAAAAGATGCGGGATTCTTGTGGGAAGCGAGGCTTACGGCCTTGGTGATGAGGTCCTTAGACTTTGCGATTCAACGGTGAGAATCCCTATGATAGGAGAGGCAGAGTCTCTCAATGCAGGAGTTGCAGGTTCTATCCTAATGTATGAAGCCTATAGGCAGAGGCAAAGTGAACAGGGTAAGTAAGAGGGTATGAGAGGATCCACAGCTAACAATAAGAGAAAGCAGCATGTTGCAGACAGGCGAGACGCTATGATATAATTGGTCAACAAGAGTATGCGGAGTAACTCTTGAAAGGGCGTGGTTCCTGGATGTTAGGCGCTGACTTTTTTTGGCGACTCTTTGAGTTGACTGGATCTATTACTGCGTATCTCATCTATAAGATGCTCATCACCCAGTAACTTTGCGTCTTTTTCGAAAGGAACGTCTCAAATCTACTATATTGCTGAAAGAGCGATGAAGGAGAAGAGTAAGCAAGATGAGGCCCGAAGGAAGGGCGTGCCTAAGACTGAGAGCAGGCCTGAGCCAGTCTTGCTGAAGTTCGCTTTGGAGCTACAAGCTGAAAGCTTCTGAAAGTATCAAGATTTGCAAGTAGGCTATGTCGGGACCCTACCGTTACATAGGGGAACATGGGTTTTCCTTTAAAAGGAAGCTTGCATGTGGTGTAAGAGTTCAGAAGTTGCAAAGGATGCGATTTCTGATAATGAGGGTGGTAACGCGGGGCCACGTCTTCGTCCCTTGAAGACTGTGGCCCTTCTCCATAACTAGGAGGAATATGTATGGATGAGAAAGCGAAGAAGTTGATATCTGAGGCAAAGAAGAGTATAGAATCGGTAATGAATCTCTTGGAAGTAGAAGAAATTCGCGTGAAGTATCTGGGGAAAAAGGGTGAGATAACTCAAGCTCTTCGCAGTTTGGGCGAGTACTCTGAAGATGAGAGACCCATAGTCGGTCGGTTTCTCAATGAAGCCAGGGAAACTGTGCGAGACATGATAGAGACAAGACGAGGCAAAATAGCCTCTATTGAATTGGAGAACAAGCTTAAGGCTGAAGACCTTGACATAACACTTCCCGGGAAAAGGCCTTCCATTGGTGCCAGGCATCCTGTGAATGTAGTCTATGAGGAACTGGAGCGCATTTTCGCGCATCTCGGATTTGAAGTCTTGGAAGGACCCGACGTAGAGCTCGACTACAACAACTTTGAAGCGTTGAATGTGCCTCGGAACCATCCGTCCCGTGATATTCAGGACACTTTCTACATTACTGACGATATTGTCCTTAGGACTCACACTACTTGCGTGGATATTAGAATCATGAAAAACTGTAAACCGCCGATTCGAGCTATTATCCCAGGCAAGGTTTACAGGTCTGATGCATCTGATCCATCGCACCTACCTGTATTTCATCAGTTGGACGGGCTTGTTGTTGATGAAGGAATAACATTCGGAGACGTAAAAGGCGTTCTGGCAAGATTTGCTCATGAGTTCTTCGGTCCTGATACAGATGTGAGGTTCAGACCGAGTTATTTTCCATTCACCGAGCCCAGCGCTGAGATGGATGTGTCTTGCGTTATCTGTCACGGTTCCGGTTGCAGGCTCTGTAAGCATACAGGCTGGCTTGAAATCCTTGGATCAGGATTGCTTCACCCCAGGGTGCTTCGGGAAGTGGGCTATGATCCTGAGGAGGTTTCAGGGCTTGCCTTCGGGATGGGGATTGACAGAGTGACAATGTTGAAATACGGGATAGACGATATCCGTCTTCTTGCTGAAAATGACATGGCATTCAATCGACAGTTCATACATGCTTAGTAAAGGGAGGTTCCTTTAATGCTTGTCCCATATAGATGGTTATCCCAATATGTTCCTGGGCTTCCTCCTCCGGGTGATGTAGCAGAAGCGCTTACTTTGAGCGGGACTGCTTGTGAATCTTTGACCGGGGAAGGGGCGGATGCTCTATTTGATTTTGAAATAACGCACGACCGTGCTGACTGCGTTAACATCTTTGGCATAGCTCGGGAGGCAGCTGCTGTTCTCGGCCTTGAACTGAAACATCCCGACCTTTTTGTGAGCGAGGAAGGGCCGGCAGTGGACGAGCTTGTGACAGTGAGAATCATCTCACCGGATTTGTGTAGGCGTTATGTCGCACGTGTGGTAACAGAGGTGACTATCGGCCCGTCGCCTGAATGGATGCAAAAAAGGCTTATCGCATGTGGGATTCGCCCTGTTAATAATGTGGTGGATATTACCAACTACGTCATGCTTGAACTGGGCCAACCTCTCCATGCTTTTGACTTGGATCGTATCCCGGACGGCGCCATAGCCGTAAGAAGGGCGCGTGACGGAGAGTCTATCGTAACAATTGACGGCGAGCTCCGTGAATTAAGTGAGGATATGTTGGTCATAGCGAATAGCACCTCCCCTGTGGCCATTGCAGGCATAATGGGAGGCGCTGATACTGAGGTTGAGGAGTCCACCACTCAGGTGCTTCTCGAGGCTGCCACCTTTGATTCTGTCAGTGTCTGGAGGGCACAACGCGCACTTAAGATGAGGACAGAGGCGTCTATACGGTTTTCCAGAGGCATGTGGCCTGAGAATTCCAGATTAGGTATAGATCGGGCTGCAATGCTCATGGCTGAGCTGAAAGTGGGGAAAGTCGCTGCAGGTAGGATTGATGAGTATTCCGGACTTGAAGCGCCTATTCACATTCGGCTCCGTCCTGCCAGAGTCAACCGCTTACTTGGGATAACCCTACCTCAAGAGGATATGGAATTGATTCTGATGAGACTGGGGTTCATCTTGGACGAGTGGAATCAGGATTCATGTCGTGTGCTTGTTCCTAACCACAGAATGGATGT
The DNA here is from genome assembly GCA_002398515.1 of Firmicutes bacterium UBA4981. Classification (GTDB taxonomy): domain Bacteria; phylum Bacillota; class SHA-98; order UBA4971; family UBA4971; genus UBA4971. The sequence goes on from DGZL01000122.1 coordinate 8,216, forward strand.
ATTGCAAGAAGAGGATCTTGTGGAAGAGATTGCGAGGGTTTACGGGTATGACAAGATCCCTACTACGATTCCTAAAGGAGCACCGCCTGAGATACGACTGAATCCCGGGATGCGTTTTGCGTCCAAGGTAGGCGAGATCCTCAGGGGCTCAGGCCTGACAGAGATAGACACCATGACTTTTACCTCAGAGTCTGCCTGTTGTGAACTGAGGCTGTCTGAAGAAGATACTGAACGCCGGGAGGTGAAGATTAGCAATCCTATTTCCAGTGAACATACGATGTTACGGACAACGCTCCTTGTGAGTCTTGTGGATGTCATGAAGAGGAATGCGTCAAGGCAAAGGGATGACGTGGCCATTTATGAAATCGGCAAGGTCTTCCAAAGGCGGGACGCGCAAGAAGATAGGAAGGAACCGGATCGAGAATCCGCTCTCCCATGTGAGCGAAAGATGATCGGCCTTGCACTCATGGGAAAGCTCAAGGAACCTACCTGGGGAAATCAGGCCGATGACGCTGATTTCTTCGACATGAAAGGCATCATTGAAACGCTTCTTGAGAGTCTCGGGATTTCCCGGTACAGTTTTGAGAAGGCAACCCATCCCACGCTGCATCCGGGAAGAACCGCTAAGGTAGCAGCAAACGGCGAGGATATCGGTTACTTTGGGGAACTCCATCCGGCAGTCAATGAAGCTTTGGGCCTCAAGAAGAGCGCATATTTGGCTGAACTTGACGGAGAGAAGCTCCTTCTTGGCATGCCGACAGACAGAGAGGTTAGGCAGCTTCCGAGGTTTCCTGCAGTTACCAGGGATATCGCTGTTGTTGTGCGAAAAGACTTAGAGAGCAAGAGAGTAGAGGACAGGATATGGGAAGCAGGGGCCGGCCTTGTTGAGAGCGTGAATCTATTTGACGTGTATGTGGGGCCCCAGGTTCCTCCTGAACATAAGAGCTTGGCTTATTCAATAACGTATCGGAGTCTTGATCGTACACTTACCGATGAAGAGGTAGGAGAAGTTCATGCCGGCATAGTTGAGAGTCTTACTTCCGAAGTAGGGGCTTTTATTCGAAGTCAGGATTAATACCCATGTATATGTAGGAGGTAAAGGCGGGGGGAAGTAGAATCAATATCTGTAACTACAGGTAACCATGGAGGTGATGGGTTTGCCGGGCCAAGAGGCCTATGGGGAAACTGAACCCATTGGGAAAAGGAATCGGGTTACCGTCAATATTGTGGGCGAGGAGTATATTATTCGTTCTGATACTGAAACTGATCATGTAAAGGAGCTTGCAGAATCAGTGGACGAGCGGATGAAGGCTGCCCTTGCCATGAATCCGCGGCTTTCTCGAGGCCAAGCTGCGATTCTGGTGTGTCTCTCCCTAGCAGACGATCTCAAGAAAGCAAGGCGCCGTTATGAGGAACTCATGCGCCTCGTGGAGGATGTAAGGTAGAAGAGGGGGAGCTAAAATGGATTGGCTTAGCCTCGTGCTCTTGGTTTTTGTCGGACTAATGGCTGTTATAGGCCTTAGAAAAGGCCTCGTGAGGCAAATTCTGGGCCTTGTAGGGCTGGTCGCCTCAGTAATGTTAGCATTGCAGTACTATGATGTGGCAGCAGAGTATGTCCTTCAGTATTTTGCTGTTTCTGAAGGAATTGCCACTATCCTTGGGTTTGCGGCAGTCTGTCTCGGTGTGGCAGCGATAATTTCCGTTTTGGGGTGGATCTGGGGGAGGCTCGTAAAATACTCACCTGTATCCATACTTGACTCCTTAGGAGGCGCACTTTTTGGATTTGTCAAAGGCGCCTTGTTTGCTATGATAGTGCTTTTCATGGTTTATGCGCTTCCCTTTGAAGGTGCACGCCAGGCTATAGATAGTTCGTCCATTGCCAGGGAGTTGATGAGCTTGTCTCCCGTGATTTTCAAGAGCCTTGAGGATGTATTTCCGGGAGGAATTCCGTACCTGACAAATCCGGACAATGTTAATCCCAATGAAAAGGCAATTCCTCCTTTCCCGATAAATCCCGCCGGCAAGGCGAGGAAAGGGGATACTGTCTAGGTGAGTCGAGGCTAACAGGAGGTTGTTCTTGTGTCTAACGCCGGATTTGCGGCGGTTTTCCGTGAGCTTGCAGATTTCTTGGAGTTTAAGGGAGAAAACCCATTTAAGATCAGGGCTTACAGACGAGCTGCGGATATCCTCGAAAGCCTCAATGAAGATGCGGCTCAGCTTGCCCGGGAAGGGCAGCTGAAGAGCATCAAAGGGATAGGCGCAGCTATTGAAGAGAAGACTCTGGAGATTGCGAACTCAGGGACTCTCAAGGCGCTGGAGGATGTAAAAGCCGAGTATCCTCCCGGAGTCATGGACATACGAAAGGTGCCTGGAATAGGCCCGCGAACTGCATCTTTGATATTTCACGAGCTTGGGGTGGCCGGCATTGACCAACTGGAAGAAGCTGCCCGAAGCGAAAGGTTAAGGACGCTCCCGGGTATGGGGCAAAAGTCTGAGGAGAATATTCTAAGAGCCATAGTAAAGCTAAGAGAAGCAGACATGGCTCGCATCCCTCTTGTAATTGCAGATCGGATCAGCGAAAGCCTCATTGATTTCATAACATCTCACGCGCGAATTAATAAGATAGCTGTGGCAGGAAGTGTAAGAAGACGGAAAGAAACCTGCGGGGATCTGGATATAGTCCTGGTGATAGAAGATTCATCCCGTATCTCGGATCTCATAAGATCATGGAATGGATTCCGAGATATGATCTCCTGCGGTGAAGACAGGATTACGTTTACTGCAAACGGTGATGTAGAAGTAGATATCTCTATTGTGAAGCCATCTGAGTTTCCTTTCGCCCTTTTGGCAACAACAGGTTCAAAGTATCACTATGCAGGCCTTAAGTCCGTCGCACATAGACTGGGACTCAAATTGACAAGAGACGGTCTTTTCACTGAGAAAGGGGCAAACCCGGAGGCGACAAGTGAGGCAGACATATACGAAGCCCTGGGGATGGAGTATGTGCCGCCTGAGTTGCGTGAGATGAC
>DGZL01000122.1:11442-11636 GCA_002398515.1 Firmicutes bacterium UBA4981
CGTGAGATGACAGGTGAAATCGAGGCTGCATTAAAGAGACGCTTGCCCAAGCTTCTGGTTGCCAAAGATATCCGCGGAGACCTTCATATGCACACAAACTGGAGTGACGGCGGAGAGTCTATAGAGTCTATGGTGGAAGCTGCCAAGGACTTAGGATATGAATATGTTGCAATCACTGATCATTCCAAGTCCCT
>DGZL01000122.1:11828-12142 GCA_002398515.1 Firmicutes bacterium UBA4981
ATCACTGATCATTCCAAGTCCCTGAAGATCGCAAGAGGGCTCTCTGAGATGCGACTTATCAAACAGCTGGAGACTTTAAGCCGGCTTCGGACGAAATTCACCGGAATCCACGTGCTATCCGGGATTGAGCTGGAAATCCTAAAGGACGGGAGTCTCGATCATCCGGATTCTGTCCTCTCTCACTTCGACATGGTCGTGGCGTCTGTGCACAGTGCTTTCGGGCAGCCTGAAGATGTTATGACAGGTCGCATAGTCAGGGCAATTCAAAGCGGAAGTGTAAACATAATTGCCCATCCCACCGGGCGGGTGCTGGG
>DGZL01000122.1:12375-12539 GCA_002398515.1 Firmicutes bacterium UBA4981
CATCCCACCGGGCGGGTGCTGGGCAGGCGCTTAGGTTATGACGTGGATATGGATACTGTCATTTACGAGGCGGCCAGGCACAATGTGGCTTTGGAAATCAATGCGTATCCCGAAAGAATGGACTTGGACTCTACATGGGCGCGAAAGGCAGCGGAGGCCGGCGC
>DGZL01000122.1:12772-13036 GCA_002398515.1 Firmicutes bacterium UBA4981
CGGCGCTTACATCGCCATTAATACCGACTCTCATAATACGAATGAGCTGCGTTTTATGTCATACGGCTTAGATGTCGCAAGACGTGCGTGGCTTGAACCGACTCACGTGATCAACACTTGGCCCCTGCCAAAACTCCAAGCATGGCTCAACCGGAGCCGCAAAAAAGCCTGACTGCATATAGGCTTCGCGTACAGGCTTTCATCCCCTCAAGGAATTACACATACGGAATACATGTGACACATTGCACTCATACTACAATACAG
>DGZL01000122.1:13222-14725 GCA_002398515.1 Firmicutes bacterium UBA4981
CTCATACTACAATACAGAGCGCCGACGCCTGGAAAGCATAGGCGAAGGGGTGTTTGTAGATGCTTTCTACTGTACTCAAGACAGTATTCATGTATACGTTTGTGCTCTTTGTCACCAGAGTGATGGGGAAGAGAGAAATCGGACAGCTGTCTCCTTTTGACCTTGTTGTGGCTATTATGATTGCGGATCTTGCAGCCATGCCTCTGGAGGAGAAGTCAATTCACATACATGACGCGGTCCTTCCCATTGTTGTATTGGCCATTGCTGAAGTGGTGTTTGCATTCATGACATTAAGGAGTGAAAAGGCCAGATCTCTAATCAGCGGGAAATCTTCCCTTGTTGTAAGAGACGGGAAGATTTTGGAAGGCGCGTTAAGAGAGCTTCGTTATAACATAGATGACCTATTATCAGGGTTACGTGAAAAAGACGTATCCAATATTCAGGATGTGGAGTTTGCAATCCTGGAAGGGTCGGGCAGATTAAGTGTAATCATGAAATCTCAAGCAAGGCCTGTTACTCCCAGGGATCTTGGGATTACGACCTCATATGAAGGTTTGCCTTATCCCCTGGTCACAGACGGAGAGGTAAAGTACAAGTACTTGAGCCAGCTCGGGCTTACCATAGCGTGGCTCAAGGAAGAATTGAGAAAGAAAGGTGTAAACGATCCTGCTGACGTGTTGCTTGCAAGTCTGGACACATCCGGGGAACTCTATGTTGTGAAGAAAGAAAGCGCTGAACTTCGCGACCTGAAAATTAAGGAATAGGGTGGGACCTTCACTATGGAGCTTTCAAAGGAATTCCGCGAGCGATTCATCAAGACCCTTCAGGGTAGGGACTACGTTCTATATGGAGGCCTTCTGGAGCTTGCAAGACAGCGTGGCCTGAAGCGCATCAACACTAAGGTCATTCAGATCCCTTCCATGGATAACGGAATGTACGGTGTGGTAGAGGCGGAAGTTGAGACTGAAGACGGAGTATTCAAGGAGGTCGGGGATGCATCGCCTGAAAGTGTGAACCGGGCGATACAACCCCATCTTCTGAGAATGGCTGCAACAAGAGCAAAAGCCCGAGCCATGAGAGATGCTGTTGGTATAGATATGGTGGCCTTGGAAGAGCTTGGAGATACAATCCTTCCGGACGAAACATCCGTCCCTGACAATCCCGAGGATCTGATCCTCACCTTCGGGAAGTACATCCGAAAACCCCTTGGACAGGTAGCACGGCAGGATCCCGGGTATGTGGCTTGGCTTGCAGAAAATGCCAGGGATGAAGGTGTAAAGCAGGCTGCCCGGAGCGTCCTAGAGCAGCAAGCGGCAGTTGAGCCCGGCGATTTCCCTCAGGTAAGCATAGAGAGGCCGCCTGCTCACTAAGTAGATCTCCATGAGACCGTTGTTCTCCCCCACATTATGTTAACGCAGCTCGCTTGACTCGCAAAAACTGGTCGCCGTCTTCGGCGAAACTGGCAGCTACTGGAGAAGTTCAACCGTCTCCGCCATAAGTAAT
>DGZL01000027.1 GCA_002398515.1 Firmicutes bacterium UBA4981
TGCTTTCGTGGCTGATCCTTTGGCTGCTGATGTGCCTACAGAGGCATTGCTTAATAAGGACTACTTAGCTATCCGTGCCAGGCTTATTAGTCCCGAGAAGGCCATGGACTGGCCTGAACCCGGAGACCCGGAGAGTATAGCGGTTGCCGAAGGTTCGGCGGCCGTAGACAGCCTCACCCGACGTAAACGTAATAAGACTTGTGGGAAGCCGTCCAACAGCGACACAGTGTACCTTTGTGCAGCTGATGCCGACGGTATGATGGTTTCCTTCATTCAGTCGAATTACATGGGCTTCGGCTCAGGGGTAGTGATCCCTGGGACAGGGATTGCCATGCAGAACCGGGGTTGCGGTTTCTCACTTGACCCGGAACACCCCAATTGTCTGGCGCCGGGCAAGAGGCCTTATCATACGATTATCCCCGGATTCATCACCAAGGACAACACCCCCCTTGCAGCCTTTGGCGTTATGGGAGGAGATATGCAACCCCAAGGCCACGTGCAGGTGATCCTCGGTCTTATTGACCACGCACTGAATCCGCAGCCTGCTATTGACGCTCCGCGCGTTCGCGTCCTGAAAGAACGTGGTGTGGCAGTGGAGTCTGCTCTGGATCCTGCAGTAATCCGTGACTTGTCCGGCATGGGTCATCTGGTAGAGGTGACAGACGAACCTGCAGGATTCGGCGGAGGCCAGATGATTTGGCGTGACCCTGAAACCGGGGTATTCATCTCCGGTTCTGAACCTCGCAAGGACGGAATGGCTGCAGCGTGGTAGCATCGGATAATGGTAGTACTCAAATATCGGTGATACCCGATGAATGAGTCTTTTGGGCACCATGTTGGTGCCGTCCTACTCACAAAGAGCGATAATCCCCACTGCGATAATGACTATTCCCGCGACAATCTCGCTGTTTCGCTCAAACCAGGCGAATCTTGCTGTTTCAAGGCCGCGCAATGAAAGCCAGACGATTCCCACCATCGCCAGCAAGGTGGCAAGCACCCAGGTTCCGATTGCCGCCAGGGATGAAAAGACCCCTCGTGTGCTCGCAGCAAGGAAAATGGGAATCGCTTCTACACAAGGCCGAGCCCCAAGAATGATGCCTAACCCGTACGTGGAGCCTACGGTTACATGGGAGTGGCAGTGTCCATGATGGTCTTTTTCCATGTGATTATGGTGATGCCTACGATATTTGGACCAACCCTTGAAGAGGTAATAGGCGCCAAGTCCGATAACGATGAAGCCGACAATCCGTTCCAGTCCCGTGCTTACGTTTGCAGCTACTGCGCTTCCTGCTAGGGCAAAAAGCAATCCAACGATCACGGTGGAAACCAAATGTGTGACAGCCCCTGCAGCTGTCATGGTTACTGTCTGCTTTGCAGACATGCCTCTTGCTTTTGCAGATAAAACGTATGGTAGCCAGTGATCCGGCAAGAGAGCGTGGGCCAGAGCAGCAACTGCAGCTGTGCCAACGAGCGCATATATACGTGACATTAATATCTACCTTCTCTCACAAGTGACATTGCGCCGTGGAGCAGCATCTAGCTACCGCCCTGGGTAATGTCAATATCCTATTCCCAGAGTAGCACTCTAGACGGCAAATCTCAAATCCTTCTTGAGTCTCTCAATCTCTTTGCGCCGCTTGTTTAGAATGAGATTTTGCAGGCTTCTTCCGCACCGGTTGTAGCACCCAGGCAAAAAACTTCCTGAATTCATTTAGGGGATAAAAGCATCAATCCTTGCCATTCATCTCATAGCTATGCCTAGGATGGCCCGTTTCAGTAAGCATTATGTTAAAGAGGCAGGTATATCCAATCAGGAATTTCGCCGCGCGATGGTTCGACTTGACGCGTGATCACAGAAAGCCTATGATAGTTATGAACATATGATTAATACACTGGGAGAATAGTACAGGTCGGTCGCTACTTAGATGACTCGGCTCGTTATGGCTAATCAGTGTGTGCCGGCTGCCATGATACCAATGGGAGTAATTGAAAAGCGAGCGATTAGCGCTTATGCTAGGGTCGCCGATTAGCCATTATGGTAATGTCAGCGATTAGCGATTATGGTAGTCAGCTATGAGTAGAACGGAAGTGAGCAAACGCTACCAGGATGAATATCTAATCAATGTAGTGTAATAAGGGCGATGCACCCGAGACGAGTAGATGCTCGAATTGAGTAGATAATACACAAGTGGAAATGACGTAAACGGAGGCGAACGACTTGGCAAGGCCCCCAAAGTGCAGACGCGTAGGGTTTGTGCCTGATGTGACTGTGTTCAAACCGGCAGGAGCGCCTCTTCGGGAGTTGGAAGAAGAGGTGCTGACTGTAGAGGAGCTTGAAGCAATTCGCCTAAAGGATCTTGAAGGCTTACAGCAAGAGGAATGCGCGGAAATAATGCAGATTTCGAGGCCTACGTTTCAGAGGGATCTTACTTCCGCCAGGGAGAAGATTGCAAGGGCTCTTGTGGAAGGCCGGGCTCTTCGCATAGAAGGCGGAAACTACAGAGTGGCAATGCGCAAGTTCAAGTGTAGGGCGTGTGACCATGATTTTGAAGTTCCCTTTGGAACAGGCGGGCGCGGCATTGAAATGACATGTCCTCAATGTGGCGATGAAAACGTGCAGCGGACAGATAACAAAGGACACGGATTTGGTAATATGCCGTGGGGACGCCGCGGCAGGGGCTGGAACCAAAAGTGAGCAGGCTTGTTATCAAAGAAATAGCAATGAATGCGAAGGATAGACGCTTAATCGACAGTTTGGCGTCTATTTTTTATTTAGTTATTGACATATGCTCATAATTACAAGTATACTATAAGCGAGCATATGCTCATTACTTACTGGATGCCTTTCTGATAATCTTACAAGAAATTCAAGAGAGAGAAGGAGGTGTAGGATATGCCACGAGGAGACAGAACAGGACCTCTTGGTTTTGGCCCGAGAACTGGACGGGCTGGAGGGTATTGTGCTGGATTTCCTGTGCCCGGGTACATGAACCCTCAGCCCGGATTCAAAGGAGCAGGATTCGGGAGAGGTAGAGGCTGGGGGCGAATGCATGGGGCGCCTGGACGAGGTGGGCGGATACCGTTCTACCACCTTGGATGGGCAGTTCCCACACATCAACCCGGAGCCGCTTATCCTTATCCGGTCTTTCAGGGAGTCCCGCCGTACGGCGCCCAGTATACGGCGTACGATCCTGAATATACAGCCCAAGCCTCTACTGAACAAGAAGTCGCATTCCTGAAGGAAGACGCGGCATTGCTCAAGGAAGAGCTTCAGGCTATCCAGGGACGTTTAGAAGAATTGGGTAGGCAAGAAACAGGCGATGTAGGCAAGGATAACTAGGATAAGTGACTCTTACATGAGAGGCGTTCCGAAGCATCGTAAAGGGGGCGAGGCGTTTGTCTTCGTCCCCTGAATACTTGAGGACTGTTAAGAATGGGTAAGGCGGGAGGCGACTTCTCCGTGGAGCAAGGGACGAAGGACATTAGTGAACAGGAAGAGACTTCAGGCTGCAGGCTGAAACAGCCAATTGAAACTCTTCCGGAAAGCGATTTCAACAGCATAAACCAAGTGATAGCTGTTATGAGTGGTAAAGGTGGTGTAGGGAAATCTTCTGTAGCTGCTCTTATCGCAGTGAAACTGGCTAGAGACGGTTACCGAGTGGGTTTGCTTGACGCTGACATCACAGGACCCAGCATACCGAAAATGTTTGGTATCAAGTCTTCCGCAGAGACTATGGAATTTGGGATTCTTCCTGTGAAGAGCGACTTAGGTATTGAAGTCATGTCCCTCAATCTTCTTCTTAAGAATGAGGATGACCCGGTGATCTGGCGGGGGCCCCTGATTGCAGGCGCGGTAAAGCAATTCTGGACAGATGTAATCTGGGGAAGACTCGACTATCTCATTGTGGATCTGCCTCCGGGAACCGGAGATGTTCCCATTACTGTCATGCAATCCCTGCCTCTGGACGGAGTAGTGATTGTCTCGTCACCTCAAGACGTTGCAGCAATGATTGTCAAAAAAGCTATGAGAATGGTCTCAATGATGGATGTCAAAATCCTGGGACTCATTGAGAACATGAGCTATACAGTATGTCCAAAATGCGGTGAGATTCTTCACCTATTCGGGCCCAGTAGGGGTGAAGAACTCGCAAAGTCCTCAGGGATACCTTATTTGGGCGCATTACCGCTTGATCCTGATTTAGCTAGATTGTGCGACCTAGGTCATGTAGAGGAATATGACGGTGAAGCGATGCGGTCAGGAATAAGGTGGACTGAAATAGTGAACAAGGAGGTTCCAGAATGAAGATAGCAGTAACTGCGCAGGACAAGAACCTGGACGCTGAGTTTGACTCTCGTTTTGGAAGATGTAAGTATTTCGTTATTGCGGATCTCAATACAGGAGAGCATAGGGTTGAGCAAAACACAGCGGCAATTGAGGTAGGTGGTGCAGGTGTCAAGAGCGCTCAGTTTCTTGCCGGCTGTGAAGTCAGTGCGGTCATCACAGGGCATGTGGGACCGAATGCGTCTCGAGCCCTGGAGGCAGCTGGGATTAAGGTGTTTGTCATGGAGTCAGGCACAGTGCGCGACGCGATTAAAGCCTACAAGGAAGGGGAATTAACTCAGGTTTCCGGGGCCACAACAGACTCGCATACCGGGCTTAATATGTCGTAGAGCATCTGTAAGCCCTGGATGTCAGAGCCTCTGAAAGAGTATGTCCGATAACGCCTGTCGGTAGAAACGGTAGGGTTGCTTCGTGGCGCCGGTCGAGCCTATCCGGTAAGTCTGCTGACAGGACAGCTCCGGTAGAGCTGGCTGATGAGTCGTTGCTAAGATCGTTAAGGTCACCATTTATGTACAGCTCGGCAACCTCAAGCGTAGGGGTGCTGATTGAGAAGTCACTAAAGACTAACAATACGTGAAGAGAATGTGAAGGAGGCGTCTTTAGATGAAGATTGCCATAGCGACAGAAGGATCCACGGTAGCGCCGCACTTTGGGAGATGTCCCGAATATACCTTATATAATGTGAAAGATGGTTCGGTCATAGACAAGACTGTAATTCCCAATCCCGGACACGAACCTGGTTTTCTGCCTGAATACTTGTCAAACCTAGGAGTTTCCTGCATTATCGCAGGGGGAATGGGGATGAGAGCTCAGAACCTGTTTGCAGGGAAAAACATACAGACTGTCGTGGGGGCGACCGGACTTGTTGACGACGTGGCCGAGGCATTTGCGTCCGGTACCCTAAAAGGCGGGGAAAGCCTTTGTGAACACGGGCAGAGCGAGCGCCCGGGAAACCACAATTGTGGACACCATGAGGGTCATGACCACGGTCATGAGTGCGAGGACAAGTGAATTAGTATGTCTCTCTGATTTGCGAGAGCGATCATGTCAAAGGTTTGAATCCGCCTGGGTATCAGACAATTAAGTAAGCGCACAACCGGAGATTATTCAGTTTCAGGTGGGGATGTCGTATGATCGTATCAGTAGCCAGCGGAAAGGGTGGAACAGGCAAGACCACGATCGCAGTAAACCTGGCTTTGACGCTTGTAGAAACAGAGTCAGTCTGTCTAATGGATTGTGATGTGGAAGAACCCAATGCCCACCTGTTTCTTAAGCCTGTACTTGAGGGTTCTGCTAAAGTGACTGTGCCTGTACCTATTGTGAATGAGGAGAAATGTAACGGATGTGGACGGTGCGGAGAGATCTGCGCTTTCAACGCGATTCTGCCTTTGGGAAAGCATGTATTGACCTTCCCGGAGCTGTGCCATGGATGCGGCGGATGCACATTGCTTTGCCCTGTAGGCGCTATCAGAGAAGAGCCACTGGAAATCGGGCTAGTTGAGTGGGGTCATGCAGGATCAATATCTCATATACATGGTAAGTTGAGGATCGGGAGTCCACTTGCCCCGCCGGTTGTGAAGGCGGTAAAGTGTCACAAGCAGAATATGCCTGAGGGTGCCATTTCGATCATTGATGCCCCTCCGGGGACTTCATGTCCGGTTGTGGCCTCAGTGAGTGGCAGTGATTTCTGTTTGCTGGTTACAGAGCCTACCCCGTTCGGACTCCATGATCTTACACTTGCAGTCGACATGGTGAGAGAACTGCAGGTTCCGTTTGGTGTGGTGATCAATAGAGCGGGTTTAGGGAACGGCGGGTTGGTGGATTATTGCAATGCAGAGAACATACACATACTTGCCGAAATTCCATTCGAGCGAAGATATGCCGCGTGTTATGCCAAGGGCGGAAGGCTGGTAGAGGAGTTTCCTGAGGTAAAGAAGGTATTTCAGGATCTGTGGCATGCGATCTGTGTTACCGCGGATCGGGTTTAGGCGTAGAATAGGAACAGTATTTGAAGGGACGAAATCACTGTGAAGGAATTACTGGTTATCAGCGGCAAAGGAGGCACTGGGAAAACTACTATAGTCGGGGCTTTTGCAGGCTTGGCAAAGGATTCGTTTCCTACTGAGACGACAGTCCTGGCAGATTGCGACGTAGATGCTGCAGACCTCCATCTTATACTGAATCCAAGTGTAAGAGAGACGAAGGAGTTTTTCGGCCTCAAAAGAGCTACTCTCGATCCCGCGAAGTGCAACAATTGCGGAGCGTGTAGAGCGGTATGCCGCTTTGACGCTATCGCCGAGCATGAAAATCATATTAAAATAGAGCCCATCTCATGTGAAGGTTGTGCTGTATGCTTTCATATCTGTCCTAATCAAGCCATAAGCATGAAGGATGTCACCGCAGGCCGGTGGTTTGTGTCTGATACCGTCTATGGGCCACTTGTTCATGCCAAGCTCGGCGTGGCTGAAGAGAACTCAGGCAAGCTGGTGATGGAGGTAAGGCGCGAGGCTCGCCGTATCGCTGAAACCCTCGGGTCCAGCCTTATCATATGTGACGGGCCTCCGGGTATAGGCTGCCCTGTAATATCTTCAATGTCCGGCGTGGATTTAGCCCTTATCGTAACAGAGCCTACAGTTGCAGGTATCCATGACATGGAAAGACTGTATACTCTCGCAGAGGGTTTTGATGTTGAATTAGCGGTGTGTATCAATAAGTACGACTTAGATTACGAGATCTCAGCGGATATTGAGGAGTTTTGTCGTAAACGCAACATCGATGTGGCAGGGAGAGTCCCATTTGATGAGGAAGTAGTCAAGGCCCTCGGAAGAGGTGAGCCAATCATCTCGCTTGGGCATACAGGCCGGGTTTCAGAAAGCCCTGCAGCCAAAGCCATTGAACAACTATGGGCGGAAATCTTCAACCGCCTTTTCGTCTAGCCCTTCCACGATTTCCCAAAAGATTCACGTAAGATCTTGGAATTATTTCTCGCCATAAGAAGGAATTTGAGATTCCACAAAGAATAGTAAGTAGTGATTATAATAACATAGTTACTAGCTTGCAATGATTATAATGACATAAGGGGCTTATCTTTTGTGGCAAGACTGGTGTAAACTGACAGGGATAAATGCTCAATAGCAAATATTTACAGACAATGGGAGAGTTGTGACGAAGATGCATATTGCCGGAGTTGACAGGGAAAGTAACATACCTCTTTACGTACAAGTTTGTCAATACTGGCGTGCCCGGATTGCCCAGAACCAACTCCAGCCAGGGGATCAGCTCCCGACAGAAGCTGAAATGGCTAAATTTCACGGAGTGAGCAAGATTACAGTGAGACAGGCGGTTCATCTATTAGTAAGTGAAGGCCTGGTCGCAACGCGCCAAGGAAAAGGTACGTTTGTTCGTGCTGCGAAGCACCAATGGGATCTGTCCAAGCTCTATAGCTTCAGTGAGGACATGGAAATGAGGGGGTTTACCCCAGGCGCGAGAGTCCTGAAGAAGGAGATAGTGAAAGGGCCTGTTGAGCAGCTCAATCTGGACGACAAGAATGCACTCACTATTAGGGTGGAGAGGCTGAGACTGGCTGACAACGAACCTATGGCAATTGAACTCCTAAGAATCCCTTATGAACCATTTGCAGATATCTATGACGATATTGTTGATAATGTCTCAATATACAGGCTTGTAGAACACAAAATCAGCATTAAACCGGCGTACGGCACTCAGTTCATAGAGGCTGCCTTCCCGGACAGGCGGGAGCAGAAACTACTTCAGATTGACGCCCAAGAAGCGGTTCTCAAATTGGAACGTGTATCGTTTTCCAGAGAGCGCGTACCCATAGAACACACTATCTCAATATACAGAGGCGATCAATATCGTTTCAGAGTCACGCTGGAACGATAGAACATGTTGATGCAGACTGTGGAAGGGATGGTTTGATGCAACGTCTTGGTGGAAGTGCACGCCAGGTAAGACAGACATTGACTACATGGTCCTTCATTTTGCCGTCTCTCATCGGGCTCGGGATTTTCGTTTATGGCTCTCTTGTGTACTCACTCTACATATCATTTACAAGCTGGGATCTCCTAACACCCGCCAGGTGGATTGGGTTTGCGAACTACGCCCGAGCCTTCAGAGATGAATCATTCATTCAGTGCCTTTACAATACCGTCTACTTCGTTGTAGCTATAGTGCCTCTTGGCATAGTCTTTGCTATGGCTATGGCAATGGTTCTAAATAAACAGCTGCCGGGGATTGGCTTCTTTCGCGCAGCGTATTATGTGCCGTCTATTACGTCGACTATCGCCATTGGCATGGTCTGGCTTTGGATATTCAATCCGGATCAGGGTGTGCTTAACGCTATACTGAAACTCGTCGGGGTCAGCAATCTGCCACGCTGGCTGGAAAGCAGGGTGTGGGCGAAGCCCGCTCTCAGTATCATGCGGCTTTGGCAAGTCTCAGGTTATTACATGATCATGTATTTGGCCGGCCTCCAGAACATCCCGAATGAACTGTATGAAGCGGCGGAAATAGACGGCGCTACAGGGTGGCAGAAAACCAGATATATCACTGTCCCGCTCCTATCGAATACTACCTTCTTTGCTACAATTATGTTGATTATCGAGGTGTTTAACCTCTTTGAAGCTGTATACGTGATGACTGAAGGCCGGCCGGGCGGGAGCACTAACACTATCCTCTATTACATTTATGCTCAAGCCTTTCAAAGGTACAGAATGGGGTATGCTTCTGCAATGGCTTGGGTGTTGTTTGTCATACTGTTTGTGATAACCCTGGTTCAATTCGCGGCGAGGCGAAGGAAGGAAGAGATCGGTTTCTAGACTTTCATACGGGAGGAAACGGTGTGAAGCGCAAGAAGAGATTGCACATTGCTGCCCTTTATACGATTCTAGTGTCGGTAGCCCTCATAATGATATTCCCGTTTGTTTGGTCAGTGACAGCCTCACTCAAGACCCGCAGCCAGATATACAGCGGTAACCCTTTGGACCTGATACCTGATCCGGCTACCCTTAACAACTATCGAAAGGCTTTGAGTGTACTTCCGTTTCATAGGTTTCTCTTGAACTCCCTCGTGCTGGCTACGACAGTGCCTGTGATATCAATCACTCTTGCCTCTATGGCAGCGTATTCCTTCGCAAGGCTTCAGTTTAAGGGTAGGGACTTAATATTCATGCTACTCCTTGGGGTAATGATGTTACCCGGCCATGTCACCCTTATTCCCCGTTACGCGCTGGTTCGAAAACTCGGTTGGATTAACAGGTACACAGCCCTTATCATCCCGCCGATTTTCAGCGCCAGCCTGGTATTTAACATTTTCTTCATGAGGCAGCATTTCCTTAGCATTCCCAGAGAATTGGAAGAGGCAGCCCTGATTGACGGGTGTTCACGCTGGGGTGTCTGGCGCAATATCATCATGCCCAATTCCAAGCCTGCCATAGCCACTATTGCAATCATAGGATTCAAGACTGAGTGGAACAGCTTCCTATGGCCTAACGTAGTGATTAACGATTTTCTGAAAATGCCTATTCAGGTAGGCCTAACATACCTCCAAACTAATGTGCAATCGAGCTGGGATATTCTAATGGCTGCGACCACGCTGTCTATCATCCCTCTCATAGTGATATTCGTGTGCTTCCAAAGGTACTTTATGGCAGGAATCCTTACAAGCGGCCTTGGAGGCAGATGACTTCTGATTCTCTTGCCAAGCCTAAACATTGATAGGTAAGAAGAGGTGATGCATAAGTGCTAGAGGCCTTCACAGGGCCATGGCGGTCGTGTAGCTGGAGGCTAGATTGACTGAATCAAGAGGGAGGAATAAAAGAAATGAGACCTTCTATTAGAAGGACGCTGCTTCTCGTGGTAATCTTCACGCTTGCGATGTCCATGTGTGTAGCGTTGGAAGCTGCAGCAAAGAAGACTAAGGTCCAGGTGATCTCGTGGTGGGATTTTACTACTTCGCAACCGCTGATTCAGTTGAAGACTGAATTCGAGAAACTGAATCCGGATCTGGAATTGGAGTATCTTCAGATTGGCAGCAAGTACGCTGATAAGATGCTTGTCATGATTGCCGGAGGCGCTGATCTTCCCGATGCAATGATGATAGCCATGGACAAGATACCGATATTCGCCAATAAGGGCGCTATCATGAACATTGACCGTTACGTAAAAGAAGACTACAAGGACGAGATGGCACAGGTCTACCCTGTCGTTTCAGATGCCCTTACATACAATGGCGAGTTCTACGCGATGCCGAGGGATATCACCAGCAAGGTGATGTTCTTTAACAGGACATTATTCGAAAAAGCCGGTGTCGCCATACCCGACGCTGATTGGACCTGGGACGACTTTAAAGCTATAGCCAAGAAAATGACAAAAGACCTGGACGGTGACGGACACGCTGATCAGTGGGGATTCTATTTCAGGAAGTATATGGACGCCTTCACTGATTTTCTGATGCAGAATAATGGTGGGCTCTGTACTGTGGAAGGGAAGTCTCTGTTGGGAATGCCTGAAAGCATAGAAGCTGTCAAGTTCCTTCAGGAGATGTGTGTAGTCGACAAGTCTGTGCCCACTGAGACTCAGGCCATGCAGTTTGGAAGGCCGCAATCAGCGCCTTTTGTCGCAGGCAGAGTCGCCATGCTAATGGGGGGCCTGTCTACTACAGTAGAGCTTCAGAATGCAGACATAGACTATGTAATTAGGCCTCTTCCAAAGGGCAAATCCCGGGTGAACGTGGCTTTTGTTAATGCATGGGCCATTCCGGCAGGTGCCAAGAATCCGGATCTGTCCTGGAGAGCGCTGAAGTTCTTTGCAAGCAAAGAAGCTCAGCAGATTGTCCTCAATACAGGTATGGGCCTGCCGTCAAGGAAGGACGTTGACACTGCTGGTTTCTTAAAGGCGCGACCTGATCACAAGTATTTCATCGAAGCCCTGGATTACAGCAAGCCGTTCCCGAGCCCTGTCTACGGCGTGGACTTCTTTGCCCTGGTTGAGAAGGAGTTTGACTTAATGTGGCTGGGTGAGCGGAGCGTTGATGACGCCATAGCAGCTGTTGAGAAAGAGGCTGCGGATGTGCTGGCTGGGAAGTTCTAGTTTGCCATGGGCCATGGGCGCCCGGGATTTTCGGGCGCCTCTTGCTGCCCGGATACTAAGATTAGCTGCGAAAGCGTCGCCAATGATGTGGTAGATAGGAGCTGGTCCTTTAGTGTATGTCATACATAGGCAATTACAGGGAGTGTGTTCTGGATCTTCTCAATAGGATAAATACGACTCAGGCACCGGTTATCGCAGAGGCTGCCCATTTGGTCGCAGGTTCATTGCTTGAAGACGGGGTCCTGCATGTGTTTTCCACAGGTCATTCTCACATGATAGCGGAAGAACTGTTCCATCGGACCGGAGGCCTTGTGCCTGTGAATCCGATTTTTGATCCAGGCACCATGTTGCATACAGGCGCTCTGAGAAGCACGAAGCTTGAGAGATTGCCAGGGTATGCCGGAGTGATGTTCCAGGGTTTAGATGTAAGGGAAGGGGAGCCGATGCTGATTGCGTCGAACTCAGGGATAAACCCTGTTCCCATTGAAATGGCTCAATTGGCCAAGGAGCGGGGGATGAACGTAATCTGCATTACATCAAGGGATATTAGTACAGCCCTGAAGTCCAGGTATGCCACGGGAAAGAAGCTCATGGACATCGCCGACATAGTCATCGACAACTGCATTATGCAGAATGACGCTGCCGTAGAGTTGAATGAGACAGGGCAACGGATAGGAGCGCTGTCATCGATTGCAGGCATATACATTGCAAACTGCCTTGTAGTTGAAGTAGCTGCCAGATTCAAAGAAGCCGGAGTGATGCCTCCGGTCCTTATGAGTTCTAATATGCCGGAAGGCGATGGTTTTAACAACGCCCTCTTAAAGAAGTACGGCCGGAGGATAAAGGGGTTCTAAGGATGAAATACCTGATAGCTGTAGACGGAGGCGGCACCAAGACCGAGGCCGTCCTCGCCACATGTGGTGGGCATGTTCTTCGGACCGCAATTACTACCGGGTCAAATCCGCTGTATGTCGGTGAAGAGAAAGCCATTCAGGCTGTGATAGGTTCAGTTATGACAACTCTCGGAGATACCGATCCCGAGGGCATATGTCGTATTGTCATAGCTGTGCCCGGTATCCGAGGATGCCGAGACCGGATTGTTCATGAATTAGGCTTGCCTCGAGAGATAATCTCGTTTCATCCGGACGACTTCAGCGCATTCTGGGGCGCTCTGGCAAAAGACCACGGAGTTGTGACGCTGGCAGGTACAGGTTCATTCGCTATAGGTGTCTCTCTCACGGGACAACGAGAGACCGTCGGAGGCTGGGGTCCTGTCATAGGTGATGTAGGGAGCGGACACTGGATAGGGACCAAAGCCTTAGAAGCAGTGGCCAGGGAGTTTGATCAGCTGGGACCTAAGACTGCACTCACCGAGAAAATCCTCAGGCATTACCGGGTGGAAAAGGTGGAGCAACTAAGAAGCTCTGTTACGCCCGGTGTGGCGTATCTTGCGCCGCTGGTAAAAGAAACTGCAGAAGAAGGTGACGATGTGGCGCTCTCCATCGTTAGGAGTGCTGCCTCAGGCCTTGCAGAGATGGCAGTCGCAGTCGTAGAGAGGCTGGGAATAGATGATAAATTCTATGACCTGGCCCTTACCGGCGGTATTTCGAAGTTCGGGGAGATCCTGGTAGGCGTATTTGAGGAGCATGTGCGTAGGTCCTGTCAAGAGATAAATATTGTAAGGCCCAGGTTTCAGCCTGTTATAGGTACCCTTCTCATGGCAATGAGGGAGACGGGGATTCCATGGACTGAAGAGACGCTGGGGAACCTTGAGGCCTCATATAGAGGTGGGAAGCAGTGCTGACTTTGGAGTACTTCACCAAAATGAAGGAAGTCCTTGAAAAAATAGAATCTACTCAGATTAACACCATATACAAAAGTGCCTCAGCCATTACAGATGCGCTCCTTAATGACGGGGTATGGCATATTCTTGATACAGGCCATATGCTTATGTATGAGGCTATCGGACGGTCAGGGGGGCTAATGGCTGTAAGGCCGGTGAGGGTATCCCTGAATGTGGATAACCCGGTAAGGCCGAGGGCTCGTTCAGTGTCAAAGAAGAGGGTCTTCATGGATTCCATCAAGGGGTTACCCGAGTTCATTGTAGATAAGAGCAACATACTCCCAGGCGACGTTCTGCTTATCGGCTCAGTCTCCGGGACAAGCGTTCTGCCTGTGGAGGCAGCTATTTGCGCTCGTGACCGGGGAGTTACGGTGATAGGGCTCACATCGCTTAGGTATTCTCAGCATCTTGACTCAGCGCATCCCAGCGGTAAGAAGCTGTTTGAAGTATGTGACATTGTGATAGACAACTGTTCTGACATAGGAGACACCCTTGTACACGTGGATGAGCTGGGACAGGGAATCTGCCCTTCTTCCGGGATTGCGGCATCTTACATTGTCTGGGCTATCCAGGCTCGTGTTATCGAGTTGCTGCTGGAGAAGGGAAAGAAGCCTCATGTTTACATAAGCAACCACATGTGCGGAGCGGAAAGGTTTAATGCAATGGCATGGGATGAGTATGAGAAAGTGGGGTACTAGCCTATATGGGTCTGTCGATAGGAAATAAGCACCTGGAAATCTGCGTGGACAGTGAGAACGGTCGGCTTACCTCCCTAAAGAATAGAATTACAGGAGATGATTATCTTAAACTCGATCTCGAGTATCCTCTGTACAAGCTCTCCTGCATTTCTTTGTCGTCCGGTGAGAAAGTGGAGGTAGTCCCTGACAGGGTGATATCTGTTGAGGAGATAATCGGTGATAAGGACACTATAGGAGAGAGCACGCGTTCACTGATTATTGAATTCGAGAGTGCCCTGGCGAACGAGACTGAACCTGTCCGTATTCATGCTTTAGTTCGCATGGAAATCCGGGAAGACGATGCGGAAACCTTATGGTTCCTGGAACTAAGTAATAATGACGAACGCTATCTGATAGTCGAGATCCTTTTTCCGTGTTTGCGCGGTGTATATTTGGGAGAATCGTGGCAGGATGACATCATGATTTACCCTCACCATGCCGGGGAGAAAACTCTCGCCCCTGTAAGAGAATACGTATCCGAAAGATACCTCGGTTTTTGGAGGGCAAGGACCAAGCGCGGAGAAGACGGCGTATTTTTCCGCGAGATAAACTATTGTGGCCTGGCATCTATGAATTGGATGTACTACTACGATGATGAAAATGGCCTCTATATTAGCTCATACGATCGGGATTTCACCGTTACAGGCCTTAGAGTTGAGACCGGGGGCCCTGATAGCCCGTGGATGGGATGGGCTATGAGAAAATACGCAACTGTCAATCCCGGTGAAACATGGAACTCCCATCCCTACGGCGTGGGAATTACTACAGATGATTGGCACTTTGGCGCCTCAAGGTATCGAGAATGGATAGACGGTGTCATTCACATGCCTGATAATCCTGAGTACCTAGAGGACGAAACCATTTTGAACCAGTGTTACAATTTCAAGAGGGACGGTGTCATCTACAACAGATTCAGCGATATTCCGAACATGTATGAACGTGGAGAAGACGAATACGGCATGAGACACATGTTCATCGCTTCATGGAATAGAAGCGGGTTCGACCAGGACTATCCTGAGTATCATCCTGACTTGGAGCTTGGGACATGCTGGGAGCTTGCTGACGGTTGCAGGCATGTAAATGAAAAAGGCGGCTTCGTTACATTCTACATAAACTCCAGGATATTCCACATAGAGTCTGACTACTTCGAGACGCTGGGTAAAGAGTGGGCAATCAAGGATGAGTCAGGGAGAATGACCTATGAGCAGTACGGCCCTCATAAGTTCGTAGTGCTTTGTCCTTCAAACAAAGCGTGGCAGGACTATCTCATAGACGTAGGGAGCTGGATGGTGAAGAGTTATGGCGCTACAGGAATATACCTGGATCAACTGGGATCCGCTGAACCTTTTCCTTGCTATGACAAGAACCATACCCATGAAGACATAGGAGGCTTTAGCCGGGGTTATGTTCGAGTTCTGAGAGACCTCCTTGAGAGGGTCAGGTCCATAAACCCTGACTCTTTCCTGATGATAGAGAATTGCGGCGACGTTTACGGGAGTTACGTCTGGGGAAATCTCACTTGGAACGGAGACCCTTATGACGAATTCTACAATCTGTATAAGTATACATTCCCCGAGTACGTCCAGGTCAACATGTGTAACCCAAAGAGACATCTTACAGGAGAGGATAGGGCTAAGAAACTCCACCATGACCTTAATAGGGCTCTCCTTCTCGGGTCAATATTCTGGGTAGGTCTGGACAAGACAGGGAATCTCGATGACGATTTGCATGACTATCTGAAGGCTGCAATCGGGTTTCGAAACAGACTTAATCCTTTCTTCAAGGTCGGCAGGTTCGTAGATAACGAGGACGTAATAGAAGCATCACCCGGCCTTGAGGTTTCTCATTGGCGGTTGAAGGATACGGGAGATCTCTACATCGTGGTAAATCCCAGTAAAGGAGCGGGTAAGCACTTTGTGGTCAATCATCCTACTTATGAAGTGGGAGACGTTCTGACTTTTGATATCCATGGCAATGAAGGCTTCTGGAGGTATGTTGTTGCACATGACGTGGTAGACATCTGTGTTCCTGATGCAGAGGTATTTTCAGTTCTCATCTTCAAGAAATGATAGATCACAAACGCTACAGACCCCGCGATTGAGAGCTGTAGCGTTTAGTCAGTCATCAAGCTTCCATGCCTGTCAGTTCAGTAACCTGTCGCTCTTTTCAGAGGACACCGGGCGAAACAAAGAACCGGAAAACCGAAAGAGACTTTCGGTCAAGAACGTCACCGGCTGTTTGCATCTGATACAATCTCCAGAGTATCCCTGGCAATAACCAATTCCTCGTTAGTGGGAATCACCAGGACCTTAACCTTGGAGTCTTCTCCGGTGATATCGATCTCTTTACCTCGTGATTTGTTTTTCTCCTCGTCAATGGCTACTCCGAGAAAACCAAGGCCTTCACATACTCGCTGCCTCAGGAACGGGGAGTTTTCTCCTATACCTGCTGTAAATACAATAGCGTCAACTCCGTCCAAGGCGACAGAGTATGCGCCGATGTACTTGCGAATCCGATATTCATATATGTCAAAAGCAACTTTGGCGCGTTCATTCCCGTTCATTATTCCGGCTTCAATTTCCCTCATGTCTCCGCTGATACCTGAGACTCCCAGTAGCCCGCTATGCTTATTCAAGAGAGAGTCCATTTCGCCTATAGTGAGGTTTTCATGTTTCATTACGTAAAAGACGACTGCAGGATCAATATCGCCGGATCTTGTGCCCATCATGAGTCCCTCAAGAGGTGTAAGGCCCATGCTGGTATCCATGCATTTTTCGTCTTTCACTGCAGCTATGCTTGCTCCGTTACCCAGGTGACAACTGATAATCTTGAGACCGTCAGAGGGCCTTTGGAGTATTTCAGCAGCTCTACGCGAAATGTATCTGTGGGATGTGCCGTGAAAACCGTACCTTCTTACCTTGTGGCGCTCGTAGAGGATGTAGGGAAGCGGATAAAGGAAAGCGTGTTTAGGCATGGTCTGGTGAAACGCGGTGTCAAACACTGCCACCTGCGGCACACCGGGTATGTTAGATTCAGCAGCCAGAATTCCCATAAGGTTTGCAGGATTATGGAGCGGGCCCAGGGGAATGCAGTCGCGTATAGCTTTTTTCACTTCGCTATTGATAAGGACTGATTCCGTAAAGGTAGGACCGCCATGGAGAACGCGGTGGCCCACAGCGCGGATCTCTGAAATATCCTTGATAACCCCATGCTCCGGATGGACCAGCATCTCCAGGACTTGGCCTATAGCAGTGGTGTGGTCCAGAATGCTGGATGTCCGCTTTACGCTGGA
This sequence comes from Firmicutes bacterium UBA4981, assembly GCA_002398515.1. Classification (GTDB taxonomy): domain Bacteria; phylum Bacillota; class SHA-98; order UBA4971; family UBA4971; genus UBA4971. The sequence goes on from DGZL01000027.1 coordinate 17,325, forward strand.
TCGTCCGGCCGGTGTGTGAGTTAGGATAGCGTCATCAGACCCGATGCGTTCAACCAGCCCTTTTGCCATGACAGATTCGTCTTCCATATTGAACAACTGGTACTTTACAGATGAACTCCCGCAGTTGAGCACAAATACTTTCATCCTCTTGCCCCCTGATACACAAGGTTTTCCTCTGCTTCGACAAGGTTTCCTTCTCCGTCATACTTGAAAAATCCTTGGCCTGTCTTGACGCCCAGATGGCCTCCGCGAACCAACTTTCGAAGGAGCGGACATGGCCGGAAGGCAGAATCGCCCAGGTCTCTAAACAACCCTTCCATGGAAGTCAGGACTGTATCAAGACCCATTCGGTCTGCCATTTCCAGCGGCCCCCTGGGCAGGCCAAAGCCAAGCCTTATTGCTGTGTCAATATCAGAAGCAGACGCTACTCCCTCCATCAGCGAGTTCATGGCCTGGTTCAGGAGGGGAGTGATTAGCCGAGTCGTAACGAATCCCGGCGAGTCGTGAACTTCCACCCCGATCTTGTCCAGGCTTCTGACAAACCTTTTGACTGCCTCAACAGTCTCTTCCGATGATTTCAGGCCTCGGACAATCTCTACCACTTCAACGCGTGCCACAGGGCTTAAGAAATGGAGCCCAATGACTTTTTCAGGACGCTGGGTCGCTGCCGCAAGCTCAGTAATACTGAGAGTTGATGTGTTGGATGCGAGAATTGCCTGCGGATGACAGACTTTGTCAAGATCAGATAAGACCTTCTTCTTTACGTTGGAATCTTCCTGGACTGCCTCAATGACTAAGTCACACGTTACTGCGTCCTCCAGCTTTGATGTGAAACGAATTCGACTCAGTGTGACTCGCTTTTCAGCTTCAGTGATTCCCCACTTTTCCAGACGCTTATTCAAGCTGAGTTCTACCCGGCATTTAGCGTCCTCCACGAGTTCATCGGTGCGGTCCACGAGGAAAACTGCAAAGCCTTTTTCGCCGATGTTTTCTGCAATGCTACATCCCATGGTACCTGCGCCGACAATAGCAACTTTTCGGATTCTCACCTCAAGACCTCCCTAGGTTTTAGTAAGAGGATGCTAGATTTACATTCTAGACAAGGATCCAATACCCTTCTACATTCTAGCTTTGAGTTGAACCTAGATCAACCTAATCAGTTCATAATCAGTATGCAATTGAGATTTGTGGGCTTTCTTTCTAAATAGATCTTTATGGATTGTCGGTGCGGTCAACCCTCACGGGAATGGAATCCGAGGTAGCGTTTGCGGCGTACGCTTGCCAGAGGGGTTTTAGCAACTCGGCCGGGTTAGGCGAGGAGCTCAGAAGGACAGGAGGGATTTCGCGTAGAATCTTTGTAGTTAGCAGTTTTCCAATTACCAGTGATGGATTGACATGTCAGTCAATTTGGACCGATTGCGAAAGGCCTGTCGCAGATGACAACGATTGTGACGTTGATCATAAGATGGGTTTAGCAGACAGAAGAGGGGGACAACTAATGTTAGCCAAGACTACGTTGGGTAATACAGACATTAACGTGACTAGGCTTGGATTCGGTACTCTCGTAATGGGATCCTTGCAAGCCAATTTGCCACCGGAAGAAGGAGCAAAAGTAATTAGAAGGGCCTTTGAGCAAGGGATCTCCTTCCTTGACACAGCGCATGTTTACGGTAGTTATGAGCACATCCGAAAAGCGAAGGAAGGCTGGAAACAAGAACTCGTTATTGCCACGAAGACGCCTGCTTCTGATTATGACAAGACTGAACGACACATAAACTACGCTCTTGAAGCCCTTGACGTAGAGAGTCTTGATATTATGCTTATGCACGCTGCCCGTGCAGGAGAAGATGTCTTTCAAGAGAGAGCAGGGGCATATCAATGCTTGTGCGATTATAGGGAGAAAGGGTTAATCAAAGCCATTGGGGTGTCCACCCATCATGCGGGCACTGTAAGAGTCGCAGGATCCCGAGACGATGTTGATGTCATTCATCCGCTTATAAACATGGCCGGTACAGGAATTCTAGGTGGAACCGTAGGGGATATGGCTTCTGCGATTGAAGCGGCTTCTCGCAACGGAAAAGGTATTTATGCCATGAAAGCGCTGGCAGGCGGTAGTCTCTTGGAGAGAATGGACGAGGCATTCAAGTTCGTCATGGGCTTGCCTGGGATTGACGCTGTAGTAGTAGGCATGGTATCTGAGGCAGAAGTGGACATGAATTGCAGGATATTTCGAGGCGAAGTCGTTCATGACAAAGAGCGGGAAGTCACATTCAGGGAAAAACGCCTGAAAATCGTGGAGGTTTATTGTAAGGGCTGCGGTCGGTGTGTAGATGCCTGTCCTAACGGAGCCTTGTCAATGGTTGATGGCAAGTCTTCAGTTGATGAAAGCAAGTGCCTATTGTGCGGTTATTGCACGCCTGCGTGTCCTGAATTCGCAATTCGAGTCATATGATCCGCTCCAGATGTGCCTCTCCCGAAGAATTAGGTTGGATTTAGGAAAGTCTATACTTGAGCCAAGAGAAGTCAGGAGCAAGCGTGCTCTGATTACACAAAATCACTTGAAACGAGTGTGTGCTTACGGCAGTAGGATGAGTTGCGCAACAGAGTCTGAATAAAGTAGAATATGTTGCATAGCAAGATTAGATGAAGAAGGTAATGTTGATGCAAAAGACTCACAGTCCAATGAATGCAGGTAATGCAGGCATTGAAATTGTGTCAGAAGATGACGGTGTCTCGAAAGTCGGTGTATTACAGGAACATGCCAAGTACTACTACATGGATGTTGCAGATACTGCCAAAGCGCTTAAGGCCGATTTGGTCAAAGGATTGGATTCAAACGATGCAAGGCAACGTCTTGAGCTTTTCGGCCCGAACGAATTGAGAGAACAGGCAGGTCCTAGCATTTTTCAGATGTTTCTCAGGCAATTCATGGAACCGCTGGTCCTTGTGCTTATTGTAGCCGCGATAATATCTTCTGTCTTAGGGGAGATCGCGGAAGGCATCATAATTATGGCAATAGTCTTGCTCAATGCAATTCTTGGTGTGACTCAAGAAAGTAAAGCTGAGAAGGCCTTGCTTGCTCTTAAGAAGCTGGCTGCCCCCCATGCCAGAGTCAGACGGGACGGCAATACATTGATAATCCCCGCAAGCGAACTTGTGCCTGGCGACTTAGTCCTAATTGAAGAAGGGGACCACATTCCCGCAGATATTCGCGTTGTGAGCTCTGTTGCGCTGAAATCTGACGAGTCGGCTCTTACCGGAGAATCAGTGCCTGTGGAAAAACATGCAGAGGCTATTCCCCAGACTTCCGGCGGGGATATTGCGCTGGGGGATAGGACCAACATTCTTCACATGGCAACTGTGTGTGTTCACGGGAGAGGCAAAGGAATTGCATTTGCCACCGGGATGAATACAGAGGTAGGACACATAGCAGGTCTAATCGGGGCTTCGCCGGACAAGCGCACACCGCTTCAAGAACGCCTTGAGGGTTTGGGCAAATGGCTGGGCGGTGCAGCTTTGGGACTGTGCGGTATCATGTTTGTCACAGGCCTTTCTCGTGGAATCAACACCTTTGAGATGTTCTTAACATCAGTGAGCCTTGCCGTTGCCGCGATTCCTGAGGGACTGCCTGCAATTGTCACCGTGGTTCTGGCTATCGGTGTTCAAAGAATGGCCAGGCATAAAGCGATAATTAGGCGACTTCCCGCAGTAGAGACACTAGGCAGCGCTACTGCGATTTGCTCGGACAAGACAGGAACGCTCACCCAGAACGAAATGACTGTAGTCAAGGCTTATGTAAACGGCAGTATGCTCCAAGTTTCAGGAAGCGGCTATTCCCCTGAGGGAGAGTTCTCACCGGATGAAGAATCCAATCCTGTATCCGGCGACAAGGTTCTTGATGTGTCGGATCAGCATCTAGACATGCTGATGAGAATAGCTGCGCTGTGCAACAATTCAGAGCTCCGAAGGAATTCCGAGACATGCGAATGGTTCATTGTCGGGGATCCTACAGAAGGGGCTCTTGTCGTAGCTGCCCGCAAGGCCGGCTTCAGTGAAGATGACGAGATTGATGCTCCGCGTATCGGGGAGATCCCGTTTGACTCTGTACGGAAGAGAATGACTACTATCCATCAATTCCCCGACGGTAAAGTCGTGGCACTTGTGAAAGGTGCGCCTGATTCCATCCTCGCCCAATGCGAATTCGTGTTTGAGGACGGAGCTGAGCGTCATCTGGACCAGGCAGGGAAAGACCGGATCATGCAGGTTAATGCGGGCATGGCTTCCAAAGCCCTCCGCGTGCTGGCATGTGCCTATAAAATCCTAGGCGCAATGCCGGGAGAACCCAAAGCTGACGAGGTTGAACAAGGTCTTGTTTTCGTCGGCCTGATGGGCATGATGGATCCGCCAAGGCCTGAGGCTGCTGAAGCTATTATTACGTGTCGGGGAGCGGGTATCACTCCGATAATGATCACAGGAGATCATAGAGACACTGCCCTGGCTGTATCGCGAGCTATCAGCTTAAGTTCGCTTGATGAATCTGAAAGTGGCTCGAGTCCGGTTCTCACCGGCAAAGAGCTGGAGAGCATGTCTTCTGAAGAGCTGAAGGAAGCGGTTAATAGGGTGGCAGTCTATGCCCGTGTGTCTCCGGAGCATAAGGTGCGCATTGTGGATGCGCTTCAGAGTCAAGGGCATGTGGTGGCTATGACAGGCGACGGGGTAAACGATGCTCCTGCGCTGAAGCGGGCGGATATCGGTTGCGCTATGGGGATAACCGGAACGGATGTAGCCAAAGGCGCATCTGATATGGTGCTTGCCGATGATAATTTCGCCACCATTGTTGAAGCTGTCAAACAAGGAAGGACGATTTTTGACAACATCAGAAAGGCCATCGCGTACCTGTTATCCTGCAATATCGGGGAGATTATCGCGGTATTCATGGGGATTGCAGTAGTTGGAGCCAGAATACTTACACCTATACAGATACTCTGGGTTAACCTGGTTACAGACAGCTTACCTGCTCTTGCTCTCGGAGTGGAACCTCCGGAGCCGGGAACGATGAAACGCCCTCCGCGAGGCAGGTATGAGTCTGTGTTCAGTTCAGGCGGAGCAATACGTGTGGGGATCTACGGGATTTTCATAGCAGGCATAACTCTTCTTGCTTTCTGGTTAGGGACAAGAACGCATGCGATGATGGGATCAGAGAGGGACATGCTCCTCACAGCCAGAACCATGGCTTTTGCCACAATGTCACTGAGCCAGCTTTTCCATGGGTTCAATCTGCGGTCAACGACAAGGTCTTTGTTCCGGCTGGGCTTCACGACCAACCGATACATGGTGTTGGCGTGGACTGTATCAACTGCCTTGCAACTGATAGTTCTTGTCATACCGGGGCTCGGTGTCATCTTTGAAGTAGTGCCGCTGACTCTTAGTGAGTGGGGCTATGTGGGTCTGTTGTCGATATCTCCGATCATTTTTGGTGAGATTCTCAAGGCGTCAAGCATGTAATATGCTGTCAGTAGGCTGAGATGGCGTTATCTCATAGATCTTACGGCAAGTTCTCTCCGGCTGAGGCCCGGCCTGAGAGAATGTGCAGTTATTTGCACGGGGTGATAGAAAATCGACCACCTGCGAAACAAGTGGTAGACAATCAGTCATATGTCTGCGACCCTGCTTACAGGGGGCCACATTTGCTAGGCCCCTTGCAGGGTGACATTCTCTACAGACGCGTTATGGGGTGAGAATATCACAGTCGCTCAACACGGCAAGCAAAAAGGCTTGCATTTAGCGTTGTGTCCGAGTAAAATGTAGTCAGCCACACTTGTTCAGTTTTGGATTGTACACTCTGGGCTGGCCGCGGGCTATAGGCACATAAATGCAAGAGATGAGTGCCGTGGGTGCGACAGGTT
>DGZL01000030.1 GCA_002398515.1 Firmicutes bacterium UBA4981
AAAATGTGCTATGCGTCCATGTGTTGATAAGGTTTTTCCATAATTCCAGTTTATCCAAAAGATAACATACATTCAAGGTATAACGGATCTTTTCTTCTTGAATTGACACTGGTTATTAGCTATCAGACGTTGGCTCTTCGGGTCATGTACGTGTAGGCACGGCAGAGGCCTTGGTTGCGGAACTCAAAGGCCGGTCTGCACATGAAGCAGAAGTAGTCCTGGATTAGTGCGAATATCTAGTCCAGCTTCTCTCTGCTCGATTTGAACGCGGCTCTCACTGTTAACCATTTACTTTCGAAAGGGCAGAAGAAAGACTCGCCTGAGACACTAGAGGCTCCTCCTGTTATGGTTACCGATCAGTGTGCAGAGTATTGATACAGTAGGACTTTCCGTTCTTAAGACTGTAGTACTATGGCATTCTACATAAGATGCCTGTGTCCTATGATGGGAGGGGGGAGAAGTGGAGAACGATTTGCTCAAGCCGGCTTTGACCTACTCTTGAAGCGGCTCTGGCGGGAATGTTTGATGTTATTGAAGAGCACTTGGAGCCTGCCCGGGCCAAGTCAGGCTCCAAGTGTGAAAGAGCTGTTCGGCTGGCACCTTCAGCTATGCGTGGCCAGCTGCTTGATGCTTTCAGAACCTCCACTTTACCTGTTCTCTTACGCGTGCCCTACCGAACAAAACCTTTCTTTTTTATGCTGTAATAACACTCAGTTTTCTCCTTTTGCATATGTGCCGATTGCAAGGAACTGATGTAGTTCGTCCAAGGATAGCGAGTCAAGCTTTAGATTCTTCAGAGTTCGTCCCTGGTTCAGGTAATCCCGTTTATTGATCGTGGAAGCAAGGTGCAGAAGGGATCTTGTCGTTGGCATGGGAACACCGGCAAGTTTCCCAAGCGAAATCATTAGGGGGACACCCACGGCAGCATCTTCACTAATGTATCTATGCTGCATGCTGGTAGGTCCTGAGAGTTTTCTAAAAGTATCGAGTTCGGGGAATTCGTTGTAGCGGTATAGTCTTCTTATCAGATCCAGAGAATGACGGCTAGCATATCCAAGTGCCTTCAGAAGAGTTGCTCTTTCTTCGAAGACTTGGTTCATGACAGTGATTACAGCTGAGGATAACCCATCTCTGTACAGACAGTACTCTTTGCCCATTCGTTCTACGGCTCCCGCATTAAGTAGTGTACCGGGAAGATGCACAATAACATTGGGAGCGTTAAGTGTAGTCTCAAAGATATTGGCGGCGGGTGCTAAATCATACATTCCAGCAAGTCTTCTGATGACATCGTTAGTGTGCTTGGTTGGGAATGCCGAAATGTACCTTCGTCTAGCAGGAAAGGCAAACAGGACTTCTGCAGGTCCTGTCAACCTGCACGGATACAGATTTCCTTCAACCTCTGCTAGCAAGACCTCCTTCTTACCATGGTTTCTCAGTTTCTCACTAAATACTAGGCTGCCAGCATTTCCAGGAGTGATGACCACAACCTGGCCTTTACGCAGATGTGGAACACAAGCCTCCGCAATCTCGTCGTGTCTTGTTGCAAGGACGGCGATAATTACTACATCCGCGTCAGACACTGCATCATCAATACTCGTAGTGACTTTAGTAAACTGGACAAACCCATCGAGACCGCCCCCCCTGACGGCAATACCTCCCCGATCCAGGATAGCCTTCATGGCGGGTTCATGGGTCTTCTGGTCACTGAGGGTAACATTGAAACCTAACAACGTCAAATGGGCGGCAATTGCGTGTCCTGTACTCCCGGCCCCAATAACAGCAATTGTTTCTGACATAACGGTTCCTCCCTTTTTGTCAATGTGATAGCTTGTGGAAAATACTTACTATGTTAAGTGCTTGGTGAAGTGTTCGGTAATGCGTTGGGTGCAGCGTACACAGTTCTCAGTAAGCATCCCTCCCGGCAGTTTCAATTGTTTTTCTTTTTGCCGCATCGTATTGCGTAACCGATAGTCCGCGAGGAAGACATGAAAACCCAAACGATGCACCCAAAAAAGTTACCGAGGCAAGTAACGCACAAGAAGCTGCGTACCCAGGGGCGGTGTCAACCCCTGTGAAGGGATAGATGTTGAGCTGTATTGCAGAATTGATCATAGAACCGGTCGCTGTTGTTCCGATGATTCCAGAGATGAAACTGGCTAAATTAAAGACTCCCGTGGCCGATCCCGACTTCTCTGGTGGAACGTATTTGAGCAGTGTTGTTAGGTTCGAAGACCACACCAATCCGTCGCCGAGCCCCAGCAACGCTAGCCCTCCAAGAATATAGTGAATACCGGTGTCTTGCTTGATAAGGCAGAATGATAAACAGCCAGAGGCCATCAGGAGCAGTCCTAAGACTGCAGGAATTCTGTTTCCTTTGCGATCAGCATGTCGACCTGCCAGTGGAGCCGAGAGCAATCTGCCTAGTGAGGCAGGAAGCATGGCGACTCCGACCTGTGCCGGCCCAAACCCTCTGATCTTCTCAAGGAGCAAGGGCATCAGGAACATTGCCGACTGGTCGGTGAACATATGTACCATGCCGCAGACAAGACTTGTGGCCACAGCTCTGCTTCCAAATATGGCAATATCGAGAAGCGGTTGATTACTTCGACATTCTGTGCGAAGAAACACGGCAGTACAGGCCGCACAAGTCAGGACCATACTGGAAGTTACGCCAGCGTTACGTTGCAGGGAACCGAGATTCCGTACAAGCACCACCACACACAATGAGGCGGCGCCTAGAAACGCTGTTCCAACCAAGGACTGGTAAGGTATGCTGTCAGATAGGCACTCCTTGCTTTCGTCAGGCAACATGCGCTCGGTTGCCAGTATGAAAAGGCTGATAGGAAGGTTTGCGTAAAAAATGAAGCGCCAACTAAAGTAGTGAATCAGAATGCCACCAATCGTTGGGCCGACTACTGCGCCTAAAGACGCTACAGAACCCCACCAACCAACAACCTTTCCACTTTCCTCCGGCGGTGATAGCCTCGTCGCTAGGACGAGGGCATTGGGGAAAACCAAGGCACCGCCCGTACCTTGAACGGCGCGTGCTAATATGAGGAACCAGAATTTACTGCTGAGTCCTGACAGAAGTGAGCCAACAGCAAAGAGAAATATGCCGGTTTTGAATATTTTCCTCCGGCCAAACGTGTCCCCTAGTTGTCCAGCTACAGGCATAACAAGAGCGTAGCATAGAAGATACGCAGTATAGACGGATGAGATTTGATCTACACTGACAGAAAAAGCCCTCAGGAGGCTTGCCGAAGACACCCGGACCATATTTGTGTTAAGAAACATCATGAAACTTGAAGTCATGATGCCGCAGAATGCCAGCGATTTTCGAGTATCAGCGTCTAATGACATATTTTAGGCAGTCTAGTCAGGAGTCTTTTGACTACCCCTATAACACCTACCTTCTTTCTAGATGCTATATCTTCACACCGAAGAAGGGTGGCGAATCAGCCATGATAATCCTGGCGTGTGATTGGCCACAATTCTCAAGCATGTGGGGAATGTGTGACTCCCACTGTGCTGAATCCTCAGGGCCGAGTTGGTATTTCTCAGAATCAAGCTTAAGAATCACATCCCCTTCAAGTACGAATATTGCCTCTTCCCCACTGTGTGTCATCATAAGATCCGCGAGCTTCTCGCCAGGCGGAAGAGTGATCAGTGTAAGTTCAAGGCTCTTCATCCCTGTGCCTAGAATCTCGCGCTCCACATTCCACGATTGAAGGCGATAGCACATCCGCGTTCCAGCGGGCCTAACAGTGCTGGAAACATCTTCTGTATCCGATAGGAGGGTCGCTGTGCTAACTTCAAGCGCATCTGCAATTCTCTTGAGTGAAGCAATTGACGGATCTGTTTCCCCTCGTTCAATCTGACTAATGAGACTGGTGCTTAGACCAGCCCTGCTGGCCAGGTTGGCAATAGTCATGCCTTTTCTTTTTCTCAATTCTCTTATAATCTCACCGGTATTCTGATTTGCCATGTCATACCTCCACAAGCACTAAATTATTTCCTATCTAAGTGAATTATAACATCCTTAGCATATTTAGTAAACTATATCTGTCGGTATTGCAATTTTTCCAAAGATGGTGTATTATGACATCATTAGCGGATTTTATGCATAGTATCTGTCTCGAGTAACCGCAAATTGGAGATTGATTTGGAAAGGAGGTGCGAAGATTGCCAGCAATGTTCTGGGCCTGGGTCATGCCATGTCTCGCTATGCTAGGGGTTCTTCTGTATTTCAACCTCGAAATCTGGAAGGAGGATGATCGTAAATGACACCTTACCTAATTGTATTCCTTATCTACTCCGGAGTCATGGTGGCCATAGGACTATATGCGAACAAGTTCTCCAAGACATTTGACGATTACCTCATAGGGAAATCTACGGGTGTTGGCTGGTTCTTCATGGCAATTACGGTGCTCGGTACCCAGCTTAGCGGCGCAGCCTTCATGGGTACCGTTGGTTCTGTTGCACGAAACGGACTATCTCACCTTGTCTTCAACTCTCAAGGATTCTTCATGGCATTCTCTCTGAGCTGGATAGTGTTTGCAGTGCGTCTAAGAAAGCTTGCGGATCGCGTTGAACTACGAACTGTGCCTGACTTGATGGAAGCTAGATACGAATCGAAGTGGACTAGGCTGGTGTACGCAGTCGTTATTATCATCGGTTACTTACCTTACATCGGCGCTCAGTACATGGGCGCTGCACTTTTGATGGATGCAATCTTTGGTGTGCCCTATATTGTGGGGCTTTTGATAAGTGCAATTGTGGTTGGCTTGTACATGACTCTGGGTGGGTACCTTGCTGATGTCTGGACGGATACATTTCAGGGTATCTGGATGGTACTAGTATGGGTTATAGTCACGCCTCTCCTTCTGTCGCGATTCGGCGGCCTCAAATCATTGCTCCAAAAGGCAAGCACCACAGTGCCAGGTATTTTGAGTTTTGCTGGTGCTAGCGGGTTCTTTACTCGTAAGATGGCGTTTTCAACTTTTCTGTTTGCGCTAATGGCCGGGATAGCCCAACCAGCAAGTTTCTTCCGATTCTATTCCATGAAGAAATGGGACGATGCGCGCTGGGGGTCTTTTACCTGCCAAGCGGCTAACTTATGGATATACTTTAGCATAATGGTCATAGGTCTGAGCGCCAGAATCATAGTGCCTAACCTGGCGCAACTCCCCGGAGGGGCCAACTATGCCGCTCTCTACGTGGCTAGAGACGCATTGCCCCCTTTCGTTGGAGGGTTGCTTCTAGTGGGGCTAATGGCCGCTATGATGTCAACAGTAGACGGCTTGCTTCTGGTCGTCTCGGCAGCAGTATCAAGAGATATATATCAGAAGATGATCAACCCTCATGCTGACGACAAAATCCTGACTAAGATTGCTATGGCTACTACTGCTATTGTGAGTGCCGCGAGTGTTCTAGTCGTGCTGAATCCAAACGCAGCGTGGCTCCAAAACATACTCATCCTGACATTCCTTTCGTGGGGTTTTCTGGGTATCGCTTTTTTCTATCCTACGGTGGTCGGCCTGTACTGGCCCAAGATGAACTCAGCAGGCGCGATAGCAGGAACCATTGCGGGGGTTGTTACCTACGTTGTGCTGTGGCCCGGTATCTTCTTCAAATCGTATGTTTGGGGCGTTCATCCGTGGCTTCCAGCTATCATCAGTTCAACTATAGCGATGCTTCTTGGTGTTTACATTGGCAAACCCAATTCCGGCCGCGTGATGGAAGTATTTTTCCCAGCATATGCCGGAACTGAGAAAGGGGACAATTAAGTATGGGAGTTACGCACGCACTGGCCAGTTACGCATCTGAATTAGAATTTGACCAACTGCCTAACGAGGTTGTATCACAAGCTAAGAGAGTAATTTTGGACTTATGTGGATGTATTCTAAGTGGTCATCCCTTGCCTCTCGGCAAGCGTATCGTCAAACTAGGTGAGCTAACTGGTGCAGAACCTAAGGAGTGTACGGTACTGGGAACGGACCTCAGGCTATCATGCACTGCCGCAGCTTATGCCAACGGGGCTCTTGCAGATGTGATGGATTGGAACGACATGCTCTATGTTGGGCATCCCGCTACGGCTGTGGTATCGGCCGCGTTGGGGATGGGTGAGAAACTAGACTCCTCTGGCAAGGAAGTTGTCGAAGCTGTGGTAGCAGCCTACGAGGTATTTGCGCGAATCGGTTTGGCGGTACAGCCTACTGAGGAACGACAACGTGAAGCAATGTGGGGTATGTTAACGTGGATTCCGTTCTGTTCTGCGGTAGCGACTGGGAAGCTTATGAAGCTCGACCAGTTCCAGATGGCAACAGCTATGGGAATAGCTGCAGCGTTTGCCCCGTTGGGAGGAAACTCTAAGTATATCGAAACACGTTCAGACACATATCACCATGTCCACGGCGTTGCGAGCATGCAGGGCGTGTTTGCAGCAATGCATGCCAGTGCAGGCACAACCGGGATGGACACAATCTTGGAAGGACCCCGAGGGTTCTGGATGATGGCGTACTCGGATCTCTGTGACTGGGACTGGTTAGACGCGTCTCTTTCTACCTTGGGCAGGGATTACTGGATACTCAAGACGCTTTTCAAAAAGTGGCCTGCCAACTTGTGGGTGCAGAGCTATCTTGATATCCTATACGACTTAGTAGCGCGTCATGAGATCTCCTACCAAGATATCAAGGAGATAACCGTGGATCCGTCGCAAGGCATGCTCATGACATATCGTCAAAGAGGCGCGATGGACGCCGCTTTTAGCCTACCTTATACGCTGGCTGTAGCACTTATTGAGCCAAAACCGGGATGGCGATGGTACGACGAGGTTCTGTTACACGATCCACAGGTGCTTTCACTAGTTGCTAAGGTAAGAACTGCCGATGGCGCTCGTGTTACCGACAGAGTGCATGAATTTAATAACTACCGAAGAGGCGCTTGGATGCCTGCCCAAATAGATATCATGACAGTATCGGGAAAACGATATCGGGGACATGCGACTTTTCCGAAAGGGCATCCTAGCAATCCTATGTCTGACGAAGAACTCGAAAAGAAATTTGCACTAGCCGCCAATGGGACACTTGCTCCGGGGAAAGCAGCAGAGGCTATAGATTTGATATCTAATCTTGAGAGGTTGGAGTCTATTCAAGAGTTAATTAACGTGCTGCGCAAGTAACGAACAACCGGCAAGTAACTAGCCTGATAAGCCTTTGGTTGTGCCAACAGGTAAGACCAAGGGCTTTTGCTTATCCTTGAGGCCTCGCATGATTAGCTCTCCCCAGCTTCTCATGACTTTCTCGTACGGTACACTGCGCTTACTTCAATATCCACATGAGTTTCACTCATTTACGGGGTTCCGTGCCGTCACCCCATATTGCCACGGCGTCACGGTGCGTGTTGTATCTCCTTGCTAACTGCGCCGCCAGGGTATAAATTAGAGTTAGTGTTTCATAGGACACAGGTCTCTTATGTAGAATCTCAAGATGCTATAGGATGAATTGATGAGCTAATGAAAGCGTTTGAGAAGCTTTTGAGAAGTTTTTGAGTGTTATGGAGGTTTCGCTGATGAAATCCGGCTTTGATTTTAATAGGATAGTTGAGCGTCGGGGTACAGATTCTGTCAAGTGGGACTTACGGGATGACGATGTAATTCCTATGTGGGTTGCGGATATGGATTTTGAGGTGCCTTCTGAGGTGCAAGATGCAATAGTTAAACGAGCCGCGCATGGTGTTTATGGCTATACCATCGAATCGGATGGCTTCTCGAGCGCAGTGACAGAT
>DGZL01000136.1 GCA_002398515.1 Firmicutes bacterium UBA4981
GGATAAAGGATATCTTAGAACACCGCTTTGATGAGGAGTAGGCGCAAGACGTGTCTGCCTAATTGTTGTCGCGCCTTCGGCCGACACCCTGCCTGCCGGTAGCCGTTGCGCCGCCTAGCAAATGGCGCACCTCTCCCGGTAGCTATCGCGCCTTCCAGACTTCCAGTCATGAGGCTGCATGAGGCTGCCTCCCGGTCACCGGTCTACCTCCCGGTCCCTATCACGCCTTCTAAGCATCTTATTAGGCTTTCTCCCAGCCACTAGTTTGCATCTCGGTCCCTGTCGCGCTTCCTAATCATCTCATCAGGGTGACTCCCAATCACTGGTCATTCTTCAGACGACCACCCCGCCTTCTGGCCCATAGCCTACTTCCTGACGGCTATAAGCCTAATACCAGGGGATTTACTAACGCAACCGCCTATAACTTTCCAATATGACTTTCATTTTCTGAATTAGAAGGATAATGGAAAGATGTGTTGAATCAAGTATCCGAAGCGCTTCGGATACTGCAAAAAGCGCGTCACCGGAAACAGTTTAAAGAGCTTCTATTCACATACCGCACATCAAAGGCGCGAAGCAGGCCGCATCGTTTCAAATACCACTCAAATAGGGAGGAGTAACCGTGGGCAAATCGCGTTGTAATTGGAAAGTGTTGATTATTGTGACCGTAGCGCTTGCAGTCATGTTATGTGGATACGCGTACGCAGCCAATGAGGTCGTGCTCCGCTTCCTCTGTTTCCAGGTAGGAGTCCATCCGGACGCGCCTTGGGTTGAAAAGGCAGTCAATGATTTCAACAAAGAGTACGCAGGGAAAATCAAAGTGGTAATCGATGGGGTAGCAGGGGATCAAGCATGCTGGGAGAAACTTCGTACAGATGCGGCTGCAGACACCATGCCTGATATATTCATGATCAAAGCAGATCGCAGCGAATTCAATGTTTTGGCTCAATCAGGCCGCGTCCTGGATCTGAATCCTTACGTCGCAGCAGATCCTGCACTCAAAGCACGGCTGAATGACAAGAAATCTCTTGCCACTTACTCTCACGAAGGTCAACTTCTCGGTGTTCCATTTGGGAAAGCATATGTCGGCATATTCTACAACAAGGATCTATTTGCTAAGGCCGGGATAAAAGAATTCCCGGTTACCTGGGATGAATTCTTTACAGTATGTGCAACACTGAAAAAATCAGGGATAACTCCGATGTCCTTGATGACAGGCGAAAACGCCTGGTGCTCCGCGCTGATGATCGCTCATTTCCTGGGCACCACCCCGGAAGGGCAAGCGTGGCTTGAAGGCACACCTGAAGAGGCAAACTTTATGGATCCTGTGTTCATCGACGCTGTCGCCAAACTCCAAATCCTCTTAAACGAATACACAACACCTGACGCAGTAGGCGCCGGGTACGGCATAGCAGCAAACTACTTCCTGCAAAGCAGGACTGCGATGATTGCGAATGGGCCGTGGATGATAGGCTCATTCTCCGATCCGAAGAGCGCGCCTCCGGGATTCGAAGAAAAAGTCGTCTATGCTTTGGCGCCCGGTAGCGGTGTAATAGCAATGGAGAACGTCGGGTATGCCTCAGGCAGCAAGACCAAAGTCAAACAGGACGCAGCTATCGAATTTCTAGAGTTCCTCATGCGCGAAGAGGTCTATGCTCCGTATCTCAGCATTACAGGCCAAGCCCCGACTATACAAGTTGATATGAGCAGAGTCACATACAATCCCATTAATCAGGAGTTCATTCCTAAAGCCTTAGAAGCCAAATTCAAGTATGACATCGTACCCAACGCAGTAAAGCCGGCAGTCATAGACTCATTCTGTCAGTTGATGCCGGGTCTCGCCGACAAGTCCATGGCTCCGGAAGAGTTCGCCAGGCGCTGCCAGGAGATATCTGACAAAAACTAGACCCTAACCACCTGCGGGTCTTACCGGCACGGTTCTCTTTCTGCGATGACATCACTTTCTCCGAGGAGCCGATAAGGCCCGCAGGCCGGCAATGAAAGGACGGTTGACATGAAGCGTTTCGGCGACACGAGAATATTCATCGTCCTTGCGGTTCTTCCGGCCATCATTCTTTTTACCGTGTTTTATCTCCTGCCCATGGGCGCCTTGATAGTCACGAGTCTCTTTCGCTGGGATTCCATAAGGATAGGAGAGTTCATCGGGCTTGAAAACTATGTCAGGATGTTTAACGATAAGATATTTTACATTGCTCTTCGCAATAATCTTAGCTGGTCTCTTACTTGCGCCTTTGTTCATATACCCCTTGCGCTGGTAGTCGCACTGCTTCTCAGTAGAAAACCACGGGGATGGAAGTTCCTGAGGACAGTCTATTTCTTGCCCCATGTTATATCAGTCACAGCTTACGCCGTGATCTGGACATCCGTGTTTAATCCAAGTTTTGGGCTGGTAAACCAAATCCTCACATCGGTCGGTCTGGACCACTTGTGCAAGAACTGGCTGTATGATCTTGACTGGGCATGGCCTTGCATTATCTTCACCTGGGTTTTTCATGTCGGGCTTTTTGCCACGATTCTTCTGGCGGAGATACTCTCTCACCCGCAGGAGATGTACGAAGCTGCCCAGGTTGATGGCGCATCCCGTTTTCAGCAAGAAGTCTACGTAACCATACCCTTGCTGCGTGACATGGTAGGAACCTGCATCGTTTTGGACATCGCAGGCGGATTGCGGTACTTTGAAGGGCTTTACATAATGACCAACGGCGCGCCTGATTACCGCACTGAGACCCTGGCGCTATACTTGTATCAGCAGATGCAGCTAATACACAACTCTTACGCCAACACGCTTGGCGTGGCACTGTTGGGGTTCGGAGCGTTGTTGATTCTTGTCGTTCTCAAGGTACTTAAAGTTGGCAGAAGCACGTACTGATTCGTAATGCGCCGGAGGTTCAGGAAGGATGAGACGATTAATACGGATCTACCTTTACAGGAGGAATGCCACGTGAGCAATGTAATCCCATACCGCGAAGGCATCTCTACCCCAAAAAGCTCAAAAACCCGCCTTTCCGCGACAGGCGGCCAAATCATTGCAGGCTTAATCCTAATTCTCTTTCTGATTATTACTGCGTTCCCGCTTGTCTGGACACTAATCTCTTCTCTCAAATCCAGCCAGGAAATATTGACTTCGGCTCTTTCATTGCCGGAAAAACCACAATGGATAAACTACGTGAACGCTGTCAGGGTGACCGGCATAACCAAGTCCTATCTCAACAGCGTCATAGTCACGGCGTTATCTGTAGTAGTAAACGCGTACATCGCCTTGCTCGCCGCGTACGTATTCGCAAGGTTTCGTTTTCCGGCGAGGCAAACACTGATGCTTATGTTCGCTCTTGGGATACTCATTCCGGTAAACTCAGCCTTACTGCCTATCAAACTCATCATGGACTACTTCAAGCTATCAAATTCCTTAACCGGGTTAGCTATTCTATACAGCGCCATCGGCTTGCCGACATCTATACTCATCCTCTCAAGCCATATAACGGGAATCCCGCCCGAGATTGACGAGTCAGCCCGTATAGACGGCGCAGGCTGGTTGACCGTGGTCAACAAGATAATAGTTCCCATAGCCCATCCCGGCCTGGTTACTGTCGCAATCTTACAGGCCATATACTGTTGGAATGAGTTTCTCTTCGCAATGGTGCTTGTGAGTTCTGAAGCTAAGAGAACTCTTCAGGTAGCGATTAGGTTTTTTGTCGGCAGGTTCTTCTTTGATTACGGCGGACTGTTCGCAGCAATGGTCTTAGCTATCCTGCCGCTGGTGATCGTCTTTATTATCTTCCAAAATTCTATCGTATCAGCGCTCTCCAGCGGAGCGATAAAATTCTGACAGGGTGAAGGTGGATGAATAGTTAATGCAGCAAGAACACAAACATAATCGTGCCCAGGTGACACTGGATGACATAGCGGAACGAGTGGGAATGTCCCGCACCACGGTTTCAAGGGCATTAGGCGGACACAGCGACGTCAGCGACAGAACACGCCAAAGGATTGAGAAAGCTGCCCGCGAACTTGGGTACCGTCCCCATACAGTCGCGCGCCGACTTGCGACAGGCCGCTCTTTTACCATCTGTGCGATTACCGGCAAATTGCCTTTTATCCGTGACGCCTTGTTCATCGAAGTCCTCGATGTTCTTCGCCTGCAGCTTGCAGCTGCAGGCTATGACTTGATCATGGGTTCACGTGAGCCGGGCGTGTCCGGGGTAGGAGATGCAATCTCACTCATCCGGCAACAGCAGGTGGACGGCATAGTCCTTCTGGAAACTGATATCGAGGATCCCCTGCTGGGCCGTATTGTCGAAATGGAGACTCCTCTGGTCTTGTTCGGGAGATCCCCTGAACATCCCGAGCTTCCGTATGTTGACACTGACGGTTTAGCTGCAATCGGCACTGTAGTCGAATACTTGGCGCGACTCGGCCACAAGAGAATCGGCTATATCGGAGGCCCTCCGTGGGCTGTCTGTGCAGTTCAACGGCTTAAAGGGTATCTCAAAGCATGCCAGTCATACGGCGTATCCTCTGACGGCTTGTACATAGAAATGGATCATTCAGGCCTTGCTGAAGGTTATTCTGCAGCATACGCCCTTCTCAACCGAACTCAAACAGCCCCTACCGCGTTGATCTGTTACAGTGACGCAATGGCTTTCGGGGCAATGCGCGCTGCCTATGAGCTGGGATTGCGCGTGCCGGACGATTTGTCAGTAGTTGGATTTGACAATGTAGCCTTAGATGACTTCACTATACCTAAACTGACGTCTGTTGCGCAGCGCACCAGGGACATCGGAGAGCACCTTGCCAGATTGATTCTTTCGGAAGTTGAAGGGGAACCCACTAATCCCGCGCAGGTTCTCTTAGGAACTGAGCTTGTTGTCAGAGAGTCGTCGAAACCACCTAAGGCACAATGAGCGCCGTAGACATTGGTTGCGACGCCACATTCATCGGATAAAAGGAGAAGTTGAAAGTGAACACCTGCCGGTCAGTTGTGGAACCGATATTTTCAGTCTCGACAGCCAAAGCTTTTGAAGGGCTCTTCACCCAGGGAAGCGGGTATATGCACATCCGAGGGTCTCTCGAAGAACACCTCCAAGATGCGCCTCAAAACATTACATACCATCGAAAACCGGCCAATGTCACAGCTGAAGAGTTCCCTGCCGCAAAGGCAAAATGGGGCACATATGTGCCCGGCGTTTTCGATCCCCACCCCCACTTAGGTGAAGAGATGATTAACCTTCCGTTCTTTCTGGGACTTACTCCGTTCATCGGCGGGGAGAAGTTGGATATGGAAGCAAGCCTCATCTCTGAATATCGGCGAGAATTACTGCTTTATACTGCCGTGCTCCGGCGTTCGCTTAAGTGGGTAACGCGCCTGGGTGTGCCGGTGGGAGTCAAGTTTGAAAGGTTCATCAGCGCAGCCAGGCCTAATCTGTGCGTCCAACGGGTAACGTTTACCTCACCAAGCGAAGTCCCTATCTCCGTTAGAGCGGGAATCGACGCAGACGTGCGGACAAACGGTTTCGATCACTTTGTCGGCGTGGATATGGCACACGTCGGCAAGGACTGCCTCAAGTGCACAGTCACTACGAACGGCGGAGACGACGTGCATATCGTATCACGAGTAATTGCGCAAGGCGCGTCCTGGGCACTCGAAGGAAAAGACAGACGAAGGGATCTCGTGGCAAGCCTTACCATCCCCTGCGACAAACCTTTAGTCGTGGAGAAAAGGTCAGCAGTCAGCACAGGCCGCGATCTTTGTCCGCAAGACCCCTATGCAGTTCTTACAGAGACTGCGCATATACCATATGAAGTCCTACTGGATGAGCACGCTGCCGTCTGGAAAGAACGTTGGAAGAAAGCAGATGTGATAATCGAAGGCGATGACACTTCGCAGCTTTCGCTGAGAACATCTATTTATCACCTACTACGCTGCCATGTGCCGCAAGATGACCGCGTAGGGATCGATCCAAAGGGATATGCAGGCGATGCTTACTGCGGCCGTTACTTCTGGGACACCGAGATCTATCTTCTTCCCTTTTATCTCTATACATCCACTGAATCCGCCAAAACACTTGTGGACTTTCGAGTGCGGACCTTGCCTGCAGCACAAGCCAATGCAGCTCGGTATGGGTATCGAGGGGCCAAGTATGCATGGGAATCAGACACTTACGGAAACGAGTGCTGCCCATCCGCCAACTGGCAATACAGTGACCACCAGATCCACGTCACTGCAGACGTAGTGTACGGCATAGCCCACTATGCCTATGCGACAAGGGACTTAGACTACCTGAAGGGCCCTGCGGCTTGTGTCATAACAGAAGCCTCTCGTTATTTCCTGGAGCGGGTCGACCGGCGTCCAGGGGACGATTATCCGAGCATACTGGGAGTGATGGGGCCTGATGAATACACACCGATTTCACATAACAACAGCTACACCAATCGCATGGTTTCGTTTGTCTTTGACCTTGCATCTAAAGTAGGCAAGCATGGCGGGGCATCTGAAAGTGAATGCAGAACGTTTAACGAAATAGCCATGGCTCTTCCAATTCTCAGAGACGAAACAGGGCTTGTGCTTCAGTGTGAAGACTTCGATAGGCTTGCCGAGCCCGATTTTGGTAAATTGTGGCCGGATAGAGGGAAGCCTTTTGCATCCCAAGTATCGCAGGAGAGACTGTACCGCTCAAAGTGCATCAAGCAAGCAGATGTGATTCTGCTAATGGTGCTGTTTCCCCATGAATTCCGAGAAGCTGAGATCCGCCGAAGCTGGGATCACTATATGCCGTACACCACGCATGACTCCTCATTGTCAGCAGGAATACATGCACTGGTCGCGCTCAGACTGGGCCTGGCAGAGGAGTCCTGGGAATTCTGGACGCGAACGTCAGAGATAGATTTGCCTTTCCGGGGAGGAGACCCGTCAGCAGGGATCCACATTGCTGCAGCAGGCGCCACATGGCAAGTAGCTGTCTTCGGGTTCGGAGGAGTGGACACGGCAATGCAGTCAGACGTTTTGACAGTGTGTCCCCGCCTCCCAAAGAACTGGCACAGGTTGGCATTTCCCCTCATGTGGCACGGATGTCCGGTTTTCATTGATATCCGTCCGGGAGAATGCAGGATCTCAAACCACGGCGCCTGGGAGCTGAAAGCCTGCATTTATAACCGGCTGTGTTCGATTCCTACCGGCCAAAGTGTCAGAATCTCTGTCCCTTGATGTTATTCAAGATTCCTAGACCCGCCGGGTCAGCATGGCCGGTTCGCCACTGGCGGCAAATTATCGTTGAGATGAAGCTCTTGAAACTATGGCAGAAAGGCGTTGTCTTAACTCATGCAGCATTAACGCGGCTTTTGCCATTAAGTGAACATAGGGGGTTCAAATGAATACTCGTAGTCTTCATCAATTACTGTCACGTCGTTACAGAATGCTCATTTTTGACTGGGACGGGACTGCGGTAGCCTCCCGCCATAGCCCGGTGGCTCACTTAGTTTGGCGAACTGAGGCATTACTTGGCAGAGGTCTGTGGCTGGCAGCTGTTACCGGAACAAACTTCGATAATCTTAATAGGCAATTCTTCTGCTGCCTGCATCCGAAGATAAAAGGGAATCTACTTGCATGTGTGAACAGAGGTTCAGAAATATACGGGTTTGACTCTTCCGGAGATCCTGTCCGGGTTTGGCGGAGAGAAGCAGAAGAAGCCGAAGAGGCTATGATGGATGAAGCAGTCAGTATGGCCAAGCATATATTAGAGGAACAACACGGTCTTGTGACACGAATTATCTCCAACAGGTTGAACAGGCGCAAGCTCGACATAATGCCCTTCCCGGAGTGGGAAGACCCCCCGAAGGAGAAGATCGGGGAACTTCTTGAGGCAACCGAGAAGAGGTTGAAGGCTACAGGTGTTGACAGAATAGGGTCAGTAGTTGAGCTGGTGCAGCGTTGCTCCGAAGAAGTAGGTTTGGACGGCAGAGTCACAAGCGATGTAAAGCATGTAGAGCTCGGGCTTACTGACAAGGCGGACTCTGTGGCGTATCTAGTTGAACAAGTTGCAAAACCAAGTGGTATAGCCGTATCGGAGATGCTTTTCATAGGAGACGAGTTTGGATTCATTGGGGGCTGCGAAGGAAGCGATTCAAAAATGATATCAGAAAAGACGAAAGGCGCAAGCTTTGTCAGTGTAGGGCAGGAGCCTGAAGGTGTGCCGCCTAACGTATATCACATGGGAGGCGGAATTGACTCATTTACAAAGATACTGGATGGGCAAATGAAGGCGTGGAGGGATAACGAACAGACCATGCAGAACCGAAAACGGCTGACCGATACCAGGATGCTCCTTGTGCCTGCTGACGATAACTGGACAGCTGTTGAGTCAAGTTGTAATGCCAAGACTGCTGCGTCATATGAAACGCTCTTCACATTAACCAATGGATACCTCAGCGTAAGAGGCGCGCACGAAGACAAGCTGTTTACAGGAAAACCCGGGGCATTCGTTGCAGGGGTGTTTAATAAAGGTGAAGGAGCATACGACGTCACAGAGCTTGTTGTGATTCAGGATCCATTGCCTATAGAGATCCGGATAGACGGTGAGAAAATCGGAGAAGAAGGACTCTCCGACTACCGGCGCAAGCTGGATATGCAAAAGGGCATCTTAAGTCGCGCATATAGATGGAGCGCCGAAGACGGACGCCGAGTGATGGTGCAAAGCACCCGATTCGTGTCTGCCGTAGATGAACACTTGCTCTGCATGAAGCTATCTGTAACCATGGAGCGTGGATCAGGGCAAGTGGCGCTGCGCTCTCGCCTGGACGGGAATGTGTCAAACTCCGGCACAGTCCACCTTAGGATAGACTCCACACAAGCTCTAAGTGACGGCGGCGCTGAGATTTCGGCTACCTGCCGAGAGTCGGGAACAGTCATAGCCATGGCCTGCAAAGAGCAGGCATCTCGTATGAAAGATGTAAAGGACATAGAGGAAGAAACCGGGCGGACGCCAACCGGTGTCAGATTTCTACCGGTTGATCGTGTGGATGCGATCCCTTACAACGCGAAGTATGCTGTAGGCCATGATTTTGAGGCTACATTAGAAGAAGGAGAGTCCATTGTCATCTATAAATTCGTGACTGTGCATACGTCACGTGACAAGGCCCGGCATGCTCAGGAAGGCGCACTTGACCCAAGGAAGCCGGCTGCCAAAGCGAGAATGAATGCGATGAACGTTGCATCAGTCGGGTATGCAAAATGCAAAAGTGAGCATGTGGAGAAATGGCGGAAGCTATGGGAAGATTGGGATATTCGCATTGAGGGGCCGGATCTGGACCAAATGGCTGTAAGGTTTGCCTTGTACCATTTGGCATCCCTCGGGCCAAATAGCGATGATACAGTAAGTATTGCAGCCAAGGGACTTCATGGCGAAGGTTATAAAGGCCACGTGTTTTGGGATACAGAAATCTTCATCCTTCCGTTCTACATAGCCTGCTTCCCGGAGGTTGCCCGCCGTTTGCTGATGTATAGGTATCACACGCTGCCCGGCGCACGGCGAAAGGCCCGCGAAAACGGGTATCGTGGCGCCATGTACGCCTGGGAAAGCGCATCGTCCGGTGATGAGACGACTCCGACACGGTCCGCGCCCCATCTTGAGACAGGAGAAAGTGTACGGATATGGTGCGGAGAGCTGGAGGATCATATTACCGCTGATGTAGCGTACGCTGTTTGGAATTACTACAAATGGACAGGCGACTTGGACTTCATGAGATCCTACGGCATGGAGATAATCATAGAAGCTGCCAGGTTCTGGGCGAGTCGCGCCAGGTGGAATAAGGGAAAAGGCAGGTACGATATACTCCGGGTAATCGGGCCTGATGAATTCCATGAGTTCATAAACAACAACGCCTTCACTAATTACATGGCCCGTCAGACAATACTGACCGGGCTGAAGCTCGCCGAGGAGTTTCCGGAAGATTGGAATAGGCTTATTCTAAGGCTCGGTATTGACAGAGAGGAACTCGCGGAGATGAAACGAGTCGCGAGCTTCCTCTACCTTCCCGAGCCGGATCATGATTCAGGTGTCATCGAGCAGTTCGAAGGTTTCTATGACTGTGATGATGTGAATCTTGCCGGCCTGAAAGACAGCCTGAAGGGTTCAGGCAAATCTATTGAAGAAGCCTTGGGAGGCGATGCGCTCGCCCAGAGCAAGTTGATAAAACAAGCGGATGTCATAATGCTTGGACGTCTTTTGCCCGATTTATATGATAAGGAGATTTGGCGTACGAATTGGCGCTACTATGAACCACTCACCACTCACCTTTCAACACTGAGCGCATCTATCCACTCAGTGTTCGCATCCTACCTAGGTCTAGCTGAAGACGCGTATAGGTACTTTCAGCAGTGTATTTCAACAAAGCTGAAAAATGAGAAAGGGAATCTCAGTGACGGGATACACGCCGCAAATCTAGGCGGGATGTGGCAAGCAGTAGTGTTTGGATTCGGGGGAATCCGCCTGCCGGACTCACAAGTACACCGACAGACTACAGACTGCTCCGGCGCATGTTCAGAGAATATTGGATGTCCCGAGGACATTCCGGTGATATCCATAGAACCCCGCTTACCTCGGAGTTGGGATAGGCTGGAGTTTGGGCTTCAATGCAGAGGCAGACATTTGCAGGCAGTCATAACTCCCTATCGAGTCATCGTCACGCATAAGCCTGAAGACTATGTAAGAGGAAACAACGCCACAGGCGAAGATAACGTCGTAGGCAAATACTGTTTCGGTAATGACTATTCCGGTAATAAGTCAGCAGCAGACGACGATACCGTTGGAAACATTAATGCCGGTGGCCTAGGTACACAACAGGTAGTTATTGAGTGCGTAGGTAGACGAAAGTGCAT
>DGZL01000067.1 GCA_002398515.1 Firmicutes bacterium UBA4981
TTCTCGCTATCGTGCCAGACCTGTTGCAGGGTATCTACATGATATCGGCTGTCATGGCCGATCGCGTCACCTGTCGCACGGCTCGAGCTGATGGCAACGCTCGGAGACGGCAGTAACTGCGTGTGTTGCGGCTGAGCAGGGTTACATATTGTCAATCCTTCGGATGGTAATATCCGTCCGATTTCCCGGTCGTGGCAAGAGTATGAGCGTCTCAAGAGGAGACTGCCTTTACGATATCATGACATAATATTGATGAAATTCACTTGACATGAGTCAGGAGGCTGACATTAGGCGCCAGGATAATCTGAAACGTTCGATGGAAATCGCACGTGAAGTAAAGGAGAAGCTTTCTCAGCAGATCCCTATTCTCGACCTGCGCCTTTTCGGCTCACGGGCTCGAGGCGATGATACCCCTGAATCGGATCTGGATATCTACATTGAGACTGTCTCCCTCACCCGACAGCAGCACCAAATAATAAGCGACATCCTTTGGGGAATAGGCTTTGAAAACGGTGTAGTGATAGCTCCGGTCATATTCTCTAGAGAAGACATTGAAAACGGTCCCCTTTTTGCCTCGCCTATCTACAGAGTCATCATGAGAGAAGGGATCCCGGTATGAATATAAGTGATGCCAAGCGGGGCTTATTTCCCAATAGGTTAAGACAGACAAAAGAGACTCTTCAAGGTGCGCTGGCTTCTAAGTTCTGACGGTCGACACCCGATCCTCGATGAAATGTCCATTTTGCGTAAAAGAACGCGCCAGATCGATCATTTACAGGAAAAGGCATTTATCATTTCCCTAGAAGGACTTTGAATACCTGTGGAGTATCATCTTTAGTACGCGCTGCTCATCCGAAGAGAGTGTCTTGGCGTATGCAGTAGTGACGGCAATGTCGATAGAAGTGTTCTTGATAGCTAGGACAGAATTAAAATGAGCTTGAGGTAAGAGAAGCTGTGGTCATTAGATTATTGGATAATGAAATCGCCACTTTAATAAAAGAACAGAAACTCCTTGACAAAGAGCTTAGTCTGCCACTGGACTTGCGAGTTACTAAACTCGGCCACCTTGAATGCAATATTCCTGCTAAAGGAGTTTCTGGTAACGAGTTTATGATTATTGTCAGAAAGAGCCAAGAAAACCCGTTGGATTTTTCCGTGATCCTCGCATATCAGTTACCGGAATCAACTCGACTTTTTAGATTACGTCGATACAATGGTAATAGTCATGAACATACTAATACCATAGAGCGGTGTTCGTTCACAACTTTCCATATTCATACAGCTACGGCTAGATATCAGGAATTGGGTCGGAAAGAGGATGCATACGCTGAACCAACTGACAGGTACGGAGAACTAGACGGTGCTGTTTTCTGTATGCTAGAGGATTGTGGATTTGACACCTCAACACAGAAGCAACTGCGGTTGTTCGAGGTGATGTGAAATGACAGTAGATTCACTTGAACGAGAATTCCAGAAGAAAGTATGCTCTCAAATACGTCTTGAGAGAGAAGGCATAAACCGTTACAGGGTTCGCACTCCATTCATGTTCGATGACGGAGACCATCTGGTTGCTATTCTGAAAAAAGAGGAAGATCGTTGGTTCTTGACAGACGAAGGGCATACGTACATGCATTTGACGTATGAGATAGATGAAAGAGATCTGCTACGCGGAACCAGACAAAAGATAATCACCACTGCGTTATCAGCGTTCGGAATAGAAGATTGCAGTGGAGAGTTGATGATTCCAATTGAAGGGAATGCCTATGGAGATGCGCTTTACAGTTTCATTCAAGGTCTCCTAAAGATTACAGACGTCACCTATCTTTCGCGGGAGCGAGTGCGTTCAACTTTCATGGAGGATTTCAAGCGTCTACTTTCAGAATCAGTGCCTGAAGATAGACGTATTTTCGACTGGCACGACCCGATTCGAGACCCAAAGGCCAGATATGTTGTAGATTGCTACATAAACAAGATAAGTAAACCTATCCTTGTTCATGCACTTCAGAATGACGCTAGAACCAGAGATGCCACGATTTCATTGCTTCAGTTCGAGAAATGGGGAATGGATTACCATTCAGTCGCGGTTTTCGAGGATCAAGAAACAATTAACCGTCGAGTACTCGCCCGGTTCAGTGATGTGGGGGAAAAACAGTTTTCAAGCTTGAAAGCAAATGAAGAGCGTATTGTGGACCATATCGAGCGTTTTATCTAGTAGTAGTGCCGCTGACAGGGCCGTCAGTATAAGGCCATTGGGTATGGGATAAGTATAAACAAGTCGGAAAACTTCGATTCACCATACCATGTAGACATAAATGCAGTCATGGTAAGCGCGGATCTCATAACATTATGGACCCTACTGAAACACTCTTGACACCAATCAGGAGGCTCACATGAAGCGCGAGGATAATTTCAAATCTTCGATGGAAATCCGACACGAGGCAGAAGACAGGCCCTTTGATTTCGATTCCATGCCTTGGCTCGATGAGGATGAATACTATCCTCACATCGACAGTCTCCGGTCAGTATTTAACCAATTCAACGTGATCCTTCAAGCCAGGCAGTTCACGCCTGTGTCATGGGTTCTTTGGGCGTCAAAGCCTATTAGTGATCGTGAAACAGGGGTATAGTTTCAGTCAACGACGTCAGACTCTAACTACCAACAGAAGACTCTGGGAGGGAGATCTCGTGAATGTAAAGCGCGACAATGGCTGTGCACACCGCGTAAGGAAATTTTACGAGTCTAATGTTGAAAAGGAATGGACGCGACTAGAAAGGCATAGGACAGAGTTTGCACTGACTACGCGGGCCCTTGAGGAGTTCTTGCAACCTGCGTCTTGCGTCTTAGACTCAGGAAGCGGTCCCGGCCGGTACTCGCTATTGCTTGCTGCCCTTGGGCACAAGGTTACCCTGCTTGATATCTCTCAAGAAAACCTCAAGTTCGCCCAGGCGAAAGCAAAGGAGCAAGGCGTCCGGTTCGAGGAGTGTGTTTGCGCTTCTGCCACGGATATGAGCATGTTCGAAGACGAAAGTTTCGATGCAGTGCTTCTGATGGGGCCTCTTTATCACCTCTTAGATGCTTCCGACAGGTCTCATTGCCTTAGGGAGACCAGGCGAATTCTGCAAAGAGGCGGCCTTGTCTTTGCCACGTTTCTCATCTGTTACGCCTCTCTGCGGGATGCGGCCAAGCACAGCCCCGAGTGGCTGGTTGATTACCCGGATGATGCAAAACGCATTTTGGAAGACGGGATCTATACTTTCGAAGGACGGGAGAATCCGCCGTTCACTGATTTCTGGTCTGTACACCCCAGCAAAGCGGCAGGTATTATGGAGGAGGCCGGTTTTGCAACTCAGACTCTCTTGGCGCAAGAAGGACTCGTGAGCTTGATTGACGAGAAGGTCAATCTGTTGCAGGGAGAGGCCTGGGAGGCATGGGTTAACTTGAACTACCGCTCTGCTCAAGACCCGACCGTTCATGGAGCGGCAGAACACCTTCTTTATGTGGGCAGGCGAATCTAGACAGACGTTCGCGAAAGCAAATCAAAACTCTTGACGTGTTGCACGATATGTAATCCAATGATTCTTTAGCAGCTGTATCGGCCTTATGAGGCCAACTCGCATTGCCATGTTGTCATTTATTGTCGAAAAGTCAGCGAGAATCTAGAAGGAATTTCCCGGAGCAAACCCGAATAATGTAGTGACGCTGCGTCGTATTCCACAATCTGATTACTCAATCTTGCATCTTGCACCTGTAGCAATGAGACAATAATACAAAAGGGAGGCGAGATCATTGACTACTGTTGTGCAGGAACCTAATATGCTTTCTGAGAAAACAGATAGACAGAACCAGCTTACGGATAGCCAGAAAAAGCTTTATGCATTTGTCTCAAGGACAGGACCAATTGACGATGAAGTTATCCTGCATACATTGGTCTACCTAGCACAAGCTTTGGGCACACTTGACCATCTTTACGAATTCAGTTTCAGCCACAATATGCCAATAAGTTCAGAGTTGTCTTCTGATTTGTACGATTTGATTCAACACGGACTAATTGTTGATACTCATAAACCGGGCACTATTTACGTCAATCCGAAATACAAACATTGGGTCGAGGAGAACAGCGCTAACCCCCTTTCCTCCGATTCAAGCAAGTGGCATATTATGGAAGAGCTGTGCAAGCTGGAGGAACCAGTGATTCTAACACTCTACCGAATCTCAAAGGTACACAACTACGCCGAGAATACCGAAAACTTGATCAACCTATTAACAAAAAAGAACTTCGTCTATCCTCAATATGCAGAGAAGGCAGTGAACTTCTGTGTGGAACGGGATATCTTCGAACTCAGACAGCGTTTCCGATCTCAACTTTCGTACTAAATGTGACATTCTTAAGGACTCCGTTCATGGCTACATTCGCTTCACACACAATCCGAAAAACAATGAAGTTACTGAAAAAGAGATTATTGATTCACCGTGGGTGCAAAGATTAAGAAGGATCAAGCAGCTCCAAACTGCTTGGTATGTATATCCTTCTGCTGATCACTCGCGATTCATTCATTCTTTGTCAGTCATGGAACTAGCCGGACGATTTGCTCGAACCGTGTACGAGCCGTTCTGGAGAACGTATAGTAATAGGAAGATCGAGCTCCCCAGCCCTGCTCTCGTTGTGGAAACAATGAGAATAGCAGGCCTTCTCCACGACATAGGACATGGCCCTTTCTCCCATCTACTTGATAATGAAGTCCTGAAGCCCTGTTTTGATCTCACTCATGAAGCTATCAGTGCTTACCTAATCACTAACGAGCTCCAAGACATGATTAGGCAAATTCGTCGCACCCCGGACGGAGACTCACTTGAACCCGAAGAGGAAATAGACCCCGAGATAATTGCAAACCTCGTTACAACCGAAGGAGAGGAACAGTTGAGGAAAGAACCCCTATGGCTGGCGCTCCTACCAATCATCAGAGGGGCCTATGATGCGGACAAAATGGACTTCCTTCTTCGTGACAGCGCATGCTGTGGGCTTCAAGGGTTGGAAAAGCATGAAGTTCAGAGGTTGATTTTTACGTCATTTATCGCTCGTGGAAAAGATGGAACTCCTATTTTCCTTCTGGATAGTTCGTCCCGCATACCACTTATGGCCTTTTTGCGCCAACGGCAATATCTTATGGAGGCGGTATACTACCATAGAACAGTTCGGGCTCTGGAACACACAATTGCGCCTGCACTGCGCTGGGTGGCAAAGGAAGCATTACCTGAATCGCCAACCGAAAACCCCAAAGACTATCTCCATTTTGATGAGTATCGGCTTCATACTCTACTTTCGGAAGCTGTCAATGATGATATCGAAGAGGGTGACGTACTTGGCGAAACATGGAAGGCTGTTAATGAACGGAAAATACCCTGGAAACAGGTCTATGAATATTCGGAGAAACCTGACAAAATAACACGTGCATCTGAACCTAGTGCAGAGCGTATCCACGAAGTCTTGCTAAAAAGTAAATGTCTATGTGAACCATTGGAGCAACACGGTAATCTCAAGGACATTAGTCTTAAGGACATTAAGGATAACACTTTCGTGGACATCCCTATTGCAAATGCGCCCAAAGAAGTAAGAAAAGCGTCGATGGCAATCAATGTCTTACTCCATGACCGTCAGACAGACCAAATTACACCTATCAAGCCTCAGGAATATGAAAAAGAAGGGGTGTTCTCACACCTGGTTTTCTATAGAATCTACTTACACGATAGTCTCAAACAACTTAAACCTCGTGTCCAGAAAGCATGCGATGAGACCTTTGGTCAAAGCAGAGGAGATATTACAAGTTTCTAAATTCTGTATAGTACTGAACGATTGGGAAATCAGTTCTGAAAACGGCCCTCTTTTCCCTCACCTATCTACAGAGTCATCATGAGAGAGAGGATCATGGTCTGGTTTCATTTCATGAC
>DGZL01000011.1:0-1987 GCA_002398515.1 Firmicutes bacterium UBA4981
CGACCTGCTGGGCAAAAGCCGGCACTGAAACAAGACTGAGAGCCAACACCAATAACACAATCCCCAATGCCTTTTTCATGACACTGCCTCCTTGACATATTTTGGGGCATAAAATGACCATGAAGTACCTACCTATGCTTACAAATCGAGGATGCAACTTTAGGACGCCAAGATCAATCATCCCCAAGGATGATATTGAATATTCTGAACTTGATGCCAAGCTAAGTATGAGTTCACTAATTTTCGCCGGTTTTCCGAGGTCTTGGGTGGCCCCGCACGGTACGTACACTTTCTGGAACCGGCGACTACTCATAGCGATCTACTTAGTCCATTCCTGGGAATCCTTTAGAAAATAACATGTTCCCGTCGGCATCTACTATCATAGCGGAGACTCCGTCCAGAGTCTCGATAAACTCCATCCCTTCATCCTGCCCTAACACAAAAACAGCTGTGGACAGCATATCCGCATGTAATGAATCCTTCGCCATTACAGTCACGCCGGATACTGTCTCAACCGGCATCCCTGTTCCGGGATTTAAAATGTGGTGGTACCTCTTGCCGTCATGAATGAAGAATCTTTCATAGTCGCCGGAAGTAGCTACTGCCCCATTGACTACAGGTAGAGTTGGACCGATTGTGTCTTCTCTGCCTACGCCCCTGGGATTCCGAACGCCGATTTTCCATGGTTCTCCGTCAGGACGTGAACCAACTGCCACAATGTTCCCACCTGCATCAATCAGTGCATGAGGAATTCCGTATTCCCTGAGAATCCGCGCTCCTTCCTCTGCTGCATATCCTTTGGCAACCCCACCGAGATCGATTGACATTCCTTGTATAGGCAACCTGACAGTCATATTCTCGGAGTCGAGCTCCACAAGTTCCCATCCTACGAGAGAGCGGGCCTGCTCCATCTCTTCAGCGCCGGGAATAACAGGATCCGGAGTGCCGAACCCCCACACATCCATGAGAGGGCCAATAGTAATATCGAAAGCGCCCTTTGTAAGACCTGCGCACCGAACTGCCTCTTCTATAACATAGAATGTCTCGCTTTTGACCTTGACAGGGGAGCCCCCGGCTCCTCTATTTATGCGAGAGACATCGCTGTCTGAAACATGCCTGCTCATGAGGGATTCAATCCTCCGCATTTCGTCAAATGCGGCCTGAATTGCCTGCTCCACGTTGGGCCCCACTGCCCGAATAGAGATAAAGGTATCCATCAAGAACTCGCTCCGAGAACTGTCTTGGGTTTCTTCCTCTGTCTTGACGCCTTGCAAATTCAGAGAAGACTTCGGGATTGCCAATGTTGAGTCGTACGGGCCGAACTGTATTACTGCGTATCCGGCTAGGAAAACAACTAACACCAAGAGGATCCCGAAAAACAAACGCTTGCGTAGTATCGTAGTTCGTCTATGTCTCTTCCCGTACTCCCATTTCAAGCAGGAATCGCCCCCTCGACACCTTACGAATTCAGTGTATCACTTCTCATATGCAGTGACAAGCAGCCATTTCGGGTTAACCTGAAGTTACCTCACACTTCAGGAGGATGATGTTTAGGTTGACGTATGTTGGTAATGCTAATTACAAACATTCCCGAAGGGAAGTGGGTCTTGTGGCAAAGAAGAAAAGGAGTAAGGAACATCAAAAAGCAGTGCGGGAAATGGACAGGTTAAAGTATGAAACTGCGGAGCAGCTCGGCTTGAGTGATGATTTGAGAGACCCGGATGAGCTTACAGTGAGAGAAGCAGGCAAAGTCGGAGGAACCATGGTAAGGAAATTAGTGAAAAAAGGGAAACAGGCCATGGCCAAAGAGGGCTCGAGAAAGCCTGAAAGAAATCTTTAAGTAAGCCAAAAAGATCCATGCCACTCCTCCGGGGCAGATAATGGATGGAAAGTTGCCGGTCCGGCAGATGAAATACTAAATGCCTGCCAAACACCGGCAACTCTCATTTTCACATCTAAGTATGAGTTCATGAGACCGTTGTTCTCT
>DGZL01000011.1:2262-13273 GCA_002398515.1 Firmicutes bacterium UBA4981
ACTGGAGAAGTTCAACGGTCTCACAGTGATCTACTTAGCTTGCGCTTCTGGCGTCATCTATCACAGCAGCATTGTTTCTCATTACAATGCACTTTGTCGGGCATTTCTCAACACAGATGCCGCAGGCATCACACTCTTCGCGATTGATAACAGCAAGATTATCCTGAAGTGTAATAGCGCCTTTCGGACACGCCTTGGCACATATTCCACACCCGATACATCCAATCTTACAAGTCTTCCTGACCTCAGCGCCTCTGGCCTTTGAGCGACAGAACACTGTAACCTGCTGTGATATGGGCATAAGCTGAATTATTCCTCTGGGACACGCGTCGACGCACATGCCACATGATGTGCACCTGGCCTCATCAACAATTGGCAGCCCGAAAGGCCCCATATGAATAGCGTCGAACTTACACGCGTCAACACAGGATCCTAAACCGAGACACCCGTACACGCATGACTTGGCGCCTCCTGCGACCATATTCTGAGCCTTGCATTGGCGAAGTCCGTCATAGACATACCTAGGCTCGCATCTCTCATCAGTGCCTTGGCAAAGAACCCTGGCAACCTTCTTCTCAGTCTCAGTCACAGGTTCAACTCCCATAATAGCAGCAATCCCAGACGCCGTTTCACTGCCGGAAACAGGACACGCATTGCAAGGCGCATCCCCTGCCACTATAGAAGAGGCCAAGCCGGAACACCCGGGAAATCCGCATGCGCCACAATTAGCCCCCGGCAGGAGCTGGACTATTTCATCCTGCCTCGGATCCTGTTCCACATGGAATTTCTGTGCAGCTAAGGCAAGAATCACTCCGAATACAGCTCCGCTCAACCCGAGAACCAATATTGCCTCTACAACTGCCATCTAATATCACCTCTCATCGCCGCCTACATCACTCCGAATAAGGCCTGTAACCTGAAACCGGCAAAGCCTAAGAACGCCATTGACATGAGTCCGGCAGTTATCAATGCTATGGGAAAGCCCTTTAGGGATTCGGGGATCTCACTGAGCTCCATTCGCTCGCGAATAGCAGCAAACAGTAATATAGCCAAGGCGAATCCTGATGCGCCTGCCACACCGTTAATAGCAGCTTCCAGCAGGTTATAGCTTTCCGATACGTTCAAGATCGTTACTCCGAGAACTGCGCAATTCGTTGTAATCAACGGAAGATAGATGCCCAAAGCTTGATACAGCGGCGGGCTCGTCTTCTGTATAACCATCTCCACCAGTTGCACTAAAGCTGCAATAATAAGGATAAACCCTATCGTCTGAAGGTATTCAAGCCCCAGCGGGACAAGGATCATATGACGAAAGAACCATGTAACTACTGAGGCAAGGCCCATGACGAAAATTACAGCTGCGCTCATTCCCGCAGCAGTCTCAACTCGCTGGGATATCCCGATAAACGGACAGATCCCGAGAAATCTTGATAAGATGAAGTTATTCAGGAGTACCCCGCCAAAGAATATAACAAGCAATTTCCCCATATGCTATCCCTCCTGTGCCCTCTTTTTGTTCCTACTCGCCACCCAGTTTAGCAAGCCTATTAAGAGCCCCAGTGTGATAAACCCACCGGGTGGAAGGATTACCATGACTGCAGCCAGACTCTGGTCAAAAATGTGAATCCCCGCGAACCCGAAATCAGGAATTGCCAAGATCGTGCCTGTGCCAAGCAACTCTCTTATCGCGCTTAGCCCACATAGAGCTAAGGTCCACCCAATCCCCATTCCCAGGCCGTCAGCCAATGAATCCATTATCCCATGTTGGAAAGCAAAAGCCTCCGCTCTTGCGAAAATGATACAGTTAACTACTATGAGCGGAATGAATATTCCCAGCACTTCATGGAGACTGGGCAAGAAAGCCGCCATAATCAAGTCCACTGTTGTTACGAAAGTGGCAATGACCACGACAAAAATGGGTATCCGAATTTTCTCAGGCGTAACTTTCCTAAGAGCGGATATGATCACGTTTGAGCCTACAAGCACAAACGTAGCGGCAAGCCCCATACCTATCCCGTTAGAGATAGCAAGGCTCGTCGCGAGAGTCGGACACATTCCTAGGAGCATCCGAAAAGTAGGGTTCTCATTGATAATCCCTTTACTGAATTCAGACTTAAAGCTCATTTCTCAGTGCCCCCTTGTCACTTGCAACCTCAAACACTTGAAGAGCTTGATTCACTGCATTTGCAACTGCCCTTGAAGAGACGGTGGCGCCTGTTATCGCGTCGACTTGGCCTCCGTCTTTCTTCACCTTTACCTCTGTTCCTACAGGAATCCCGACGAATCTCATTTGAAACTCACTATTGGTGACATTTGCGCCAAGTCCGGGTGTCTCAGAATGCCGGATCACAGAGACACCTGAGACGCTCCCAGTGGAAGACACACCTACCACGGTCTCAATAACGCCGCCGTATCCTGCCGGAAAACACATAAACGCAAAACCTCTGCGTTCACCTCGCAAGTAACCTGCATACATCTTGTCGATAATGGCAAAAGGCGGTTTTCCTCCGGCAGAGGTCTCAGCTTTCACAAGAGAAAGGGCCTCTGTTTCGTCTCGGAACTCGTCAGCTTCCGGGAGCACGTCTCTCAAAGCCTGCTGTAGGCGAATAGTTGCCTGTGCTGCAATGCGGTCGCGAGTGATCCCGTCAACAACTGCCAAGACAGCGCCGGCAACTGCGCATATTATAAGAAGCACAACACCTAACCGCAATACTTCACGCAACCCTCTTCACCTCTCCGAACTTCCGTGGTATCGTGTATCTCTCTACCAGAGCCGTGGCAGCGTTCATTATGAGAATCGCGTAACACACGCCTTCAGGATATCCGCCGTAAAGCCTTATCAAGGCTACGAGCGCGCCGCATCCAACCCCATAGAATATCTGGCCTCTTGGAGTCACCGGACTGGTGACATAGTCCGTAGCCATAAAGAACGCGCCTAGAAGAAGACCGCCTGCTAAAACGTGAAACAGCGGGTCTTGCCCAAAAAGCGCGGTCAGCACGGCGACAGTACCTATGAAACTAAGGGGAATTCTAAGGCCTATGTGGCCTCGATATATCAGGTACGCCGCACCCAGTAGAATAGCAAAAGCCGAAGTTTCACCGATGGAACCTGCAATCCGCCCGATGAACAAGTCAGCATAAGGAGCCTTGATGTTCATGTACTTCATGAGAACCAGAGGAGTCGCAGTGGTCAGAGCATCAAACTTCGGTATCCAAGCTGCCTCATTAACCGGCCAGCGCCACCTGGTCATAAACACTGGCCACGAAGCTAATAGAAACGCCCTGCCAATAAGCGCAGGATTG
The DNA here is from genome assembly GCA_002398515.1 of Firmicutes bacterium UBA4981. Lineage (GTDB taxonomy): Bacteria > Bacillota > SHA-98 > UBA4971 > UBA4971 > UBA4971. The sequence goes on from DGZL01000011.1 coordinate 5,566, forward strand.
AATATGTTCTGACCTAAACCTCCGAAAGTAAACTTAGCTATGGCTATGGAGAATATTGAGCCAATAGCCCCAGCCCAGAGCGGCAAATCAGGGGGAACCACAAGAGCAAGCAACAAGCCGGTAACAGCTGCGCTGTAGTCTCTTACCGTTACAGGCTTGCCGCAAATCTTCTGAAGAGCCGCCTCTGTAATGACTGCTGACCCCACACATACTGCCATCATACTGAGCGCCGGCAATCCGAAAAACCATACGCCTGCAAAACATGCAGGCATAAGCGCCAAAATAACGTCACTCATTATCATCGGAGTTGAGACAGTCGTGTGTTGGTGCGGTGATGAAGATACTATAAGTCCGCTGCCTTCCATTTCCTAATCCCTCCGAACTCCCACTTGTCGAAGCTTCCTCAGTCTTAATGAAGCTCTATCCACGCTTGGCATTACGCCTTGCTCTAATCTCCGCTTTTGCCAACCGAATCCCTTGCACCAACCGTCGCCGTGACGGGCAAATGAAGCTACAACACCCGCACTCTATGCAGTCAAGTGCGCCCAGTCTCTCGGACTCATCAAACCTTGCGGCTTCTGCATAACCCGCTATCCAAAGGGGCATAAGATTCATTGGGCACGCTTCCACACATTTACCGCATCTGATACAAGGGATTGGTTCATCCCTGGCAACGTCTTTCTCTGAGAGAAGCAGTATTCCTGACGTGCCTTTTGTCACGGGGATCTCGGTAGTATACTGCGCTATACCCATCATAGGCCCACCGATTATTACCTTCTTCGGAGGGATTCGAGTCCCACCGCACCCCTCAATGACGTCGCTTACGAGAGTCCCTATGGGAACCATAAGATTCGCCGGCTCTCTCACACAGCTTCCGGTTACGGTGACAACTCGCCGAACAAGGGGCATTCCGTCGATTACCGCTTCTTTAACTGCAACCGCAGTGCCTACGTTGTTTACCACTACACCCACATCCACCGGCAGACCACCTGAAGGCACTTCCCGCCCCAGAATTGCCCAAATCAGCTGTTTCTCGGCGCCTTGCGGATATTTGACTCCAAGAGGCACAATCTTAATGCTGTCGTCTCCTTCGACGGCTTCCATCAAAGCCGAAATTGCGTCAGGCTTGTTATTCTCAATGCCTATAACCGCTCGTTCCACTCCAATGGCTTTCATAAGCAGCCTGGCGCCGGCAATCACGTCAGCCGGACGCTCTACCATAAGCCTATGGTCAGCGGAAAGATAAGGCTCACACTCTGCCCCGTTGAGCAATAGAGTATCGAAGGCCTTGCCTTGAGGCGGGGTAAGCTTAAAATACGTAGGAAATGCAGCCCCTCCGAGACCTACTATACCTGCTTCACGAAGGATTCCAATTAGCTCTTCCGGACCTAGCTTGTCAACACTGTCCCGAGGCTTGACACTCTCATCCCAAGTGTCAAGGCCGTCAGACTCAATCACAATAGAAAGCCCGTCCACACCGCTTAACTGCGCATGCTTCGCTATAGCTTTTACCTTTCCGGACACACTGGCATGAATAGGAGAAGTAAGATTCGCCTTGCTATCCCCTATCTTCTGCCCAACCTTAACTTCATCCCCCACCTTCACAATAGGCTCACACGGAGCGCCGGTATGTTGATGAAGAGGGATCACAACCTTCCCCGGAGAAGGCATAGACTTGATATGCTTCGCGTACGTCGCATCTTTGTTATAGCTTGGGTGGACTCCTCCTTTGAAAGTCCTAAGTGTCATGTTTTCAAATACTCCCCCTTCCGACAATCTCACAGTCTCCTTAATTGTCGAATACCTTCATATACTCAAACAGGCTCAATGCGCCATGGGTCCCTTTCACACTTGATTATCACAATCCCTATAAGATAATACCACAATTGACCCGGTTATGCAGAATTAAACCCATACTAACCTGGAAACACGGGCAAAACGTAAGGGGGCGCAAGACTCCCACGCCCCCGAGGTTGCCAGTCATTCCAATTCAGGCTTAGCGTCAGCCGCACAATGTCCCGGAGGCCAAGACACCGCCGGGAAAATCAACAAGTAATGTCTCTTGCTAGAACAGACCGACAATATTCCCTTCATCGTCAATGTCAACATTCTCTGCAGCAGGATGCTTGGGAAGGCCGGGCATGGTCATCATTTGCCCGCAAAGAGGCACAATAAACCCTGCACCTGCAGATACCCGCACCTCGCGTACGTTAAGCTCCCAATCAGTGGGCGCTCCTCGTAAAGCAGGATCATCAGTCAACGAAAGCTGCGTTTTTGCAGTGCAAATCGGCAAGCCACCCAATCCCTGCTTCTCGATGGTCCTGATGTCACGCTCTGCAGAACCTGAGTAAATAACTCCCTTGGCCCCATAAATCTCGTTGGCCAACTTCTCAATCTTGTCCTTTACCGGACTATCCAGTTCATACAAGAATCTAAAGTCAGGCTTCTCATGCTCCAGAGAATCCAGGACTTCCTTAGCCAGCTCGAAGCCGCCGTCACCACCACGGCCCACTACTTCAGAGATAGCAGCGCGAACTCCTAAATCATCACAATGCTTCTTCAGGAATTCCAGCTCTTCCACATCATCAGTGGGGAATCTGTTGATGGCTACAACAACCGGAAGGCCGAACTTGTCTCTTACGTTTTCTATGTGTTTATCCAGGTTCTCGCAGCCCTTCTCCAAAACGGCCAGGTTCGTCTCAGCAAGTTTGTCCCTTGGTGCTCCGCCATGGTGGTTAAGGGCACGGGCAGACGCAACGATCACAACTACGTCAGGCCTTGCATCGGTTACACGACATATTATGTCGAAGAATTTCTCAGCACCGAGGTCAGCAGCGAATCCGCCTTCCGTAATAGTATAGTCAGCCAATCTGAGAGCTGTCTCAGTAGCTACTATACTGTTATTACCGTACGCGATATTCGCAAAAGGCCCGCAGTGCACAAAAGCAGGCTGCCCTTCGAGAGTCTGGACCAAATTCGGCTTTATCGCTTCTTTCATGATGACTGCCATAGCCCCGACTGCCCCTAAATCAGCAGCAGTGACAGGCTTCCCGTCGTACGTGTATCCCACTATAAGCTTGGCAAAGCGCTCTTTCAGAGCACTTATCGAAGGGGATAGCCCGAAACATGCCATGATCTCCGATGCCACGGTGATATCAAATCCGCTCTGCATAGGAGTTCCGTTTGCCTTGCCTCCGAGGCCGACTACTATGTTACGTAGTTGTCTGTCGCTGATATCCATAACTCGACGCCATGCGATTCTCCTGGGATCGATGCCCAGATCATTCCCTTGATGGATATGGTTTTCCACCATGGCTGCAAGGAGATTATGAGCAGCGCCTACCGCGTGGATATCTCCGGTGAAATGGAGGTTGATGTCCTCCATAGGAAGCACCTGGGAGTATCCTCCTCCCGCAGCTCCGCCTTTGATACCGAAAGTGGGGCCGAGCGACGGCTCTCTCAGGGCAACCATGACGCTCTTTTTCATTTTCCCCAAAGCCTGAGCCAGTCCTACGGCTGTACATGTCTTGCCTTCACCGGCAGGAGTGGCTGTTATCGCAGTAGTATAAATCAGTTTCCCGTAAGGACGCGCTTTGAGCCTTTCGATAGTCTCTAAGCTAACCTTTGCCATATACTTACCGTAGAATTCAAGATCATCTTCAGTAAGTCCTATACTCTCCGCGATTTCCAGGATAGGCTTGAGCTTTGCGCTCTGTGCAATCTCAATGTCAGGAGGAATTCTACCGTAAGTCCCTTTTGACATATCTACATACCCCTTCCGTTTTTTGTGCGGACATACTCGTCAATCCCATGGGCAGCCAGCTTACCTGCGCCCATTGCTGCAATCACAGTAGCGGAGCCGGTAACAATGTCACCACCTGCGAATATCCCAGGTATGTTCGTCTTGCCTGTCTCTTCATCAGCGATGACGTTTCCGCGTCGGCCCAGAGCGAGCCCGGAAACAGTCCTGATTAGGAGGGGGTTGGGATTGGTGCCGACAGCGGATATTACAGTGTCAACGTCTAGGATGAGTTCTGAGCCGGGAACAGGAATCGGCCTTCGCCTACCGCTATCGTCTGCCTCGCCCAACTCCATTCGGATGCACTCCATCCCCTTTACCCAGCCTTTGTCATCTTCGAGAATACGTACCGGGTTTGAAAGGAGCATGAATTCAATTCCTTCCTCCTCAGCGTTTTCAACTTCTTCCAGTCTTGCAGGCATTTCCGTTCTTGAACGCCTGTATACAACAGAGACCTTCTCTGCACCCAGTCGCAGCGCGGTTCTGGCGGAATCCATGGCCACATTCCCTCCGCCTACGACTACGACGCGCTTGCCGACCCAAATCGGGGTATCATATTCCGGGAATCGATAGGCCTTCATCAGGTTTGCTCTTGTTAAGAATTCATTAGCGGAGTACACACCGTTCAGATTCTCCCCGGGCACTCCCAAGAAATAGGGCAGGCCTGCGCCTGTACCCAGGAACATGGCGTCAAATCCTTGTCGGAAAAGCTCATCCACTGTAATTGTTGTACCTACAAGCACGTTAAGGCGTATTTCTACGCCTTGCCTCCTAATATATTCCACCTCCTCGTCAACAATGGCTTTGGGTAAACGAAACTCAGGGATACCATATCGAAGCACGCCACCTGTGGCATGCAAAGATTCAAACAGAACAACCTTGTAGCCAAGTCTGTTAAGCTCAGCTGCACACGTTAAACCCGCAGGGCCTGAACCGACAACTGCGACCTTTCCTAAGGATAAGTCAGAAGGCGCACCTTTGGCCAGGGGAGCCCCGTGAGCTCTTTCGTAATCTGCCGAAAAGCGCTCAAGAGCTCCTATCGCCACAGGAGCACCCTTCTTGCCCAAAGTGCATACTGCCTCACACTGGCTTTCCTGAGGGCATACGCGGCCACACATAGCAGGTAGACTGTTCTTTTCCTTAACCTTCTTTGCTGCCCCCAGGAAGTCCCCTTCTGCGATAAGCGCAATAAACTCAGGAATATCTACACCGACAGGACACCCGGCGACGCAAGGCTTCTTTGGACATCCGATGCAACGAGTAGCTTCGGCCACTGCCAAATCCGGTGTGTAGCCTAACGCCACCTCTTCAAAGTTCTTAGTGCGAATATCCGGTGCTTGTTTCGGCATTTCGTGTCTTGGTTTTCTTACTCTTGATGACATTTGCATCCCCCCGCGCCGGCCAGATAATGCTCCATGGCAAGCTTCTCCTCTGCCAGAAAGCGTCTCTGTCTTGCTATTAATTCGTTAAAATCTACCTTATGACCGTCAAACGCAGGACCTTCAACACAAGAGAACTTGGTCTCGCCATCGACTGTCACACGGCATGAACCGCACATCCCGGTGCCGTCCACCATGATAGCGTTCAAACTGACAATGGTTTTTACCCCGAATTTTGCAGTAACTCTTGAAGCTTCGCGCATCATTAGAAGAGGCCCTATGACTATTACCTCATCAGGACGAAGCCCTTTCTCCAGCAAGTTGCAAAGGACTTCCGTGACAAAACCTTTATGTCCGAAGCTTCCGTCGTCTGTGCTGTAGTAGACCTCATCACTGACTTGTTCCATCCTATCCTTAAATATCAACATGTCTTTCGTCTGTGCACCGATAAGAGATATGACCCGGGTTCCAAGTTTATGGTAAGCTTTTGCCTCAGGGTATATGGGAGCAACCCCTACTCCTCCTGCGACACAGATGACACAATCCAGCTTCTCAATGTCTCTGGGAGTCCCAAGAGGGCCCACAATATCCTGAATGCAATCGCCCTCATTAAGCGTGCCTAACTCAGTCGTGCTCTTCCCAACTTCCTGAAATACCATGGTCAAAAGGCCTGTCTTAGGATCACTGTCTGCTATCGTTAAGGGTATTCGCTCTCCCCTTTCATGCATCCTTAGCACGACAAACTGCCCTGGATGCGCATGAGCGCATATTTCAGGAGCGTCGACTTCAACCAGTTTAATCTTAGGCGCCAGCGTTTCTTTCTTGAGAATCTTATACATTTTACTCCTCCTTGCCCATAGCCTGACATGTCCTATTCTCTAAACTCCAGAAAATGTATCATGATGTAATTGTTAGTACGCCTAAAATAATCACCATATATATTCGATGCGACTTCAAGTAATCCTCCCCTTGCCTTAGAGGTAATAAGCCAAGTGCATGAGATCTATGCTGAGGTCTGTATTATGAACTCTGATTACTTTAGGCGCTTTCAAGTGTATCGGCGCAAAGTTAAGGACTGCCTCAATTCCTGCGATAGCACACTCATCCATCACGGCCTGAGCAGCCTCAGCAGGAACGGCTATGACAACCATTCTGAATCCAAGCTCCAGAGCCTTGTCATGAAAGCTGTGTATGTGGTCTATCGGCACTCCGTTGATGAGTTCGCCGATTGCCTCGGGATTAGAATCAAACAAGGCCACCAACTTAAGATGGTAGTCTCTTTCAGTGGCGTACCTTTGAATTATGTACCTGGCAATTGCATGGCCTAGGTTGCCCACGCCAATAATTCCGACCTTTATCTCCTTGTCCAGATTAAGAACATGTTTCAGTTTATTACGCAAAATCGCAATATCATAGCCAAGCCCTTGCTTACCGAAGGCGCCGACAATACCGAGGTCCTTTCTGACCTGGGCAGGACTGACACCTGACTTTTCACCCAGTTTAAAGGAAGAAATTACATTCCCGTAAGAGTCCTCAGAAAGGGTCTCAAGAACCCGAAGATATATGGGGAGGCGCCTAATAACAACATCAGGAATACTCTCTTTTTCCACTGTCCTCCCCCTCCGCACATGAATCCATAAGCATCAACTTTGAATAGACTCGAAGATTTCTCGTGCCTTGTGACAGAGCGGCGCTTAAGCGCCGCTCTGTCACAAGCTTAATCTGTCCTTCCGCTTAAGGCAGATGAGGCGCCACCTTGATTCCGCACTTAATCACAGACGTTTTGAGATATCGGATACTTGCTGCGCTCCGTGTAGTGCGTATGCAAGAGCCGGTGCGAGACTTCCCCAAGCGGTTCCATAAGGAATTCTTCATAGAGTTGCTTTACCGCAGGATTGTCATGAGACTTCCTAAGCGGTAGCTGACGGTCTGCTACATACAGAGCGTTACCGCGAATCTCTCGTATTTCCATATTAGTGGGTATGGGCTGGCCTCCGCCACCAACACAGCCGCCGGGACACGCCATTATCTCAATGAAGTGATATTCCCTCTCTTTGTCTCTCACCATTTCCAGGATCCTCTTGGCATTGGCAAGGCCATGAGCGATTCCGACTCTGACTTTCATATCGCCCAGCACAACCTCTGCTTCTTTGATTCCTTCAAGGCCCCTGACTTCATGAAAGTCAATACTGGGTAGGTCCAAGCCTGTGGCCACCTCATAGACCGTCCTCAGAGCAGCCTCCATCACCCCACCGGTGGCGCCGAAAATCGCAGCTGCACCTGTGGAAATACCCATTGGGGCATCATGTTCCTCATCAGGGAGATTCCCAAAATCAATCCCTGCCTCACGTATCATCCTTCCCAGCTCTCTACTGGTAAGGACCACATCTACATCTTGGTATCCTGACGAGGCCATTTCAGGGCGCTCTGCTTCAAACTTCTTGGCAGTGCACGGCATAAGGGACACTGAGAAAATGTCCTTCGGATCTATCCCTGCTTGCCTGGCATAGTAGGTCTTTACAAGGGCCCC
>DGZL01000011.1:13497-44974 GCA_002398515.1 Firmicutes bacterium UBA4981
AACATTTGCTGAGGAGACTTGCAGGTAGAGACATACTTCAGAAGATCCGGGAAGAAATGCTCGCCAAACTTGATCCAACCCGGACTGCACGAAGTGATGAGTGGGAGAGGGCCTCCTTCCTCAATCCTCTTTAAAAGCTCATGGCCTTCTTCAATAATCGTCAGGTCAGCAGTGAAGTCAGTATCCATTACTTTGTCAAAGCCAAGCCTTCGGAGAGCTGCAACAAGTTGCCCGGTAATAATTCTGCCAGGTGGGAAGCCCAGTTCTTCACCGATGCTGACTCTCGTAGCAGGGGCGGTCTGGACAACCACGTGTTTTGTAGGATCTGCAAGTGCCCGGTAAACCTTTTCTGTATCATCGCGTTCTGCAATAGCGCCTACAGGACATGCATGGATACACTGTCCACACAAGGCACACGCCACATCCCCTAATTCTCTCTCACATGCAGGCGCCACCACTGTGTCTACGCCTCTTCCCACAGGCCACAGCACAGTCGCAGCCTGCACATCTCGGCACATCGCTACGCATCTTCTACAGTTTATACATTTGTCCGGCTCGCGAACTATTGAAGGAGTTGATTCATCCAGCGGGAGGCCACGGAGTTTACGCTCAAAGCGAACCTCCCTAATTCCCAACCTTTCAGCGAGTGCTTGAAGCTCGCAATTTTGATTTCTGATGCACTGGAGACAATCGGTAGGATGATGAGCAAGGATAAGCTCGAGGTTTACTCGCCTGGCATGCCGCACATCAGATGTATTGGTGCGGACTACCATGTTATCCCTTACCGGAAAGGCACACGCAGGTTGAAGTAGCTTCTCTCCTTCTACCTCTACAACGCAAATACGGCAAACAGCTTGGACTTCCAGGTCAGGATGATGGCACAAAGTGGGGATATCAATTCTGAGCTTGCGAGCTGCCTCAAGAATTGTGGTGCCGGCATCCACCTGGACTTTTTGGCCGTCTATCGTTACCATTGCCACCTTCTATCACTCCTTCCGTCATGGAGCAAAGTGAAGTCATAGCCTGCATGTCCCGGTGGGACACAGCCTGTCCTTGATGTGAGCTTCAAACTCGTCTCCAAAATACTTAAGCATAGTCATGATAGGTATAGGCGCAGATTGACCCAGCCCGCAAAGGGCGGTCTTTTGCATAGCATGACTCAGGTCTTTCAAGACTCTGAGATCTTCGTAGGTTCCGTTACCCTGCGCGAGATTCTTCACAATATCGTGTAATCTTGCTGTGCCTTCCCGACAAGGAACACACTTCCCACACGATTCCCTGGCAAAGAACCTCATGAAGGATTCTGCGATATCAACTATGCAGTGGCTGTCATCCATTATAAGTAACGCGCCTGACCCAAGAGCAGATCCCATCTCAGGGAGAGTGAAGTAATCCATAGGTACATCCAGCATCTCGCTGGGTAGACATCCTCCGGAAGTGCCCCCGGTCTGCGCCATCTTGAACTTTCGACCTTCGGGAATTCCCCCGCCGATCTCATAGATAATCTTGCGGAGAGTGATACCCATCGGCACTTCAATAAGACCCTTGCTGTTAATGTCTCCTGTCATGGTAAATACCTTCGTGCCAGGACACCTCAGAGTCCCGAATCCCCTGTACCAGTCAGCTCCGTTAAGTATTATCGGAGGAATATTAGCTAATGTTTCCACGTTATTTACTACCGTCGGCTTCCCCAGGAAACCATGGGTACCCGGATACGGAGGCTTGAATCTGGGTTCTCCTCTTCCGCCTTCCATAGACTCGATAAGCGCAGTCTCCTCGCCACACACGTAAGCCCCTGCGCCTTTTCTAACCTCCACATCAAAGGAAAACCCTGAGCCAAAGATATCCTCGCCCAGCAATCCCATGGCCTTCGCCTGCTGGATTCCTTGGTTTATCCGATGGATGGAAAGTCCGTACTCGCCTCTTATGTACACAAAGCCTCGCCGGGCTCCGACTGCATATCCGGCAATAGCCATTGCCTCAAGAATACTATGGGGATCTCCTTCCAAAACCAGACGATCCTTGAAGGTTCCCGGCTCGCCTTCATCAGCATTACATATTATGAACTTCTCATCAGCGTCGGCGTTCGCTGTGAAACCCCATTTCAAACCGGTGGGGAATGCAGCGCCGCCTCTGCCTACCAGCCCTGACTGTTTGACAACTTCTATGACATCGCAAGGTTCCATTTCAGTCAGACACTTTGCCAAGGCCCGATATCCATCAGAGGCGATATACTCCTCAATAGAGGAGGGATCGATAATCCCACAATTTCTGAGGACAATCCTCTCTTGAGTCTCAAGATACGCAGGTTCCTCATAACTCACGATTCCTCGAAGCCTGCCTTCGCCTGTAAGGCTCCGCACAATTCTGCCTTTTAGAAGATGCTCCTCAACAATCTGAGGGACATCGGAAACCGTAACTTTCTCATACAGAGTCCCTTCAGGGTAAACCACGATTACAGGGCCGAGAGCACATGGGCCCAAGCAGCCGGTTTCAATTACCCTTATCTCTTCATCCAGACCCAGGCGCTTTAACTCACCTGTGAGGGCGTCACGGACTGCCCTACATCCCTCAAGAACACACGGAGTTCCCCCACATACCAGGACATGTGAACGATAGAATTGCACGAGTGTCCACCTCCTCCCCAGATGTCACCTGTATTTGTCAAGAATAACCGGAATATCATCGGGCGTGAGGTTGCCGTACACTTCATCATCAATCATAATTGTCGGAGCTACACCGCATACTCCGAGACAGCTGGTGTGTTTGAGAGTAAACTTACCGCAACTTGTGGTGCCACCCATGGGAATTCCCAGTTCTCGCTGGAGAACATCAATTAGCGAGTCTGCGCCCAGCAAATGGCATGGCGCGTTTTCACACACTCTGATTACATGTTCTCCCATGGGTTCTACAGAAAGCAGGGTATAGAAGGTAGCGACACCATACACCTTTGAGAGTGGCACATCAAGGTTCCTTGCAACCTGGATAAGCGCATTTTCAGGAAGGTATCCAAACACCCTCTGAACATCATGCAAGATAGCGACAAGCTCATGTTCGCTCTCACCATGCCTCACAATAACTTCCTTGATAGTCGATTCCGAACTGTCTAAGCTTGCAGGCATAACATCCATCTCGAAGCCCCCTTTTCATGAAAGGCGCTCTGTTCCGTTAACCGGTAGGAATAACCCACTCTCCGACTACCTGGCCGTTCACAACATGACTGGCCACAATCTTGCGTGCTTTCTCCATGGAAACCTTGCCGTACGCAACCTTCTCTCGGCCTGGCATCACAACAGTGATAATGGGTTCCTGTTCACACAGTCCGATACAACCTGTCTGAGTCACAATAACATCCTGAATATTGCGCCGTGCAAGCTCATCCATAATGGCTGAAAGAGTTTCACGAGCACCTGCTGCAATCCCACATGTCCCCATACCTACCACGATTTTTGTGGTCTCTCCGCCTTCTCTGAGTCTGGTCATTGCCTGAGCTTGCTTCCTGATTCGTTCCAATTCTTCAACTGTTTTCACTTGCGACACCTCCCAAGACTTGCCCATCAACTCTGTCTCAAATCCCATACTCATGTCAACCGATAAGCCCTTTCCAGAATCTCCAACATTTTGAATTCAAACCCTATTGTCCCACTTCTTACTTACTAGCTTACTACTTTGTGCGAAATTTCACAATCCCCCTTTCACACTTTTCACAACTTATCCCGAATATCTACATCCTCGCTTCTTTGATGCTCATTCGTACCGAGAATTCCGATAACGCTTACCCGGTACTTAGAGATGGCCGGACGCTTGCTGTATACAGCAATCCCGACGTATGAAAGCCCTAGTAATCCGAAACCCAAAACAGCTGAAGCCAGCGGTGCCATATCCCGCCGATCGATGAAAGATGAAAGTACAGTTCCTAAGTAAAGACCGACCAGGAGAAAAGCAAGCGGTATCAGGTACACAATCGCTGCAGCCCTGACTACTTGAGACCCTTCCAACTCCAGTTCCACTTCATCGTGTTCCTTCGCGCCTATGGTATTTGCAGCAACAGCAACAATCCTATCTCTTGACCCAAACCCACACACTTTACAGCGACTGCATTCATCTTTGCGAAATATCTCAACCTTAGCCACATTACCGGCAGTTTCAATTACTCTGCCTCGCTCTTTCATATTATCTACAACCTCCGGCGTTTCATCGTGACTGGTTTATGATACCTGGACATGCTCGAGCCCTTCCTTAATTACTTTGCGTATTACAGGCACTGCAGACGGACTTCCGAGGGGTATGTCCCCAAGTATCTCCACCAGTGTATTTGTGCTGCACACAAATCTAGCTTTCCCTCTGGTGTGTCGGTATTCGAAGTTCACCTCCGGATTGCAGACTATAAGAAGAGCCATAGTCTCCGCCATATCTCCAAGGGGCGCTCTGTCAATATTGCTGAGCCGAAAATCGGCTTTGATCTCTGTCCCCTCCCCTATTGCAGATCGGACTTCCAAATCTCCTCCTGCCATTCTTGCAGCTTCCCGAAACAGAGGGATTCCAAGCCCCACTCGGCGGGTTTTTCTGGATGTGACAAAGGGATCGGTAATACTCTTAAGAATCTCCGCCGGAATTCCCGACCCGTCGTCTGCAATACGTATAGTCAAAACGTCAGAAGACTCGTCCTCACTGACTACGATTTCTATGTTATCAGCCCCTGCTTCTATAGAGTTTTGAGCTATGTCTAGGATGTGAAGAGACAGCTCTCGCACATAATCCCTCCTACTTTGCGCAATTTGGACACACAACCGTCATATAGTCGCGTCCCGAGGCGCAATGTACCGTCCTCCGGTAAAATTCAGAGCAAGTAGAAGTTCATCCCACCTTGCGTCCTCCATTCGGATTTCTGTATAAGCTGCTATTTCACTTAGCCTGTGAGCATCTGAGGACCTGACAAAGGGAAACCGGGCAATAGACGGAAATCTATCTCTGGCCTCTTCTGCACTGATATTTCTTGATATCTCCATACAACAAGGCCGAAGCCTGTCAGGCACAAATCCAAGGTTTCTTATGAGACTGAATGACGGCCTATCCACGTGTGCAGGTATAACCAGGCCTTCTAATTCCCGCACGCGTTTCCCTACGTAATCAACACTCATGGATGTGGAGGCCAAAAGCAAAGTGCACAACTTGCGTGTCACCTTGCCATGAGAATCCATTACCAGTTGCTCGCCGAACCTTGCCTCGTCGTTTTCAATATCAGGTAAAGCAGAATGAATTTCTTCCTGCCAAGAAATCAAGGCGTCTACTCGTGGGAAGAATGTGAGCACATGCACATCCTCTACAGTCTGGACTTCAATTCCGCCGAGGACCATTACCCCTTCAGCTGCCCCTGCCCGAATTACCGACAAAACATTCTCCGCCGAATTATGATCGCATATTCCTATGATTGCCAGACCTTTGGCTTTTGCAGCCTTGACTATCGCAGGCGGAGTCATCTCATTCTCTGCACAAGGGGAAAGAGCGGTGTGGATATGGAGATCAGCCAAAAAGAGCCGCACCTGACTCCCCTCCCCTTCTACTTCTTCACCCTGCCCCTTATACCCATAAGGTACAGCATGCCCGATACCTCAAAAGAAGGTTTTGCCGTGGTCAGTAAGGGGATACCTTCTTCGTCAGCCTTAAGAACAGTCTCATGAGCGGGATTGGCTCCTCCTGCCACTATGATTGCGGAAACGCCGGTAAGGCTTGCGACAGCCACGATGTTCTGGTGTATCTGCACAGTAACCCAGACATCGCCCTGCCCGGCGCCGGCCATGACATCACTCAAAAGATCTGACGAGTACCCAAATGATACCTGGTTGTCCAACCACCCTGCGCCGGCTGCGACTTCACACTCCAGCTCATTTACAATATCTCGCACCCTCACCTGATGATTCATACCATCACTCCCCAGGCTTTGAGAAAGTATTATTCTCCTTTAGAGCAGGTGGGCTCTTCTTTGCCATTTCCAGGAGCTGCTCAGCAAGGATTTCAATTTCCTCGCGCAGTTTGAGGACACAGTCAGTGTCAACTGCCAATCCCTGAACAATATCCTCAGCCAGTGCGCGACAGTGCGGACTGCCACACGAACCGCAGTCGAGCCCAGGCAGCTCGCTGACCACCTTCTCTATCATCTCAGCTTTGGTAATAGCCCGAGACACATCTTGATCAAGCCTGAAAGCAGGCACTGCCACAATATCAGGTTGTATCGCAAACTCACCGAGACGATTCCGGAGATTAAGACCTTTGTCAAGCTCCTCAAACAAGTTAGGAGGCATCTCTGATTTATCCACAAGAGCCTCCAAATTCATCCGACCTATGAATGGGTTTAGTACAGTCAAAGCCCCGCCGACGCATCCACCTATGCACGCCTGCGCTTCCACGAATTCTATGTCAGACAACTTGCCCATTTCCAACTGCTCCAGGACGTCTATAACATTATGTATCCCATCCACCACAAGGCTTTTGGCGATCTTGGCTGCAATACGCTCCCCCCCGGAGCGTCCCCAACCCACTCCCGTCGGTGACGCCTTCAGCTTCGGATAAGGAGGTGAAATCTCCGGAACCCTTTTTGCAATCTCTCCATAGACATCAGAGATGGATATGGCTCCGTCTACGGGGAAAGTCCCAAGCTTGTTAGCTTCACGAACCCAAGTCACTTTTGCAGGACACGGAGTAATGAAGAAAGCACCGATGTTCTCTTTGGGGATCTCGAGCTCCTGGCTTTTTCTCTCCTTGGCAAGCTTGCCTGAGCAAGCCATAGGTGAATCCACCGGAATCAGGCAGTCTATCAATGCAGGAAAGCGAACTTGAATCAGTCTTACTACAGCGGGACATGCAGCGGAAATTGCAGGCCCTCTCTTGCGCCTTCTTTTGAGATACTCTACAGTCAGGAAAGTAGCTATATCTGCGCCATAAGCCACTTCGAAGATATCGTCAAATCCAATGTCTATGAGCGCGGCTAACACTCTTTGAGGGTCAACTTCCCTGCCGAACTGCGAAAATAAGGCAGGAGCAGGTAAAGCAATGACATGCTCGAAGTCTTTCAACCTGGACAGTGAATCCGTAATGGCTGTTTTTGCATGGTTGTCACAAGTCCTGATACACTCACCGCAATCAGTGCATCTTTCTGCGTTGATCCTGGCCTTGCCGGCCCTCACTCTAATAGCTTCAGTCGGGCAGTTCTTGATGCACCTGGTGCATCCACGGCACTTTTCCTCAATCAGCAAGACTGAGTGAAATAATTGGCCCATGATCAACTTCCTTCTTTCGTCGGTAAGTTTATCACTGCTCTGATACTCGTCCCGGAGCCTACTTGCGACTCCACCTCAAGCTCGTCAGAATATCTCTTCATGTTAGGAAGGCCCAGGCCTGCCCCAAATCCCATCTCCCTGATATCCTCAGGCGCTGTAGAGTACCCCACCTGCATTGCCAAGGCAATGTCGGAAATACCCGGACCCTCATCATCAGCATAGATATTGACTCGTTCAGGCAATATGTCGATACCGACTGTACCGCGGTAGGCGTGTATGACTATGTTCATCTCCGCTTCATACGCTACTATGCCCACACGTCTGGCGGTTTCTGCGTCTATGCCTATCTGACGGAGCGTCCTCTTAATCTTTGCTGCTGCCCCTCCTGCAGCTTGAAAGTCCCGTCCCACAACATGGTACTCAAGGCGCATCCTTTGCTCCTCCCACGGCACGCGGCCAATGCCGCCAGCCGGGCAAGCCTGCAGTAAACAAAAGGCCGGCTGACTCATACAACGGATAATGCGTGCACATGATTGGGAGGCCCAATTCATTACTCAATTCGATAATGTCAGGAGTAGGTCGCTTGCCTCGAACAAAGACGATAGCAACAAGATCCACCATCTCCGCTGCACGGATGATTTGGGGAGATACTAACCCGGTGAGGACAATCATCCTCTCTTTCGTAAACGCTAACATGTCACTTATGAGATCGCACCCACAACCTGCTTCGACCGTAAGATCCAGCTTATCCTCGCCTGTCAGGACTTCCGCCTCGAGAATTCTGGCTACATCCCTTAGTTGCACCTGGCTTCAACC
The DNA here is from genome assembly GCA_002398515.1 of Firmicutes bacterium UBA4981. Taxonomy (GTDB): domain Bacteria; phylum Bacillota; class SHA-98; order UBA4971; family UBA4971; genus UBA4971. Next base: position 21,591 of record DGZL01000011.1, read on the forward strand.
CTCCGTCCGAAACCGTAATTCATCTTTGGATGACCACAGAATATCCTTGTGCTTCCAACTCTTCTGCAAGGGAATCGGCATTAACTTTGTTCTGAAACGCGCCTACCTGAATCCTGTGTGGTGTTCCGGGTGTGATGAAAACAGGATATCCTGCTGCTTCAAGCACACGCCCGACTCCCTCTGCTTCACTTCTGTCATAGAACTCCCCGACTTGGACTCTGTAAAAGACAGACTCGCCTGTAATCCCGCCTGTTCCTGTTGCAATCTCTGTCGTTCCGTGGGTAGCGACACCCGGTTCTTCCGCTCGAGTCGCGCTTGGTACTTCCTGTGACTCGGGAGAAATCGGAGATGCGGACATTACGCCACTTTGTGAGTTATTGCCACCTACTAAAGTCGATTCGGTTGTCGGGGTCTGGCTCGACCGCGGCGTCTGCAAAGATGATGCACAATAACTCAAGACATACTTACCAAGCAAGACACCAAGTCCTACCATGGCTGCAAGCGTCACGACCCATACCAGCACAAGCCACATAGATTGCTCCTTGGATCTGGTTTTTCGCTCCGGCATCCTGCGCCCCTCCTTAGCGTCATCTATCTAGTAATATTACCTCACTTAACACGACTTTCCTTCAAAGAATCAAGAGATCCGCTCCCAAGGAGGGCGCATATGAAGATCAAGTCTCAACAGCCTGGTCCTGAGGGAATTTCCGACGCTTTCAACTATGTCCCGGCCTGCGCATGCAAATACCAAAGGAAGATCCAACTCGCTGCCAAGGGACTCAGAAATCTCTATCCCTCTCAGGATATCATCGGGTTTGGTATCCTTGCCCAAGTGGGTATTGCTCACTATCCCTGTTACAGAAAGCTGCGATGCTGTCTCAATTGATTCAAGCATCGCCAAAGCGCCGGCTACATCCTGAGTAAAAGGACGATTCGTGTTTACGACGAAATACATATCGTAACCTACCGTCTTAAGATGCCGTCTGAACCCTGAAAGTGTCTTAGCGCCTACAGGATCTCCCCCTACATCGAACACTGCTTGAAGCGCGGGATCCTGAAAAGCCCGGAGCACAGTAGGAGAAATCGACGGCAGATCAGCAGCCTCCAAACCGGGCCCGGATGAAATGACGCATATCCCAAGGTCTTTCATGACTGAAGCAACTTCACGAGATCTGAAATACGGATTCACAATATCAAAATCAATGACAGCAACTTCTTTGCCCGTGGCCCGCAGGTGTTTTGCATAATTCAGTGCAATCTCGGTCTTCCCGGACCCAAAAGCGCCGACGAATATCACTACCCTATGACTCATAGGGAATTCCCCTGCTGTCTGCAAAAGGTACCGGCGCACATTGCCCACAAGGTAGATAGATCCCGAGACCACCAGCGCACCGCTGTTGCCTACTTCTTCCAGCCCTCTGTCTACAGCCTTGAACGGATCGCTTACAGCCTCAGCCCGGACCCCGTTTCTTTGCGCAAGGTCCAGAAGATGATAAGGGTCTGTCATACCGCTCCTTGATGATAAGGCTTCTGTGGCAATGAAAGAATCTGCAAATTTTGAGATTTCACATACCATCTCCTCGACGGGCTTGTCCCGGGATATGCCGACCACAGCAGTAACAGGCCGTTCGCCGACTATCTCAGGAATTGCCTCCCTGAGTCTCCTGACACCGTCTGCATTATGGGCACCGTCAACCAAAACCAACGGCTGTCGTTGTAATATCTCGAGTCTTCCCGGCCATGAGACAAGCCTAAGACCGGTTTTAAGTTGTCCGTCTTCTATGTCTACCCCTAATTGACGCAAGGCGTCTATGACACCTACTGCGACAGCCGCATTGTCTACCTGGTGTGCCCCAATAAGGGGAATCTCCAGGGAATCATAGATACGGTCTGCAACCCTGACTGAAAAGCACTGCCCCTCCACGGATTTACACTTCTTGTGCAACTCTATGTCCCTGCCGAACAGTATTGCAGGGGAAGATCTCATGGCGGCTGTTTCCTCTATCACTTGGAGGGCAGAGGGATCTTGACGTCCCACAACAACGGGAACACCTTTTTTGATAATCCCTGCTTTTTCTTGGGCAATTTCCTCCAGTGTGTTCCCAAGTATGCTTGTATGTTCCAAGCTGATCTTTGTAATAGCTGAAACCTTCGGCATTACGATATTAGTTGAGTCCAATCTGCCACCAAGTCCTACCTCGACTACGGCAAACTCCACCTTCTCACAGGCGAAATGCAGAAAAGCAAGAGCGGTTCCCATTTCAAACTCAGTTGGGGAGCCCAGTTCAGGGTCCCCCGCGATTTTCTCGAAAATGGGTCTTAATTGTGTCATTAGCTCGGCTAATCTTGCTTTGGAGATTGGGCGCCCCCCAACCCGAATTCGCTCATTGTATGATGAAAGATGCGGAGATGTATAAAGACCTACGCGAAAACCACCGGCTCTAAGCACAGAGTCAATCATAGCAGACGCTGAACCTTTTCCGTTGGTGCCTGCAACATGCACTATGGAGAAGCTCTGTTCAGGCTTACCGGTTTCCCGCGATAAGGCAAGACTGCGCTCAAGGCCTACGTGTATGCCGAACTTACCGAGTTCCCGCAGAAAGGCTATAGCTTCTTCATAATTCATATTGTCACTCCTTGAGCTCGGTTAGGCGTTTTCGGAGCCTTTCCTCTTTTCCTCGAAACTCTGCCAGTTTTTCTCTTTCTTTCTCCACAATCTCTTCTTGCGCCTTTTCCAAGAACCCTTTGTTGCTTAATTTCTTCTGAGATCTGGAAGCTGCCGCTCGTGTGGCATCCAAATCTTTCTCTAATTTCTGAATTTCAACATCAAGGTCAATAATTCCTACAAGCGGCACATATATTTCGGCGCCGGATATTATTTGCGAAGCTGCTTTCTCAGGCCTCATGTCCAGACGCTCCTTTATCATCATGCCGCTAAGTCCGGAAAGCGCAGTCAACAGCTGACTATTGTCCTTTAAGACACGACCGGTGAAACTGTCTGCCACAATAACTGCTTCGATTTTTTTGTGCGGAGGTATATTCATCTCTGAACGGATATTTCTAATAGCCCTGACCGTGTCCATCAAGACACCCATAGCCTCCTCAGCTTCAGGGTCATCCAGGCTGTTGTCAGGCATAGGCCACTCAGAAATCATGATGCTTCCTTCAGTCGCAGGCAATAGGCTCCATATCGCATCAGTGATGAAGGGAACAAACGGGTGGAGAAGCCCAAGCGTTTTCTTAAGAGTCTCCCACAAGACGTACTGCGCTGTTCTTCGAGCCTTTGTGTCACTGGAATATAGCCTTGATTTCGCGATTTCAATGTACCAGTCGCAGAATTCGTCCCATGTGAAATTATACAAAGCTCGGGCAGCCTCGCCAATTTCGTAGTCATTCAGGTACCTGGACACTTCACTGGAAATCTTGTTAGTTCTGCTTCTTATCCACCTGTCAGCCAATGTCAAGTTCGAGTCTATGTCCGACTCAGAAAGAGTGCCATCCCTCAGTGAATCAAGGCTGAAGTCATCAAGATTCATGATGGTGAACCTTGATGCATTCCACAACTTGTTCCCGAAATTCCTACTTGCCTCCAGCCTCTCTTCTCTGAATCTCATGTCATTACCCGGTGTATTACCCATGACAAGAGTAAACCTAAGCACGTCCGCGCCGTATTCATCAACTATCTCCAGGGGATCTATTCCTGTGCCAAGGGATTTGCTCATCTTCTTGCCACTGGACGCCCTTACCAATCCATGAATCAACACGTCATGAAACGGCACATCTTCCATAAACTCCAGGCCCATCACGATCATTCTGGCTACCCAGAAGAAGATGATGTCATATGCGGTCACCAGGACTGAAGTAGGATAAAAATGCCTAAGCTCGGGAGTCTCGTCAGGCCACCCCATAGTGGAAAACGGCCACAAGGCAGAAGAAAACCATGTGTCCAGCACATCGGGATCCTGGGTTAAGGCTCCGGAGCCGCACTTCGGGCACTTGTCGGGAGTATCCAGAGCTGCAATTGCCTCTTTGCACTCGTCGCAGTACCATACCGGGATCCTGTGCCCCCACCAAAGTTGCCTTGATATGCACCAATCATGGACGTTTTCCATCCAATTGAGATAGACCTTGCGGAATCTCTCAGGCACGAACCTGATTCTGCCTTCTTCAACAGCCTTGATTGCAGGCTCTGCAAGGGGTTTCATTTTCACGAACCATTGTTCCGAAACCAAGGGCTCAACAAAAGTATGACATCTCTGACAATGTCCCACAGAGTGGGCGCGTTTTTCAATCTTGACCAAGCACCCTGTAGCTTGCAGTTCAGATATTACTTCCTCCCGGCATTTGTACCTGTCGATGCCTTGGTATTTCCCCGCCTCTTCAGTCATTTGGCCATCCTCGTCAATGACCTTAACCAAAGGCAAAGAATGCCTAAGTCCAATCTCGAAGTCATTTGGATCATGCGCAGGAGTGACCTTCACAGCTCCTGTCCCGAATTTAGGGTCTGCCCATTCATCTGCGACAATCGGTATTTCCCTGTTCATGATAGGGAGGATGACATGCCTGCCGATGACGTCCTTATACCGTTCGTCATCTGGGTTTACAGCAACCGCGGTATCACCCAGCATTGTTTCAGGGCGTGTTGTCGCAACTTGTACATAACCCTCCCCGTCGGAGAAGGGATAATTGATATAGTACAGGGCACCTTCTGTCTCTTCATGTTCGACTTCAAGGTCGGACAAAGATGTATGGCACCTCGGGCACCAATTCACAATGTAGGCGCCTCTGTATATGAGCCCCTTCTCATAAAGACTTACGAAAACCCGACGGACGGCTCTGGAAAGGCCTTCATCCATGGTGAACCGTTCCCTGTGCCAATCACAGGACGCGCCGAGCTTCTCAAGTTGCTTTCTGATAGCCCCGCCGTACTTGTGTTTCCATTCCCAAACACGTTCTATGAATTTTTCCCTTCCTAAGTCATGCCGAGTCAAACCTTCCTCGGCAAGGGCAGCTTCAACCTTAACCTGTGTGGCAATACCTGCGTGATCCGTCCCTGGAATCCATATAGTGTTGTGCCCAAGCATTCTGTGCCATCTTACCAATATGTCTTGGAGAGTGTTATCGAGAGCATGCCCTATATGCAACGCCCCTGTAACGTTCGGCGGCGGGATTACTATACAGAAAGGCTCACCTTCAGGATGGACTTCTTGATGAAAAAGCCCGCTCTCGACCCATTTCTCATAGATTCTGTCCTCAAATTCCAAAGGATTATAGACAGTAGGCATGTTGTTTTGATTTTCCTCCGGAGTCTTCTTTTCATCTCTCATGGCCTCTTGTCTTCCCCCTTTCATACACCAATTCTTCTGGAAATCATAAAGGCCCCTTCCACCACCTCAAGGGCGAAAGGAGCCTGCTTCCGCGGTACCACCTTGTTTCTCGTAGTCCAACGCACAATCCTGCAGCTTGACACTACGAACTCTCTTTCGGCTGTAACGGGCCTCCCGTCAACATCTACTGAAGATACGTCGGCAGGCGTATCTTGTTGGATGTCAACTCTCAGAAGCGACCTTCGACGTACGCTCATCCCAGGAGGCTCCCACCTCAAGTCGGCCTCCCTCTCTTCGGGCAGCGTCACCCTACTCCTCTTCATCATCGAATCTCATTTCACGAGATATTCAGTTGTGCATATGATACCTCAGACAAAGCCATGCGTCAAGTGGGCTGCCAGGACTTCAGGAATTCCGCAAGTGTCGTATTCCCTGGATATGTGTTCCAACCGGCACCCTAATTGTGGCTGCCGGATTAAATGGGAGTCTTGCCCATCTATGAAAGAGCATATAGAACCCGCTTACAGGGTATCTTAGTCGAATATGGCCCGCCTGGAGAGCCAGTCCGAGGGATCCGATTAGGGCGCGGGGACTCTTTTTTGCTCCACTATGGTAATTGATCCCTTATCTGAATCATACAACTCATCGCAATGTCATGACATCACTTTCCAATATCCAACAGCCTCTTCCAATTGCTCCCTTGCAACATTCACGCTACCTTATCACGCGTTACGCTCTATGGGTTGCGGAATTCCTGCACTGCACGTGTGGCGCCACGGGGCTACGCGCCACCCCAAGGATACTGACTACGCAAGCTCCTTGCCCTATTTCATGTGGGTCACAATATCTTTATACATCTTGATGCGGGCAGCCAAACCTTCCAGACTTCCCATTTTCTCCTCTTTAAGGATCTGGGATACTCCGTGGAGTTCAACTCGCTTAACCTTAGCATGGTGCCTTTCAAGGTGTTTATTCAGCATGACCTCAACTCCGAACCCTGACTCCTCAATACTGGGAAGGTTCTCGAGAAATGCCGCCTTCACCGCACGCTGGCCCGAAAGCCCGGGAGTCACCTTTTGGGCAAAATCCGTCGAAACTCTTCCTCCTCCGAAAACCCCCAGAGTCGCGTCGGCCTCGCCTTCCAGAACAGGACGAATCAGACTGTCCACATGCTCCGGCGTAAGCCCAACCAAATCTGCGTCGATGAACACGTAGATCTCGGCGTCTGTAGAACACACCCCTGCCTTCACGGCAGCTCCCTTTCCTTGGTTTTGCGGAAGCTCTACAACGTTCACTCCCTCAGAACCTGCTATTTCCACTGTGTCATCTGTCGAGCCGTCACTTACTACTATGATCTCCGAAGGCAAGCCGGCTTTCTTTACAGCAGAGATTACTTTTTGTATGCGAGCGCCTTCGTTATAGGCAGGTATTATTACGGATACTTTCACTTGAACCCATCTCCCCAAAAAACTTCAAAGAATCTCTTGCTTCGGCTTTTTGCTTCCCGATTCTTACAGCTTCTTCTACCAATCTTGGCACAATGTCTTCGGACGCAACACGTCCCACAGGGCGACCCTCGGAGAAAATCAACCCTGATTTCTCACCCAGCGCTACCCCGACGTCTGCTTCCCGTGCCTCACCAGGACCGTTAACTTCACATCCCATTACAGCAACTTTAACCGGATACTTAAATCCCTCAAGCCTTTCCTCCACATCTTCCAGAATTCTCATGAGATCCCCGCGGCAGCGTCCGCAAGTAGGACATGATATTATTTCTACGCCCTCTACCGCAATTCCTATGCCGGAGAGTATAGCAATGCCAACTTGCACTTCTTCCTCAGGCTCATGGGTAAGTGATACACGGATCGTATCACCTATACCTTCCATAAGTAGTGTTCCAAGTGCAATTGAAGACTTCACTGTGCCGGTTCTGACTCCGCCGGCTTCAGTAACACCTAAGTGAAGCGGAAAATCGCAAAGCTCGGCCAAAGCTCGGTAAGCTTCGATCGTAGTCATTACATCTGATGCTTTCAATGACACCACTATGTCCTCAAAGCCTTCATCCACCAGTTGAGATATACTCCTCTTGGCGCTTTCAACCAAAGCTTCCCAGGTGGGCCCTGAGTATTTCGACAGCACGTCTTTGGGTATGGAACCCGAATTGACCCCGACCCTTATGGGAATCCCTTGTGCCTTGGCAGCTTCAGCCACTTTCGCAACTCTGTCTCTACCTCCGATATTGCCCGGATTTATCCTTAGCTTATCAGCGCCTGCCTTGATAGCAGCCAAGGCTAACCTATAATCAAAATGAATATCAGCTACCAAGGGAAGAGGAGAACGCCTCTTGATTTCCTGTAAGGCCATGGCTGCCTCCATATCAGGGACAGCGCACCTTACTATGTCACAGCCTACGTCTTTGAGCCTCCGTATCTGAGATAGGGTTGCCTCAACATCTCCGGTATCAGTTTTCGTCATTGACTGCACGGAGATACGAGCGCTTCCTCCTATGCCTACCTGTCCCACCATAACCTGTCTGGATCTACGCCTTGTAATCCTGTGCAAGGATCACTCCTCCTTCATGCTCAACCTCCCAGCACGCCCAGCCTGGCAATGTCAGAGAATGTGGCAAAGACTATCAAGAGTCCGAGGATAGCCATGCCGATCATTCGGGCAAACGCCTCTTGCTCTACACTGAGAGGCTTCCTGCGTATAGCCTCGAGCAAAAGGAGTACGATCCACCCTCCGTCAAGAACAGGTATTGGAAGAAGGTTCAGGAGTCCGAGATTCACATTGAGTAAGGCTGCAAGATAGAGGACATTGATAAAACCTAGCTTCGCGGTCTGTCCTACTGCCTGAGCGATTCCTATAGGGCCTGCTACATCAGGTTTCACCTTGCCTGTGATCATTCTCCAGAGAGTAACAAGGAGATTCCTCGACATACTCCTGGTGAAACTTGCGCCTCGACTTACAGATTCAAGAAAACCCCTCTGCGCCCAAATTTCTGAAAGCATTACGCCTATGACTCCGCCATGTGTACTCTCATCTCTCTCCGGAGTCACTACGCGCTCAATTATCGCTCCGTCCCGCTCAATTATGAAAGTCAATTGGCGTCCGGGACTTTGCCAAATCTTGTCCTTCACATCAGTGATAGTATCAGTACGAGTGTTATCTATTGAGATAATCCTATCTCCTGCCATGATGCCTCCACGCCAAGCAGGCGTGTCAGGGTACACCTCTCCAATCACAGCTGACGGCACACCCACTGATACAAAGACTATGGCGAACAAAACGAAAGCCACAACGAAATTCATGAAAGGGCCGGCCAGGATAGTGAGGATTCTGAGGATAATAGGCTTTGACCGAAAACTCCTGGGATCTTCGTCCTCAACATCATCATCAGGATCAGATGGTTCATCCAGCCCTGCAAACTTCACAAATGCCCCAACAGGGAGAGTCCTTAAGGAGTACACAGTCTCCCCTCGCTTGAATTGACGAATACTGGGGCCAAAACCTAAGCTGAATTCGTACACCCGTACACCTGCAGCTTTGCCCACAATGAAATGCCCGAATTCGTGGGACAGGGCAAAGGTGAGAAATACAAAAGCAAAAGCAATAATTATCATAAGCGCAGAGCTAAGCACAGAATCATCTCCCTATCATTCCAGCGTGTCTCAAGACGTGCTCTCTGGCCCAGGAGTCAGCAGCCAACACTTGCTCCAACGAGGAACCTTCCAGTACCTCGTGGCTTAACATAGCGTCTTCCACAAGTCTTGCAATATCACAGAACCCAATATGTCCTGACATGAACAAACCAACCGCTTCTTCATTAGCGGAATTCAGAACGCAAGGAAGTGTGCCACCTACTTGCAGAGCTTCGTGACCGAGACGAAGAGCGGGGAACCTCTCTAAATCGGGCTCCTCAAACGTGAGGGTTCCCGATTCTGTAAGGTCAATCTTATCACAATACCCCTTAACCCGTCTTGGAAAGCAGAGAGCGTACTGAATCGCAAGTCTCATGTCTTGTGAGCCGAGCTGAGCCAATATAGACCCGTCAATAAACTCTACCATGGAGTGGACAATACTCTGCCTGTGGATTACTGCACGGATCTTATCAGGACTTATTCCAAAAAGCCACCTTGCTTCTATGAGTTCAAGCGCCTTATTCATCAAGGTCGCAGAGTCTATTGTGACCTTTCGGCCCATAGACCACGTTGGATGGCGAAGAGCCTCCATCGGCGTGACAGTCTCCATTTCTTCTTTTGAGAACCTAAGAAAAGGGCCGCCTGACGCGGTAAGGATCAGTCTTTCCACACTGAGTATATCGTGCCCTTGGAGACATTGGAATATCGCAGAGTGTTCGCTGTCTACAGGCAGAATTCCCACACCGTGCCGAGATGCTGCATCAATTACTATTTGCCCGGCTGCCACCAACGCTTCTTTCGTGGCAAGAGCTATAGTTTTTCCGCTCTCTATAGCTCGGATCGTCGGAATAAGACCGTCTATTCCAACGATGGCACAGACTGCAAGGTCTGCAGAGCCATAAGATGCAACAGTGGAAGCTGCATCCTTTCCGGATATAATCTCCACATCGAGATCTCGAACTCTGTCCCTAAACAGATTAGCAGCATCCTGATGAGCAATGCCCACAACATGAGGATGCCAAGTTCTTACCTGCTCTTCCAAAACATCTACATTCCTGCCGGCTGCAAGCCCCACTATCTCAATATCACTTCGGTTCCACTTAGCCACCTCAAGCGTTTGCCTTCCGATAGACCCTGTGGACCCTAACACCACAACAGAGCGAGCCAATAAGTCCCCTCCTATTCCTTGGGCCACAAAGGCAATATCCCTACTGTAACCATTACTCTCAGTATGACTGCAATAAGCGGTCCGATGAACATTCCGATAGCGCCAAGCAGCCTATACCCAAGGTACATAGACACAAGCACCACAAGAGGGTGAATGCCCAGATTACTCCCGAGCACTTTCGGCTCTATGCCTTTACGGATAGAGAATTGGATCGCCATTAGAACCGCAATTACTATGGCCTGGTAAAACTGTCTTACCGCAAGATGAAAGATAATCAAAGGCACATACAGTAATCCAGGTCCGACCAACGGAATAAGATCCAAGATACCTGCAATGATTCCGAGAATCCAGGCATACCTGACCTTGGCAACTGTGAAACCAACTATGCTCACAATAATTGTTACGCTAATCAGAATGAGATAAGCTCTAATGAATCCCAGTGACGCTGAGATTAGCCCTGCTTTTGCCTTCGTAGCCCTCTCACGCCATTTCATGGGCGCCAGATTCGCTACGTGCTGTGAGAGCTCTCTCTTGTCACGGCTGATAAAAAATGCGGCAAAAAAGCTGATAATGACATTAATACTGATTCGTGGGAGACTCATGATAATACCGGTAACACCCAAAAGAAGTCCCTCAATGCCGGCATATAGTCGGGACTGCGTTCTTCTCACTGCCTCTATTACAGACTCCGGCAGGTCTTCAGTTATATTTTTCATCTGCAAAATAGCCTTACCCAGGATTTCTTCAAGGTTCATGTTGTAAATCGGCAAAGCGCGATATAGGTCTTGTACTTCAGAGACGATTCTAACAACCACCAAGGCAATAGCAACTGACAGAAAGACGAATACAAGTAAGAGACAGACAGAGGTACATACCCCTCTCCTAAAACGATAGCGCCTTGTCAGTAGTTCCACAACCGGATCAATAATGGCTGCCAAAACAAGAGCCGCTATGAAAGGGGCAAAAAGAGACAATACATATCTAGCCACAAGATAACATGCAGCAAGCACAGCGCTCCATATGAGAAAATATCGCCAACCCTCGGATACCTTTTGCATGACATCTACCTCGAAGAAACGCAAAAGCGCAACTTAGTCACGATAAGAAAAGTCGTACATAATAGTACACTAAAGGAATGGCAAGAAGCAAGCTGTCAAGTCTGTCCAAGACCCCGCCATGGCCGGGCATGAAGACGCCTGAGTCCTTAACCTCTGCACTTCGCTTAAACGCCGATTCCGCCAAATCTCCCATCTGTCCCGAAAGCGACGTTATGACTGCAAGCACAAGACTATGGCTCAGACTGAGATGAGGCCACCACAGTAAGGCAGCACCCAACCACCTCACAATAACACCTGTTACAACACCACAAGCTAAACCTATGATCGCCCCTTCGCAAGTCTTGTTAGGGCTTACTCTAGGCGCGAGCTTACGCTTACCCAAAGCCTTGCCGCCGTAATACGCTCCTGTGTCGGTGGCCCACACAGTAAGAATAGCCATTAACAGATAGCCGAACCCTGCCTGCTCTCCGCCGGTGTAGCGCAGCATAAGAGCTGCGGCCATAGGCAAACCGACATATACCGCTCCCAGCAAAGTTATGGCAGAATTGGCAATAGAGTTCTGACCTCCGAAGACTAATGTATGCCATGTCAGACTCAAAATGACTATGCCGGTCACAACAAGGCCTACAGTCTGCTGCATTCCCAGATAACCAAAAGCCACGAAGGCTATGACACCGAGAACCCCTACTTGATCCATCGGACCGTAACCTGAGAATTGAGCCAGGTTATAGAACTCTCTTACAGCCAATATTCCAAATACAAGCAAGGTGGCAGCCAAATAGGCCCTACCTAAGATTATGACCAAGAGTGCAAGGGGTACCGCCATAAGCGCACTCGAGACTCTCTGGTTCAAGTCATAACCCTCCTATCAAGGAGATACCAGGCGTTCTACAAGCTCCCGAATCTTCGATCCCTTCGCTGATACTCTAATATTGCCAAAAGAAGATCTCGTCCGGAGAAATCCGGCCAGAGCACGGGAGAAACTACCAGTTCAGCGTAGGCGGACTGCCAGATGAGGAAGTTGGATATCCTCATCTCTCCCCCGGTGCGAATTACTAGGTCAGGATCAGGAACACCGGTAGTATCCAGATGAGAACTTACATGTTCCTCACAAATAGCCTCGGGCAGAATCTCACCTAGAACCGCCTTCTTTGCCAGCTCTTGTGCAGCTCTTCTTATCTCGTCACGGCCGCCGTAGTCTATGGCAAGATTTACAAGGATTTCAGCATTTGCCCGAGTTCTCTCTTCAATCCTGATTATCGCACGAAGCACATGCTGTGGCAACCTGTCCTTACGTCCGATGACTTTAATCCTCGCCCCATAATCAACCAGGTCTTGCAGTCTTTTCTCGAACATTTCCACAAGAAGTCCCATAAGACCCTTAACTTCATCTTCGGGCCTTCTCCAGTTTTCGGTGGAAAACACGTAGAGTGTCATATGTTTTATCCCTATGTCTTGGGCGAACTTAACAATCTCTTCTGCTTTTTTGCTACCTGCTGCATGGCCTGACAGCCGCGGAAGGCCTTGGCGCTGTGCCCATCTTCCGTTGCCGTCCATGATTATGGCCACATGCAGAGGGAGCTTACCCCGGCCGACTTGCACTTTCAGCGAATCTGTGTCTCCGGCCCTACTATCAACGCGTCGTCCTGCGCCCGAGAACAAGCGGGAAAAAACTCTCATAAGCACCTCTGGGTCTTTAACCTCCTCAATTCAGTTAATATGTCACACAAATATGACCTATATAAAATCTTTAGGGGAGGTAAACCTCCCCTTGAAAATCAGGATTATGTGAATTATTCTTCCTCTATTATTGCGTCCTCCGGACACTCCTCAGCACACATTCCGCAATCAGTGCAGATGTCAGGGTCTATCACATACTTGTCGTCTCCTTCGCTGATTGCTTCAAAGGGACATACATCAGCGCATGTTCCGCACTTCGTGCACTCGTCAGTGATAAAATGTGGCAACCCGGCCACCCCCTCTCAAAATTCCATAATTTCAGCTTCTTTAGTTTCGAGCAAAGCGTCAATCTCAGCAATAAATGCATCGGTCAGCTTTTGAACATCGTCCTGTCCCCGCCTCAAGTCATCTTCAGTTATTTCCTTGTTCTTCTCTTGTTCACGCAGGATATCGATGGCCTCGCGTCTGATATTCCTTACACGAATGCGCATCTCTTCAGCAACCTTCCTGGCTACCTTCACTAGCTCGCGGCGTCTGTCTTCAGTAAGCGTAGGAATGGGTATTCTAATAATTGAGCCGTCGCTCATAGGTGTCAGAGCCAGGTCTGACTTGAGAATAGCACGTTCGATGTCAGGGACAAGTTTGCGATCCCACGGTTGAATTACGAGAAGACGAGGTTCAGGCACAGAAACGCTGGCTACTTGATTTATTGGGTAAACATCACCGTAAGCCTCTACATTAACCCTGTCGAGCAAAGCAGGATTCGCTCTGCCTGTCCTGATTGATGCAAACTCCTTCCGAGTCGCCTCCACAACATCCTTCATTTTTCCTTCAGTCTTGTGATAATCGTCGTCCGGCATATTACTCCCCCCTGATTTCGGTGCCGATATCTTCTCCGAGAACGGCCCTTTTTACATTCCCTGACCTCATCAGGTTGAAAACGACGATAGGAATTCCGTTATCCATGCACAAAGAGGCTGCGGTTGAATCCATGACTCCGAGGCCTTTCTCGATTACCGCAAGGTATGTCAGGCGTTTGAACTGCTTGGCATTGGGATCGGAGAGGGGATCTCTGTCATATACTCCGTCCACCCTCTTTGCCATCAATAAGATCTCAGCTTCAATCTCAGCGGCGCGGAGAGCAGCTGCGGTGTCAGTAGAGAAATACGGGTTGCCTGTCCCGCCTGCAAATATTACTACTCTTCCCTTTTCCAAATGACGAATAGCCCTTCTTCGGATATAGGGTTCCGCGACCTCCCGCATCTCTATGGATGTTTGAACCCGTGTGTCAACTCCGAGTTTCTCCAGACAATCCTGGAGGGATAAGGCGTTTATTATTGTAGCAAGCATCCCCATGTAATCAGCGGTAGCTCTATCCATACCCGCTGCCTGAGCCTGAACACCACGCCAAATATTCCCTCCGCCTACAACGACTGCAGTATCAATACCCAGGTTGTGGACATCACGGATTTCCCCTGCAATTACTCGCACGACATCCAGATCTATTCCGTAACCCCTCGGCCCGGCCAGTGCTTCACCTGATAATTTCAATACAATCCTTTTGTATTTAGGATTATCCCGGGATTCTCTCACCCTCCGCCATTCCCTTCTCCCAAATGTCAATAACTAGCTAAGAGCGCATTCCTGCTTTTCAGCCTTATCTACGCCTTCCCCGATTTCATATCTGGTAAACCGGCTAATCTCCATCTTCTCACCTGTCTTGGCTGAGACTTCCATGACCAGATCTTGCACAGTTCTCTCAGAATCACGAATGTAAGGTTGTTCTAGAAGACACACTTCTTTATAGAACTTCTCAATTCGTCCTTCCACGATCTTCTCTGCAATCTTCTCCGGCTTACCTTCATTCAGCGCCTGAGCCTTCAGGATTCCCTTCTCGGTCTCCAGCACTGACTCGGGGACATCTTCTCGTGATACGAAAAGAGGCCTGGTGGCTGCAATCTGAAGAGCGATTTCTTTGGCAAGGGCTTGAAAATCATCTGTACGGGCCACGAAGTCAGTTTCACAGTTGACTTCGACGAGAACTCCGATCTTACTCCCGTGGTGGATATAAGATTCGATGAGCCCTTCTGCTGCTACCCTGCCGGCTCTCCTCACCATTTTCGCCAGGCCCTTCTCACGGAGATAGGCCACGGCCTTTTCCATATCGCCGCCGGTCTCACCAAGTGCTTTCTTGCAATCCATCATACCGGCGCCGGTTCTTTCCCGTAGTTCCTTAACATGTTCGGCCTTAATAGCCACAAGTCCTACCTCCTTACATAGACTATCGGTCGCCACCGCCGTCACTAACGTTGTCCATCTCAACTATCTCTACGACATCGTTATCAAGAGGCATCTCCACAATGTCAGTCACGTTGTCTTCGATCTCGCTGACAATCTCGTCCTCTCTGATTTCTCCGACTGGAGATGCAGCTTCTGTCGACGCTGCATCCAAGCCCTCGAGGCCTTCAATGACTGCATCTGAAATCCTGCCACATATTAATTTGATAGCACGGATAGCATCATCATTACCGGGAATGACATAGTCAATTTCGTCGGGATCGCAGTTTGTGTCTACTATAGAGATTACTGGGATATTGAGCTTTCTCGCTTCTTGCACTGCTATTCGCTCCTTACGCGGATCCACTACGAAGACCGCATCGGGCAATTTCGCCATATCACGGACGCCACCTAGGAACTTCTCAAGCTTCTGTTTCTCCTTCATAAGTTGAAGGACTTCCTTCTTCGGTAGCACCTCAAAGGAACCATCGGTTTCCATTTTCTCAATTTCTTGGAGACGCCGGACGCGTTTTCTTATGGTCTGAAAGTTGGTAAGCATTCCGCCCAGCCACCGCACGTTAACGTAGAACATACCACACCGTTCGGCTTCCTCTCTGATGGTGCTCTGGGCCTGTTTCTTTGTGCCGACAAATAGGATAGTGCCGCCATCCGCTATTACATCCTTTACGAATGTATATGCGTCCTCCATCATCTTCACAGTCTTCTGTAGATCAATAATGTATATTCCGTTGCGCTCGGTGAAGATATACGGCTTCATCTTAGGATTCCAACGCCTGGTCTGGTGTCCGAAATGGACGCCAGCTTCAAGTAGTTGCTTCATAGTGACTACTGCCATAATCTCACCTCCTCCCTGTTCGGTTTTTCCTCCGCTTCTCTCATTCCCGGGTATAACCCGTATCAAGGGCACCGATACCAAGGTCAAGAAGCGTGCGTGATAACGCCAATGCGTAGTATACCACACTACAATAGCCATATCAACGAACTTGCGTGAAGAACTTGTCAGTCAACATGTTGCCGGGAAGTGATAATCTCACCCTGAACGCAGTGCTTCAAGAGGCTGAGCCTCAACCATAGATGCCCAAAAATCGTGTGCTATTTTCGAACACCTTTTCAGAAACAAGCCGGAGGGCGACTGAAATTCGACCACATTTTTGGAAAGCGTGTACTATTTTCGAACACGTCTTTAGAATATGTGGTCGACAATCAGACAGCACAGCCACGATGTCGCGGCAGTATCATTCTTGTTGAAACATAGCATGGCATCTGCATGATGAAGACTGACATCTCTAAGATTCTTGCGTCAATAACTTGCCCATTCTGTACCATATGAGAATACTTGAGCATCGCAGGGGAATACCTAAATTCAGCAGCTCCCTGGTTGCCAATGAGTAGCAAGAGCGGAGGTTCCTATGTGGGATTAATTGACATGTTGCTTCAGAAGTTCATCTCACTTCTGTCATTTGACCCTCCGGAAGACAAAACCGAAACCGGACCTGACGCCGGTGCCCGACAGGAATCTGCTGTCCCTCAACGAAAACCGTCAGAATCTCGGCAGGACACAAGATCCATGCGTCAACGCACTAAAGACAGACGCAAATCTCGTTCCCGCCCAAATAGGGTGCAACCAAGACAACTTGAGGGCATCAGGCCAGGGTTGGGACTGGGTGTTCCCCGCTCTTTGCCGGCTGATCTCACTTCCGAGACATCATCTGAGATTTCGCCTTACGTTCTTACTTTCGAGACGTCGACTAAGATTTCTCCTGATGTTCTCACGTCCAAGACATCGTCTGAGACTTCCCCTGATGTTCTCACGTCCGAAACATCGTCTGAGGTTTCTCCTTTTGCCGGTAAGACAGACGGAGACGAAGTAAAACCACTTGCGGAAAGTCTCGATGAAAACCTGGAGCTCTTGAAAAGAATTCTTCACTATGGCACTAACGCAGATGTGGTGGTAAGGGAGTTTGACATACCGACTGATCCTAAGACAGCAGCGGCAATCATATTCATGGAAGGATTAGCTGCCAGGGATGCAATTAACTTCGCTATACTTCAACCCCTTATGCTCATCGCCAATTTAGACGATGACGGAAAGACAGAAAGTCGCCTGGAACTGGTCAAACGAAGGTTACTTCCCGGCAATCAAGTAACGGAGAGGGACAACCTCCGAGCAATAGTTGAAGATGTTCTTTCAGGCACTACATGCCTGCTTGCCAATGGAAGTGACATCGCTCTCTCCATAGAGACCCGAGCTTGGGAGCACAGAGGCATAGACAAGCCCTCTGCTGAAATGGTAGTCCGAGGGCCTCAGGAAGCCTTCAATGAAACACTAAGAAGCAACTTGGCACTGATTAGAAGGAGAATGCGTACACCAGATCTTATTACGGAAATGCTAAAAGTAGGTACTCTGTCAAGAACGGACTGCGCCCTGCTGTACATAGAAGGCTTAACCAATCCACAGCTGGTAGATGAAGTCAAAAGAAGAATATCAGAGATCAAGTCAGATCACATTCAGGACACAGGAATTCTTGAGCAATTCATAGAGGAGAAACCTTATGTCCTAGCGCCGCAAACCCTTTCCACAGAACGGCCGGATAGAATGGCAGCATTCCTCGCAGAAGGGTACGTTGGGATAATGCTGGACGGCAGTCCGTTTGGGTTGGTGCTCCCGGCTACCTTCTGGTCACTCCTGCAATCAGCTGAGGACTATTTCCTTAGATGGCCTTTTGGTGCATTTCTTCGGGTAGTCAGAACATTGGCACTCATATTGGCTATATTCCTGCCTGCCATATACCTTGCGCTTACCAACTTCCATCCGGAAATGATCCCGACTGATCTCCTTTTAGCCATAGCTGCCAGCCGCGAAAAAGTACCTTTCCCCACTGTTGTTGAAGTACTGATAATGGAGATCGCTATCGAACTAATACGCGAAGCAGGAGTCAGAATCCCCGGTGTAATCGGGCCCACCCTTGGAATAGTAGGTGCGCTTATCCTAGGACAGGCAGCTGTCGCAGCGTCAATAGTCAGTCCTATACTGGTAGTCATAGTAGCTATTACGGCTTTAGGGGCGTTTGCAGTCCCCAATTTCAACATGGCCTTTGCGATTCGCCTCTATCGTTTCGTATACATAGGGCTTGCCGCAGCTCTGGGCTTCTACGGTGTTGCCATCGGCGTGTTCATACAACTAGTGACATATGTGAACCTCAAATCATTCGGCGTGCCGTACCTGTCGCCTGTGGCCCCATATACGCGGTCCAGCGGGGACGCGCTTTTCCGATATCCTCTGTGGAAATCAGAGATTCGCCCGTCTTTTCTTAAGCCCCTACAACAACAGAGACAACCGCAAATATCCCGTGGATGGGTGAAAGAGCAGGGCAAAAACAGCAGGGGCGACACTCCTCAGGCAAATGGCGGACACAACGGTAACAAGGCGAAACCCGAAAACTTGAAAGGGGAAGGAAATGGCAAGTAAAGAGAAGATAGGAACCAGGGAAGCTATAGCAGCCACTGTCTATTTTCTGTCCACAAAACTCCTGATTTCCTTCCCGCAGCATATGGCTGAAATGGGCCAAACTGCAGCCTGGATTGTTCCCGTCATAAGCTTTGCTACTGCGACCTTGGGGTTTCTCGTGATAGTAGCTCTCTTAAGACGTTACCCAGGGATGAGCATTGTGCAAGCAAGCGAAAAAGCAGGCGGGCCCATACTTGGCGTCATTGCCTCGCTAGGGTATTTCGTTTTCTTCTTCGCCACCACAATTCTGCTGATCCGGGAATTCTCAGAGACGGTCAGCACTGCCTTGCTTCCGCGCACCCCGCTTTCGGTGATTATGGGAGTTTTCATCATCGCAACCCTTGTTGCGGCATACATGGGGCTCGAAGCGATAACCAGAGCCGCATTGGTCGGTATGCCTCTTATCATCGGCACACTTGTTCTGCTTAATCTCTTGTTACTGCCTCAAAGCAACTTCGACACGATATTTCCGCTATTTGGGCCGGGCATCGGGAAGATAGTCTACAACGGGGTGGTCCATTCGGGAATTGCAGGTGAAATCATGTTTCTTTGTATCATAGCAGGACAACTTGACGAAAAGCATAAAGTGCAGAGAATGGGACTTATAAGCCTTGCTGTGTCAGCTACTTTCATGATTGTGTCGACACTTAACTACTCCGCAGTATTCCCGTATCCCTTGAGCTTGCACATTGCGTATCCGGGATACGAGGCCTCAACTTTGATATACATGGGACGATTCCTCCAACGTATTGAAGTAGCCTTCGTTTTTCTTTGGGTTATCAGCGCATGCATTCACCTGGCACTTAGCGGGTACACAGCGGCTGTAATCATCCAAGACATGCTAAAGCTCCCGTCTCACAAGCCCCTTTTGCCGGCTTTCGCAATCCTTGGATTTACTTTCGCGTTGGTGCCGTCTGACGTCCCTCAGGCGACATATGTTGATTTTATGATAGTGAAAACCTATGGTGGATTCATGCTATTCGCTGTACCTTTGATCTTACTTCTAATCTCTCGACTAAGAGGAGACCACAACACTAACAGGGGGTAAGTAGGCTCTTGCACTGCACGAGGATCATGATAATCGCTACGCTTATCACAGCATGCACAGTGATAACAGGAGGGTGTTGGGGCAGAACCGAAGTGGATGACCTGGCATTAGTAATGGCAATCGGCCTGGATAAGGGGGAAAATAACACTGTGTACGTCACATTGCAGATTGCAGTCCCGAGAGCTGTAGCCAGCGGCGGCGCAGAGGGAGGAGGACCGAGCGCAGGCGGAGGAGGTACTGATGCAAACCTCATTACCACCATGCGGGGTAGATCTATCCTGGGTCTCGTTGATATGGCGAATACATATATAGACCGACGTCTGTCCTTTGTGCATAGCAAAGTACTCATCGTCGGTGAAGATCTTGCCAAGCAAGGTCTGGCGCCTTACGTGTCAGAGCTGGTGCGATTTCATGAGATCAGGAGGACTATGTTTCTCGTAGTAGCTAAAGGCACTGCATGGGAATTCCTCACTGAAAACAAGCCCGTTCTCGAGAAGAATCCCGCAAAGAACTTAGAACTACTTACCCTTGCCGGCAGAAAAGCAGGGCTCATACCTCTATCCCAGATTAACAGATTTCTAGTGGAAATGCAGTCCTTGGCTGAAGAACCCTTGGTGATCCTTGCAGGAATTAACAGGCAACAACAGTCCGGGGAGGAGCAAAGTGAAGGCGAGGAGAAAGCGAAAGCGAGTGAGAGCAACAGTACATCACGGCTACACATACCGATAGATACATCAGACATCTACTATGTCGCAGGAAAATCTCCGTCAATAGGTGGGAATCCTGTTGAACTGTTGGGTGCAGCAATCTTTCGCGGCGACAAGATGGTAGGGGAAATTACAGGAGAAGAGGTAAGACACGTCCTTTACCTCAGGGGAACCTTCAAGCAGGGTATTACTGTAGTACGAGATCCTGATGCAGATGATAGGTTTATCTCCGCAGACTTACGACTCGCCCGACCCACACAGATTCGCATAGCAAAAGATGGAAATAGATTCGAGATCAAGGTCAACGTTACACTCGAAGGAGGCCTTGTAGGGAGTCAAGGAAATGAAGATTATACGAACCCAAAGGCGCTTCAAGCTGTTGAAAAACAGCTGGCCCGCGAGATAGAAAACGGTTGTGTTGACATTATTAGAAAAGCTCAAACTGAATTCTCATCTGACATTTTCTCGTTTGGAAATAAAGCCAGACACCTGGCTATGACATGGCAAGAATGGCAGGATTTTAACTGGAAGGATAAGTTTCCCAATGCAGATGTCACAGTGACGGTAAAAGTCGAGTTACGCAGAACAGGCCTGCTTTTCGGGTCACCGCAGCCTTCGGCAAACTAGACTCAGCCGACTTGTAGGGAGGAACAAAGTGAGATTTAGCACAATCTTGATATTAATGACAGCCCCGACAATGGTAGCCATTTATACAGTGAACTTCGGCCGCTGGCTCGCAAAGAAAGGGAACACCCGAGGGGCCATAGGCGTATTCATTATTGCAGTAATCTGCGTTATAGCCCCTCTTGCTCTCTTGATACTCAGAGGATAATCCTAGCGCCTCATCGCGCGCGCAAACGTTCCAGTTCATCAAAGAGTTTATCGTTAAGCACTCGAATATAGGTACCTTTCATTCCCAATGATCGGGACTCTATCACACCTGCGCTCTCAAACTTGCGGAGCGCGTTGACAATGACGGATCTGGTTATGCCGACCTTATCTGCAATCTTGCTAGCCACAAGCAAGCCTTCTTCTCCGTTGAGTTCTCTGAAAATATGTTCAACAGCTTCCTGCTCAGAGAAGGACAGGGTATCAAGAGCCATCTGCACCGAGGCTTGTTTCCTTGCTTCTTCTTCGACCTTATCCGATTTTGAGCGCAGGACTTCCATTCCAATGATTGTAGCGGCAAACTCCGCAAGAATCAGTTCGTCCTCTTCGAATTCAGGCTCGAACCTGGCCATCACAAGCGTAGCCAGCCTGTCTCCACCTGCATAGACCGGGACTACCGTTATGAGAGCTTCTCCAAACGGGCACCGGCTGTCCGCGTCGAGGAAACATTTCCCTTCGTCCTGCCGGAGATTGTCTGATGATTCGATTATCCTGAGAAGCCAATCCATACACTCCTTGGGAAAAGCTTCCCCGTTGCCCACGAGACGGGCGACTACATCACATTCGAAGCTTTCCATCGTCGCAAATCCCAGCAACTTGCCTCTGCGACTTACTACATAGACGTTCGCTCCGATTTCATCAGACAGTACCTCCGCGAATTCCTTGAGGCTCAATGTGTGATCTGTAGACTCCTGCAAAAACCGACTGATTCTTCGCGATTTCTCCAATAGTTCTTTCATGAATATTACCTCCTTTAGCTGCCCCAGGGCTTTGCCCTCCCTTTGATGCTTCAGACTGACAATCTCCTTTCCGGGCTTGTCCGGCCCAAAGGGTAGAGTAGTCCGAACCTCAGTATGGCACCACGATTCATGCTCCCAACTTCCCTCGACCGGGCCCTGACAACCAAACCCCGGCGAGCAATCACAAGATAAACCTGCTCAAATCCCTGTTACCAACAATATCCAGAAGCTTCTCCCTGACATATTCTCTGTCAATTGCTACTTTCTTCGCGGTGAGATCCGGAGCATTGAAAGACACATCCTCAAGAAGCCGTTCCATTACAGTGTGTAATCGCCTGGCGCCGATATTCTCAGTCTCTTCATTGACCTCGCTGGCAATGGCTGCAATTTCGTCTACGGCTTCGGGCGTAAATACAAGTTCAATGCCTTCTGTAGAAAGGAGCGCAATGTATTGTTTAATCAAGGCGTTCTCAGGCTCGCAAAGGATACGCTTGAAATCTTCTTTGGTAAGACTGTCCAGTTCCACACGAATCGGAAACCTTCCTTGAAGTTCCGGAATAAGGTCTGAAGGCTTTGACACATGAAAAGCGCCTGCGGCGATGAACAATACATGGTCAGTCTTTACAGGACCGTACTTGGTTGTGACTGTACAACCTTCAACGATGGGTAGGATGTCCCGTTGCACCCCTTCCCGAGAGACATCAGGACCCATACCCCTTTCTTTGCCTGCTATCTTATCCAACTCGTCGATAAAAACGATTCCTGTTTGCTCAACACGGGTAATTGCTTCTTGTTCCACTTCTGCCATATCAATGAGTCTTTGCGCTTCTTCCTGAGCTATGACTTTTCTGGCTTCTCTTACCGGAACCCGCCTGCGCCTGGTCTTCCCCGGGAAAGCCCCTCCGAAGAGATCTTGCATGTTTATGCCCATCTCCTCTACCCCGGCACCGCTAAAGACCTCCAGCATAGGAGGGGTCTTATCCTCTACAGACACTTCAATGATTGTGTCCTCCAGTTCTCCGGCAATAAGTCTGGCTCTCACCTTCTCACGCTTGTTTTCGGCTTCTTCCAGTCTCCCTTGAAAGGCGTCGTCATCTCGTTGAACACCAAATCCCCCCATAAGCATAGCAAAAGGGTTCTTGCCGGATTCCCGGGAGGGCAATGGAACCAGAATATCCAAAAGCCTGTCATCAACAACAGCTTCGGCTCTATGGTAGACTTTTGCCATTTTCTCAGACTTCACCATTCGAATGGCGTTTTCCACTAACTCCCTGATAATGGAATCTACATCCCTACCCACGTACCCTACTTCAGTGAACTT
>DGZL01000045.1:0-2742 GCA_002398515.1 Firmicutes bacterium UBA4981
AAGGTTTTTCGTTCTTCTGTCCAGTCTCGCTACGCCCTTGACCTTCATGCAGTCACCCTTTGAAGGCCCTGGTGATGCCCTTCCTACGCTGCTGCCTCCAAGTTGTCTCCTTGTTAGTAGTATGCATTACCTGTGGCTTTCTCATTCCGGCGCGTATGGAGATCAGAATTTGGGTAATTTACATAAATCTGAGGACGCAAGAAACATAAGAGCAAACGAAACGTGAGACCTCAAGGAGAGCGACCTAACTCGCTCGAATATCAAGACGGATCTTGTCTGCTATCCTGGCAATAAAAGCGGAGTTTGTGGGTTTCCCCTTCTCACTGCTGACCGTGTATCCGAATAAGCCATTTAAGAGCTCAATATTTCCTCTGGTCCAGGCAATTTCTATCGCATGTCTGATAGCCCGTTCCACTCTGGCTGCGGTAGTATTAAATGTCTCTGCCACACGTGGGTATAGCTCCTTAGTGACGCTGTTCAAAAGTGTGACTTCGCCGATTACAAGGATTATTGCTTCCCTTAGGTATGTGTAACCCCTGATATTTGCGGGAATGCCCATATCATGAATTAATCTGGTAACTTCCGAATGAAGGTCTCTTGAGGGAGGAAAGTAATCTATGCGCTTTCCCTTGATTACTTGATGTGATGACATTACTTGGCGTATCCTATCTGCCAATGTCTGAATATCAAACGGCTTTACCACGTAGTAATCTGCGCCTATGTCAGTCAATTGTTGTACAATACGCTCCTGGCCCAGGGCAGAGAGGATCACGAATTTTGGACGATGATTTAAGCGTTGGTCAGATAGGCGCTCGAGCACGCCCATTCCGTCCAAGTGAGGCATGATAATATCCAAAACTACAACATCCGGTTCTAACTCCGATATCTTCCCTAGAGCCTCAATGCCGTCATATGCCACGCCAACCACTGACATATCAGGCTGTGAATCAAGGAATCCTATCAAGACCTCACATAAATCATGGTTATCATCCACTACGAGAACACGTGTCGCGCCTTGTCCCATGATACCACCCCAATCAATGCTCCTTGGGTCAGGGATCGTAGCGACTTCCCTGACGCCGTATGAATTCGCCATTTCACAGTAAACTCCTTCCTAATTGTCTAAAATCACATAATTGTCTCAAATGGCTGTGTAATGAGACTACCGTGACAATGGTTCAGATATGCTCAAGGATTCATCCTGAGGTAGCATGAAACCTGCATCCCGAACCAGCCATTCAGCGAGGACGCCGTATCCTCTTGTTTGATCTGAGACAAAGACATGGGTCAATACACCTGCCAGCTTGTTGTTTTGGATAATAGGACTACCTGACATGCCCTGCACTATGCCACCGGTGACTGACAGTAAGCGCGGGTCGGAAATACGAACCACCAATCCTTTGATTTGAGGGCTGGTTTGCCGTGTCACACGCTGAATCTCTACATCAAACCGCTCTATCATGTCCTCTTGTAAGACTGTATAGAGGTCGGCAGGACCCGGCACGACTTCGTCCGCAAGGGCTACCGGAATCGGTTCTCGGAAATAGGGATTGAGAGGCATAGTATTGAGCCTGCCGAAGATACCGAATTTGGTGTTGCGATCTATGGTTCCGATTATGTCCTCTTCTCCGCTGAAACTGCCAATCTTCTCACCCGGCTGGCCGCGATTGCCCTGATGAATACCGAGGATTTGAGCGGCAACTATCATACCGCTGGCGACATCCATGTCCTTATTGGTAGACGTGTCTGTGATGACATGTCCCAGTGCGCAGTAAACACCTGAGTCGGGGTGATAGAAAGACAGTGTTCCGACACCTGCTGCATTTTCTCGAACCCATATACCCAGTTTGTAGGTGGTATCTCTTTCACCTATAGGTATGCGCGCTTCATCGGATAGTCTCTCATTAGAGATAGCAATCGGCTTTAGCCTTAGCGTGATCTTCTTGGAATTGCGTAGGATATTGATTTCCGCCTGTGCGCCAGATCTCCCGATATCGTCTATGGCGCGTTCTATCTGTGACTTACTGTTGACAGTCTGTCCGTTGATACGAAGAATGACATCTCCTACCTGGATACCGGCTTCACGTGCAGGATAGTACGAGCGCCCGTCAGACCCAACCAGCGGATAATGTCCTATCACCACGACACCCCTGGAAGGCAGCAAAACTCCGATTGATTGCCCTCCGGGAAATACGCGGATGTCCGGCACCACGCTGACAACCATTCGCTTGATGGGAATCAAATCCCAGAGACGCACCTCAAGACTACTTTCACCTTGGCTGAGAGGAATAAGCTTAACTCCACCGTCAAAAGGCAGAAGTTCCAGACCTGAGGCGGTTCTGCGCAAGTCAAGAGGCCGACCCAGTTGAACTTCCCTGGCATTTCCTTCTATGAGTGTAATCCTACTGGGAATTCCGCCCACAGTGAGGGAATAAGCAGCAAGACATACCAGTGCAAGCACTGTGAGTCTCTGGATAAGCTGAACTTTGAAACTTCGTCTGTTTTTGCCCGGTGGTTGGTGCCGCTCCAAACCTCGTCTACCCCCAACACAACATGAATGCAAGTAAGTGATGACGTTCCTAGACAGCATGAAGGAGGCTGCTTTCCGCGCCTCCTCAACTCATAAGTCGTAAGTTCCGACATTACCCTGCCCGCAATCGTTGTTTTTATCCCGTTTAAAGTTTTCATGTGATGTCGGTGGTTGCAAGCTAAGACAAGGGTGGGCTAAACTGTAATGAAATG
>DGZL01000045.1:2959-17063 GCA_002398515.1 Firmicutes bacterium UBA4981
AAGGTTCGTCAGATGACTCTGAGAACACCGGCAGGTACTATTAGATGCGCGTCAAGCGAGCTATGAAGAAGCCGTCAATTCCGTGTGTGTGAGGATAAGTGTTCACGAAGGGTTTCCCTTGTTCCGGAAATTCCATTCTAAATCCGGCAGGAAGATAAGGTTGAGCATATTCCTCCGAAAACTCAGGGTGTTCTGAGAGGAAATCAGATATTAATTCTGAGTTCTCTTCCGGCTCAATGCTGCAGGTACTGTATACCAGAACTCCGTCGGGTTTCACCAGACGGGCCGCAGATTCCAGGAGCTCTCTCTGGAGCGCAACAAGGTCTTTTAGATCCTCGTTCGTCCTTTGCCACCTAAGATCTGCCCGTCGTCTAAGAACGCCTGTTCCTGAACATGGAGCGTCCAGGAGGACTTTGTCAAACTTCATGGCCGAGATATTATCGGGCAACCGGCGGCTGTCACAAAGCATGGGTTTGACTGAGATAATTCCCAACCGTTGTAAATTTTCACGAATCAAAGCCAGTCTGTGTTCGTGCACATCACATGCGATGATTTGGCCTCTATCTCCCATGAGTTGAGCTATGTGGGTGGTCTTACCGCCAGGAGCTGCTGCTAAATCCATCACATATTCATTGGGTTTAGGTGAAAGCACATGACTCACTAACATGGACGCTATGTCTTGAGCAATAAACATACCGCTTGAATATAACGCATGGCTGAACAAGCATCCGGTGTTTTGGAGCACAATCCCCTCATCAACCAAATGAGACGGAACTGCGCCAAAACCTTCATGATCCAGCTTTAAAATAAGGGCATCTCTTGTGATCTTCAAAGTATTTGTCCTGATAGTCACCGAAGGCTCTTCGTTGTTAGCTTGGCAGAGTCTTGCCGTTTCCTCTCGTCCGAAGCTCCGGATCCATCTGGACACTAACCATTCGGGGTGGGAATGCTTAAGTGAGATGTGTGAGACAGGATCTTCGGCAAAATCCGGAAACCGGATTGCGTCGGGATTTCCAAGAACAGACCTGAGAACTGCGTTGACAAACCCTGCACTGCCAATATGGGCATACTTCTTTGTTAAGGCAACGCATTCGTACACTGCTGCATGTCTTGGAATCTGTTCCAGGTAGGCAACCTGATATACGCCAAGTCTGAGCGTGTTTCTTGTAACAGGATCCATTTTCCGGACAGGCCTTGTTGAGAAGGTCTCGATGATATGGTCAATAGTCTTTCTATGCTTTGTGACACCGAAAATCAGTTGTGTGCAAAACGCGCGATCTCGCATAGCGAGATCGACGTTGTCAAGGATACGGTCCCTTGCCTGCCGGGCATAAGCGTTTCTTTTATCGATTTCCACTAACGCCCGGAGCGCAGCTTCTCTCGCACTTTCCGGACCAGCCATCAAGATGCCTCCCAAGCTTAATCCGCTCTAGTCTCGCCTGCTTCCCCGTAGTATCAGCAATCTGAGTAGTTGCGTGAGCGCTACGGCAGTTGCTGCCAGGTACGTCATACCTGCTGCAGTTAAGACTTCTTTAGTGTGAGGAAGCTCATCACGGGTAATATATCCGCCTTGCGCAAGTAACGCCAAAGCCCGTCTACTGGCGTCATACTCAACCGGAAGTGTCACAATGGAAAACGTTACCGCTGCTATGAAAAGCCATATCCCCACTGTCATTAGCCAGCTCAATCCGGATTCAGCGAAAATCAACCCTATCAAGAACAGCGGGAAAGCGAGTCTGGAACCAAAAGATGCCACAGGCACGAGACTGGATCTTATTGCAAGCGGTATATAGTCTTCATCGTGCTGAATGGCATGGCCGGCCTCATGGGCTGCCACTCCGAGAGCAGCCAATGAATCGCTTGCATATACTTGTGGTGATAACCTGAGGATTTTCACGCGTGGGTCGTAGTGATCCTGAAGCGTGCCGGAGATCTGTTGGACTTGCACATGGCCAAGTCCACTTCTCGCAAGTATGTCTCGGGCTGCTTCGGCGCCTGTAACTCCACTCTGTGCCCGTATTCTTGAGTATGAGTTAAATGCTCTTTGCACCCGCGCTTGCGCCCACATGGCGAATAGCAGCGCAGGCAGTATTAGAAAATACGTCGGGTCATAGAAAAACATCGGGAAATCCCTCCTTTGTGTGTCACAATATCCAATAAGCCTAAATCGCGCCCTACTTACCTAAAACGTCACCTACTTGTACAGGGTTCCCACATAGATAATCCCCTATCGTCAGACGCTTACTCCCTTCACACTGCACTTCCTGAATAGAGTAAAACCCTTCACCTGTTGCTACAAGAAGGCTTTCAGGACTCGAACCGCATATCTCGCCTGGCGGGATTGGGCGGTCGGAAAGACTTCCGTTTCCATCCTGCGTAACTTTGCCTCGGAATATCTTGAATCTCTTCCCTTGAAGATAAGTAAATGCGCCTGGGCGCGGATTCCCCGCTCTAACCAGGTTACAAATATCGCGGGCAGATTTTCGCCAGTCTATTAGAAATTCGTCATGTCCCAGCTTAGGGGCATATGTAGCCAAGCTTTCGTCCTGCGAGATCCTTGGGGCAGCGCCTGACTGGACAAGTTGCAGGGTCTTGACGAGCAAGTCGGCACCGCAGGTTGACAGTTCCCGACTCAATTCCCCACCTGTCATATCTTCCGGGATTTCCACTTTCTCCTGTAAAATAATGTCCCCTGTATCCCAGCCTTCTGCCATATACATTGTCGTGACTCCTGTGATTTCTTCTCCGGCCATAATTGCGCGTTCAATAGGGGCAGCTCCCCGATACTTAGGTAGCAAAGATGCATGAACATTGATACATCCTTTAGGAGGAATGTTCAAGATCTCCTTTGGAATCAGAAGACCATAGGCGACGACTACGATCACGTCAGGCTTTATTTCTCCCAGCATGTCGACGATTTCCTGTCCCTTTAGGGTGCTCGGCGTATAGACCGGGATCTTGCGCTCTTGTGCCAATACCTTCACAGGAGTGGAAAGATAGCGTCTACCTCTTGATCTCGGACGGTCCGGTTGAGTAAAAACACAAGCCACGTGATGCTGTGAAGATGAGAGAGCTTCCAGATGAGGCACGGCAAATTCCGGACTTCCCATGAAGATCGTCTTCATGCTTCGTCCTCTGCCTGTTCTTCTTTGATATTCCTGGCTTTGTCAATGAAAAGTATGCCGTCCAGATGATCTATTTCATGCTGCAAAGCTCTTGCAAGAAGCCCTTCCGCTTCGAGTCTCTCACGGTTTGCGCCGTTTTCCGTCATCCCCTCGACGACTATCTTTTCCCACCTTGTCACTTCTCCGGTCAGCCCGGGCACTGACAGACAACCTTCCCTGAGGACAGCTTCCTCGCCGTCATGTAGCACTATGCGGGGATTAAACAGTGTTATGGGGCCTTCTCCTACGTCAATGACAACAATCTGTACCGGAATCCCCACTTGATTAGCTGCAAGTCCTATCCCATCAGCAGCGTACATAGTATCTAACATATTCTTGGCAAGGGCCAGCATCTCTTTAGTGATTTTTTTTACAGGTAGCGCCCGCATTCTTAGTACGGGATCGCCGTGTTTTCTAACTTCCAGGATCAACGTGCCGCCTCCCTTATCAAATATCAAAGCATACTCTCAGGGTCAACATCTACTTGCACCATTATATCATAAGACGGCAGAGGACAGGCGTTTTGCATCTCTTCAATGAGCTTGTTATGATCATTCGGTCCTATCTCAGGATCGACCTTCAATAGTATTTGCCATCTATGCATCCCTTTTACTCTTGCCAGAGCACAGGGTGCCGGGCCTAGGATTCTCGTTTTCTTCCACTGTTTTGCTGACTTAATCTGTGCCCGGAATGCCCGCACAAGGCAAAGGGAGTGCCTTTCTACGGCAGGAAGGCTCTTGCCACTGACAACAACCAGTATAAGGCGGGAAAAAGGCGGATATTGACCTTCGTTACGACAAGAGATTTCTTCATTGTAGAAGCCTCTGTAGTCATGGGCTTGACTGAGCTCAATTGCGTAATGCTCCGGTGAGTATGTTTGCACTATGACATGGCCGCCCTTGTCTCCTCTGCCTGCCCTGCCTGCGACCTGGGTAAGTAGCTGGAATGTACGCTCCCCTGCCTTGTAGTCCGGGAGATTGAGACACGTGTCAGCGCTTACTACACCAACCAAAGTTACATTTGGAAAATCAAGTCCTTTCGCTACCATCTGAGTGCCGATGAGGATGTCATGCTCTCCTTTTTGAAATTTGCTGACTATTGTTTCATGAGCCCCTTTCCGCCTCGTCGTATCTGTGTCCATCCGGATAGTACGAGCGCGAGGGAATACTCGTTTGACTTCTCCTTCGATTTTCTGAGTGCCTGCTCCGAAGTACTTGATATAGCGCCCTCCGCAGTTGGGACAGACTGAAGGAACAGGTTCCTCGTAATCACAGTAGTGACATCTTATATTACTGCCTGCTGCATGGTATGTAAGAGCCACGTCACATTCAGGGCACCTCATGGAATAGCCGCATTCCCTGCACAATACGAATGTAGAGTATCCACGTCTATTGAGGAACAAAATCATTTGCTCGCCTCTTTCCAACCTATCGGATATCGCCTGAGAGAGGGAGCGCGAAAACATGCTTCTATTCCCTTCCGCCAGTTCCTCTCGCATGTCCACCACTTCAACAGTGGGCATTCCCCACATCTCAACTCTATGAGGGAGCTCGAGAAGATTGTACTCTCCATGCAAGGCCTTGTAGTATGATTCCACTGAAGGGGTTGCAGAGCCCAGAACGCACACTGCCTTGGATATCCTAGCCCTTTCACATGCTACATCACGTGCGTGGTATCTGGGAGACTCTTCTTGCTTGTAAGAATTCTCATGTTCTTCATCAACGACAATGAGGCCTAAATCCTGAACAGGCGCAAAAACCGCAGAACGCGCGCCTACTACTATTTTTGCGTCGCCTCGTTCCGCCCTCCGCCATTCGTCATAGCGTTCCCCTTGAGATAATCTGCTGTGGAGAACAGCCACAGCTTGTCCGAATCTTTCGGAAAAACCCCGAGTCATCTGAGGGGTAAGGGATATCTCGGGCACAAGGACAATTGCTGACTTTCCCTTGGCGAAAACAGCTTCAATGGCGCGCATATATACTTCTGTCTTTCCGCTTGCAGTTACGCCGTGCAGCAAGAAAGGCTTAGGCGACTCCTGATCCAAACTGCGGATAATAGTTGTGACTGCTTTGTCTTGCGCAGGAGTCAATACAGGCACGGATTTTCCTGTCTTTGACGTTCTTTTTATGGGACTTCGCAGGACTTCTTTTTGCGTCTCACTCAGGATCCCCTTTTGAATAAGCGCACGAACCGCCCCCGGGGTGGAGCCGGGCGCATTATTAAGACGCCTCCTCAGCATTATCGGGCCTTTCTCAAGGATTATCCGTAAGGCCCCGGCTTGGCGAGGGGCTTTTCTTTCCATGGATGCTATCAGGATCTCAGCTTCCTCCTTTGGTATCACGAGCTCCACCATTGACTCAGTCTTTGCCCGCGCTTTTCCTCTTCGCACCGAAGAAGGGAACATTTGGGCAATGGCCTCCCCCAAGGAGCATGTATAGTACCGGTTCATCCATGCTGCAAGAGCCATCATCTGTTCTGAGAGTGCAGCATCCCCGCGAATCGCACGGATGTCTTTAACATGGGCGACATCAGGAGTCGGAGTGAAGCCTACCACATATCCGGTGAGCTCTCTCGTTCCGAAAGGGACCAAGACCGCACTGCCAACTTTGACTTGGCATTCCAGTTCGGCAGGAATGGCATAATGAAATAGGCCCTTTGCGCTTTCCGAAGGGATGTCCACTACGACTTCAGCGTACAAATCGTATCCTCCCCGTTTCGTTCCTAATCCGAATTCTTGCTCTCTCCCTAATCCGCTTTTCAGGGAAAGGAGATTACGTCCTCTATAGGTAACTTTATCCCTTCCATGGAGGAACTTGCAAGCCATTTGAGTTCTTTGTTCGGTTCTTTGGACTCAGATCTATTCTGCAGGGTCGCGAAGGTCGCAGTCTTCGCGATTGAGCAATCCGCGGCACGCTAGTTTTCGTAGGACTATTCTTTCCAGTCTCCTGAGGAATCTTGTAGTAATGAACTCAGTAGTTGACATAGGTTGTACAAGAATAGTATATAGCCCGGCGCGGTTTCCTCCGAGGATGTCAGTGAATATCTGATCACCTATTATTGTAGTCTCTCGTGGTGATGTGCCGAGGACACAAAGGGCGGATCTAAATGCGGAACCAAAAGGCTTGAAGCCTTTTGCTGACGGAATATTCAGCATGTGTGAAATATCGTCTATTCGGGCTTTGCGGTTATTCGAGAGCAAACACACGCGAAAACCGTATGCTTTGGCGTCTTCCAGCCATTTGAGAGTTGTCGGAGATACTTCTTTACTTCCCCACATTGTTACGGTGTTATCAATGTCGAACACAATTCCCAGAACGCCGATATCTCTAAGGTGGGAAAGATCGATACAGTGAAGAGATTCTACATAGAGGTTCGGACAGAGCTTAGATAGCAAAATCGCGCCTCCTGAATGTGTCACAGGTCTAAGTGTGACACTGATACATAGTGCAGGTATTGTATCATATTATTACCTCCTTTGTAAAAAGCAGTCGGCCGTCATGAGCAGTCGTGGTGTTCCCGGCGTTTCTAAAGAAGGATTTTCAGGTCGATGTAAGGAAATCAGATTGCTGCCAGGCTGTGTGGGATACATTAGAAATTGACACACACTGCAAGAAAAGCAGGTTTCTTCAATGACGACCGGAACTCCTTCTCGAGGTTAGGTTTGTTTGCTTCAATGAGCATACATACGCCGCCTGTCAGCACGCTTTGAACGGATATTTCACGAAGGCCCGGGAACCTCATAATCCTTTATCACTACTACTCTGGCGCCGGCAAGTAGTAGCAGGACTTTATGATCAAAATGGCGAAATTTGCTATGTATCAACTTTTCACAAAAGCAGCAATAGTGGTGAGCTTTCTCGCAAATCCTGCCGGGGAGGTGGCTTGCGCAGTGATAACTTGGGTTGGCTGCCCGATACAAATGCTAAAGGAGGAGTTTCTTCATGAGAAGGTTTTCCCGGTGGTTTACGATTGGTCTTGTCATGTCCCTCTGTCTTATCGTACCCCTTTCTCTTGGAGTAAGCGCAGCAAAGACCATTGAACTAACTTATTGGACCCACACTGACGACAACAGGACCGAGATTGAAGACAGGTACATAGCTGAGTTTACCAAGATGTACCCGAATGTGAAAATCAAGAGAGTCGTGAATGAAGGAAGTAAAATGGGTGATCTTGTTCTTACTGCTTTCTCGGCTCAGAATGCTCCTGACATCTTCAACCTACCTATTGAGCAGCAATATGCTTACGTGCAACACTACCGTGTGGCGCCGGTTGATTACAAAGCTGCGGGATACAAGGACGCTAATGACCTAAGAGCCCAATACCTTGACGGCACTTTCGACGCAGTAACCATGGACGGTGAAATATGGGGCCTTCCTCTCGAACTCACCAACTGGTGCATCTATGTTAACAAGAAGATCTTCCGGGACGCAGGTCTTGATCCTCTGAAAGATTACCCAAAAACCTGGGAAGAAATAGCGAATGTCTCTGACAAGATCGCCATTCGTGAAGGCGATATCATTGTGAGACGCGGGTTTGACTTCCGGTATCCCTATTACTTGGTATCAGTCCTGCCTATGATTGAGCAGCTAGGCGGGAAGTTACTCAGTGATGACGGCAAGAAGGCCATCGTCAATGACGAGGCATGGCTTAAGATCCTAGAATACATGAGGGACTGGGGTCCGCACGGGCGTAACCTCGGCAGCCCTACCTACACTGCTCCGAGGAAGATATGGAACAAGGACAATAATGATATGGCTATGTGCGTCAGCGGGTTCTACCAGCAAGGCAGATTGAGAATTGATAATCCTGAGTTCTATGACAGTAAGGAATGGATGGTCATTCCGTTCCCGGTGTTCAAGGACGCAGTGAACGACGTAGCATGTTCTTACTATGGCCACTACATGATGGTCAATGCGCAGACGTCCAAGGAAAAGCAGGAAATGGCATGGAAGTTCATCGCTTACATGCTGGACCATCCCATGGAGTACCTTGAGAAGGTAAACATCATACAACCGCGTAAAGATCTTCTGGAATCCAAGGCCTTCAAGGAGCTTCCTTACATGGATGTTTTCATGGGAGACATGGAGAGAGCTCATATAGTCTTCCTTCACGAAAACGGGTACCAATTCGAACGGTTCATCAAAGAAGCAGTGGAGAGCGTAATGCTATCGGGAGTTCAACCTAAGGAGGCGCTGGATACCTTACGCGAGCGGATCCAAGAAGTTATCGACTCTGAACTGTAGGGGCTGCAGCTGATGAAAGTCCGGGTTCTTTCTTTGAGCCCGGACTTCTCCTTTCATCATCTCGTTAGAGGGGTGATTCAATGCAATATAACAAGAGATTTAGCATGGAACAGAAAAAGGCCGTATGGGGATGGATATTCGTTGCGCCGTCGTTGCTGTTCTTTCTCGTCTTTAGCTTCTATCCCATTTTCAACGCGATTTATATGAGCTTCTTCAAGAAAAACCTGCTGTCGCTTAAGCCTCCTGAATTTGTCGGTTGGGGCAATTATGTATACCTATTTCACTCAAAGACATTTTGGCAATCTGTATCCAACACAGCTGTCTTTACCATCGGGACTTTCATCCCATTGGTTGTTTTCAGTCTCATGTTGGCGGTTTTCATTGTGTCAAGACCCAGATTCCAGAAGTTCTTCCAAATGGCGTTATATTCTCCGGCTGCGCTTTCGTCAGTTGTCGCAGCTCTTATTTGGCTGCTTATTTTTGATCCCAGAGGCTTGGCAAACCAGACGCTGAATACCCTCATGAGGACTTCGGGGGTCAACTACCACTGGCTTTCCAGCTCAAGTATGCTACGACTGTCCACTATCATCGTATACTTCTGGAAATACGTCGGCTATTTCACGGTTGTTTTTGTTGCCGGCATCGGAGGTATCCCTGATTACCTACATGAAGCAGCGCTGATTGACGGGGCAGACTCATGGAAGGATTTTTGGCACATAACGTTTCCACTGTTGAAACCGACTACACTTCTGGTATCTGTGATGGTTATGATCCAATGCCTTAAGACCTTTAGCACCCAGTATCTTTTTTCCACATCCGGTGCGCCGACCCGGCCTATTGATGTCATTACCCTCAGTATCTACAATACAGCCATCAAGGATCACAATATTGGAAGGGCAAGCGCCATGAGTGTCCTGCTTTTCCTCGTCATGCTGATCCTTACCTGGTTGCAGTTGAGGATTGCCAAGACCGAGGACGTTACCTACAACTAGCCCTGTCGAAAGAGGGCATGGAAGCTATATGGCCTTAGGAGCAGGGGGAGATTTACATGAGTGATATCAAAGCGAGGGTTTCATTTCTGGGGAAATCAGCGAACATTTTGATCTGGTTGCTTTTGATTGGGGCATGCGCATTTGTTGTCACGCCACTCCTTTTCATGTTCAGCGCGTCTTTTATGCCTGCAATCGATATTATGAAGCTGCCATATCCATGGGTCAGTGATCACATACACCGGCAGAACTATTGGAACGGTTTGAGAGGGCCTGACGGATCCTTCGTATTCCTCCGCAACACCCTCAATTCCCTCATTGTAGCTCTTGCAGTCACTATAACTACCGTATTGCTGTCTTCATTATCCGGGTACGGACTGGCCAAGTTCAGATTCAAAGGACGCAATGCAGTCTTTATGCTGATCATGGCAACAATGATGATTCCCTTTGAGACCATAATGATTCCACTTTACATGGTAAGCATGAAGATGGGGTTGCAGGATTCCTACGCCGGACTCATTGTGCCTTTTCTTACCAACGCTTTTGGTGTGTTTCTGATGAGGCAGTTTCTGCTCACCTTCCCCGACGAAGTCCTGGATGCAGCTCGCATCGACGGGGCGAGTGAACCCCGAATCTTCACCCACATAGTGCTGCCTAACAGCGGCCCTGCCATTGCAACCTTGGCGATTCTGACTTTCCGTTCACAATGGGACAACCTATTATGGCCTCTATTGGTGGTTCAGAGCGATGAGATGAAGACCATCCCCCTGTACATTACCAAGTTCATGGCGGAGACCCACAGCGATGAAGGAATCATGATGGCTGTTGCAGCTATGGCCAGCCTTCCCATGTTCATCTTGTTCTTTACTATGTCCAAGTATTTTATCAGTACAGAAGGCCTGCATTCGACGATAAAGGGCTAAGCAGGGCAAGACGTGAACAGAGAGAGCCCGGACTGCCTAAAATGATGTCAGACGTCGCAGCACAACGCGGGCTCTCCCAGGTGCTTGACTTCCGAGGATCATCAATGGTACCCGTTGGCTACCATCTCCTTTTGAAGTTTCATCAGCGCGCGTTTTTCAATCCTGGAGACATACGAACGGGAGATTCCCAGATACCTGGAGATTTCTCGTTGAGTCCTGCGTATGCCGTCTTTGAGTCCGTACCGCATTTCAATGACCTTCTTTTCACGGCAGGTCAGCGTATCCACCTTTTCCACCAGCTTCTTCTCTTCCAGTCTTCCTTCCACCGCAAGCGCGACTTCGTCAGCTTCACTTCCCAGCACATCGATGAGCGTGATTTCGTTGCCTTCTTTGTCTGCTCCGATAGGATCGTGCAGGAGAAGCTCTGCTCTATTCTTCCTTGTGGCTCTGAGGTGCATGAGGATCTCATTTTCTATGCACCGGGCAGCATATGTAGCCAATCTGGTTTTACGGTGCTGATTATACGTATCTACCGCCTTTATCAAGCCTATCGTTCCTATGGAAATCAAGTCGTTTTGGTCTTCCGCGGTTCCGTCGAATTTCTTGACTATATGCGCAACCAGCCTCAGATTCCGTTCAATCAAGGTTTTCCTGGCATCTTCGCTTCCTTGTTCCTTTTCCAGCAAAACCTTGGCCTCTTCCTCCTCAGACAGAGGGGGTGGGAACACATTTCCAGACGAAACGTAGGATATGAGATGCCACAGCCCACGAAGAAGGAGAGCCGAACCTATCAAGAGATCCAGCATAAAATCAGCCACCCCCGTAAAAAGATTCACTAGTATAGATATGATCTACTAAGCGAAAAGTGCATGTTCCGGTTGAGGTTGTTGCTGATGAAATGTCGGTTGCAAATTCATTACTTTAGTTGTGGGAAGATTCAAAAAGAAGTCTACCGGCAATCTCTTGGAAAACGGGGGCAGCTACTTCGCCGCCGGACCCTCCTTCTTCAGCAAAGACCACTATTACGAAATGCGGATTTTGAAGTGGAGTGAACCCTCCAAACCAAGCATGACATATGGGATGTCCGGCAGAGTCCAGCCGTCCTGTTTCAGCGGTTCCTGTTTTGCCGCAGGATCCGAATTCATCGACCCAACCTGCTTTAGCCGTCCCCCACCTGGTGACTGACTCCAACATGAATGTAAGCTGCCTGCATGTGTCTTGCGACAATACTCTCCGCGACATATCTGATTTGAGGCCTGTGATCGTCCCTCCTCCTTTTGGCTTGATCTCTGAGACCAGCCTTGGCGAGACGAGTTCACCGCCATTGGCTATGACGGAAAGCAGCACAGCAACTTGGAGTGGGGTTACCAACACTTCACCTTG
Source organism: Firmicutes bacterium UBA4981 (assembly GCA_002398515.1). Taxonomy (GTDB): domain Bacteria; phylum Bacillota; class SHA-98; order UBA4971; family UBA4971; genus UBA4971. The sequence goes on from DGZL01000045.1 coordinate 14,662, forward strand.
CCCTATTGCAAGATTGGCAGTATCCTGCAGAGACATGTAGTAGGCGCCCGGGAGTTGACCAGGCTGCTCAAAAGGCAGGCTGATACCTGTGGTAGCTCCGAATCCCAAATTCTCATAGAAATCTACGAGGCTCTTGCCACCGATTCTCAGCGCAGTTTCAATGAACACCGAGTTGCATGAATAGGCCATAGCGTCCAGAAAGGAAATCCACCCGTGGCCTTCGCTGTCATGTAAGTAACATTTGAATCGTTGTGAGCCCACGTCTATGAATCCGGGGTCATAGAACTTGTCTGAAAGGGCAACCACGTCCTTCTCCAGACCACATGCGGCTACTACTATCTTCAGTATTGAGCCTGCAGGATAAGGCGTGATTGCCCTGTTTATCATGGGAAACAGAGGCTGCGTGAAGGCACTACCCACATTGTTGGGGGAAAAAGAAGGTCTGCTGGCCATAGCCAGCACTCGGCCGGTTTCAGGATCCATGACAACCACAGCGCCCCTGGAGATCCTTGCATCCATCACTTCCTCAACGATTTCCTGTATCTGTCGGTCAATTGTAAGGACTACATCAGCCGCGGCTTCCGCGTCATGAAGCCACCTAATTCCCAAGCCCTTGTACGGCACACGTCTGGCATCCACAAAGGACGCTATCAGGCCGATATCGCCGCTGCGGAGGTAGGTATCATAGGTTTTCTCAATTCCGGATATCCCCGTGATGTTCTCGTTGTCAAGATAGCCTATGACATGGGCAGCCAACCCCGTCGGGTCGTATCGAACAGGTTGCCTGATGACAGCGACGCCGGGGTCGTCCGGTATCTTCGAATCTGAACTGCCAAGCGAGACTTTGCTTGCATCAAGATATAAACGAGCTTGAGCAGATAGTTGTGAAAGAGATGCCTCCTGAGATATTGCAGCGCCGGATGTAAGTGACAGAAACTCTTCCACGCTACCCCTGTCTGACACGAGCTCAGGAAAGATGACTATTGCAGGCTCGTAGAAAGTCCCCGCCAAGACTTGCATGTTCCTGTCATAGATTGTTCCCCTGAGCGGGGTTTTGCAGAGCACTTCGATGCGTTGATCCCGTGCTCGCTTGGCGAAAGTGTCACCACGGATGAGTTGAAGCCATGTGAGTTCAGAGATGAGAAAGAGAAAAATGGCAAGAAGACAGTATACGATACTTCCGGCACGGATTTTGTCGGACTTGCTACGTTGTGACAAAGAGACAGCCCTCCACAGTCACTGTAATGCACAACCGTAGCCTTCCTCGAAACCTCGTAGTCTAATCGTGTACCTGTACTTTCGCGATAGCTTCTTGATGTTCCCGAAACGTCTTGCTAAATACGTGCCCGCCTTTATAATCTGCAGCAAAGAAAAGATAATCTGAAGTTGCAGGCGCAAGCGCTGCACGTACTGAAGACAATCCCGGAGAGGCAATGGGGCCTGGGGGAAGTGCGGGGGTAATGTAGGTATTGTACGGAGAGTCTGTCTCGAGGTCATCCAGGGTAAGTCGCGTCTTCCACGAGCCAAGGGCAAACTGAACCGTAGCACAGGATTGCAGCGGCATATTCAGCCTTAACCTGTTGTAAAATACTGAGGCTACCAATGGCCTTTCTTCAGAGAGTTTCGCTTCCTTCTCTATTATGGAAGCAAGGGTAATGACTCCGTGAAGGCCCAGCTTCCTTGCGTTTTCATCTACATTCTCCCGAGACCACTCCGGCAGTACGGCTTGCACGAACCTTCTCACCATTATGGTAATAATCTCTTCCTCTGTGATGCCGGTTTCCACTGTATATGTGTCGGGGAACAAGTAGCCTTCGAGATTGTCGGAGAACTCCATGTTCCCTTCGATTACTTTGAAGTCATGGTCTTGGCCGGTAGCCAAGTAGAGAAAACGCTCTTTTGATGCAAGGCCCTTGCCTTCAAGCAAGTCAGCCATGTCCCTTATAGAGACCCCTTCCGGAATTGTGAATCGTATGAGTTCTACATCACCTCGGGCTAAAGCCCGTGCAATACCGACAGTACCCATTCCGGAATTGAGTCTGTATGTACCTGCCTTAAGCTTATTGTCGACTCGTGCCAGCTTAGTGACTATGCGGAAAAGGATAGGCGATTGAAGGAGATCTGCTTCAGTCAGCAGTCCCGCAATTTCCTTCGAGGTCATGCCCGAGTCTATCGAGACTACGGTTTCATGTGCGGGGCCGTTGGGAAGCAACAGAAAAACGATCCAAATCATAAGACATATGACAACACCCAATAGGATTTTCGCTTCAAGGCCCCGCCATGTTATGACGCTTTGCTGAGATCTATTGGAACCAAGCTCACCGGACACCTGCATCTATTCCTCGTCGTCGGGATCCTCATCAAAATCCTCGTCAAAGTCGAAATCGTCATCGTCATCGTCA
>DGZL01000045.1:17267-27422 GCA_002398515.1 Firmicutes bacterium UBA4981
ATCGTCATCGTCATCGTCAAAATCATCATCGAAATCATCATCGAAATCAACGTCGTCCTGATCTTCCTCGCAGAGGACTTCAGTTATTTTTTCGTATTCGTCATCATCGAGTTCGACAAGGACTTCTTCTCCGTCTTCCTTTTCCTCCACTTTGAAAATGAAGGCATCAACTTCCATGTCATCAGGGGCTTCAGTGTCTATTTCTTCAGGCACAAGCACTACATAAGTCTTTCCGTTTACTTCAAGGATTTCCTCAACAGTAAAGGTCTCCTGTTCTCCGTCGTCGTAAATCAATGTAACACTCCCGTCCAACTCGGGCATTTCAAGCACCCCACTTTCAGTTCATCATGGCACTAGTCGTATTCTCCCGGTTTAGGTTCTTTTCCTGCGATTCTATTCCTCGCTATGTTTTCCATAGAGAAGTCCTTTGATTCGCAGCCTGAAGAAATGTCAGACCGCTGCCTGAGATAGTCCAAATAACCATCGAGGATTATTGCAGCGGCAACTGAGTCTATCACACCTTTCCGCTTCTGTCGAGACACATCAGCAGAAATTAGAGCACGCTCCGCAGCTGCTGTAGAAAACCTTTCGTCCCAAGTAACCACAGGCACAGAAATGCTTATCTTTAACGTTTCGATGAATTCCATGACTTGCATAGCGCTTTTACCCAGTGACCCATCGGTATTCTTCGGTAAGCCGACAACTATGAGAGATACTTCTTTATCCTTTACCATCTGACACAGTTCCCTAATGTCCTGCTTCTTTCCGGTCCTCATGATTACTGAAAAAGGTTGGCTGACAATACGGGCAGGGTCAGAAAGGGCGATTCCTATAGTTTTTGAGCCAACGTCAAGGCCCATTATTCTCATGCGGATCAGACCACCTTCATGCATACCTCAGGACAGACTGCCTGGCAATAACCACAAAGCACACATTTTGTTCCATCAACTTCAACACGACCATGAGCAATGTTAAGAGCCCCATGACTGCATCTCTCAACACACTTGCCACATCCGACACACCATGGTTCAATTATCAGAGCTTTATCAAGACAAGTCTTTTCGCGAAGGGACTCATCAGGTTCTCGCCCTTGGAATATTGCCAAGTCCATCTCAAGCTCATCCAGGGTCTTAATGCCTACGGCAATTGAATCTACATGTGGCTGCTCTATCGCGAATTTCAAGGCTCCTTCTACGTCACGGAGCAAGGCTCCGCCTCCGATGGCTTTCATAGAGTATATGCCTTTCCCTTGCGAGTGAGCTAAGTCAATTGCCTGAAGCATGTCTCGGACTGTACCATCGGCAATTCCTATCCCCGAGTAGTTCAGTAATGGGTGAATAACGTCGATTTCAGGTACAAAGGCAGCTGCTCTTACACACTGAACATAGTGAGTCGACACCCCGATTGCCCTAATCATTCCTGCCTCATGGGCGTCTTCTAAGTAACGAATAGCCTCTCTATGGCCTTTCAATGTCAGGGCTGATTCCTGTTCGTGCAATAGGAACAGGTCTAAGTAGTCGACGTTCATAGACCGAAGAGCAAAAGCCACTGATTTCTGCATGTTCTCATATGTGTAATCATAAGATCGAGACGCAATTACCACATCGCTACGATTCACACCTGAGATTGCCTCACGAATATACGGATATGTGCCATATAGCTCTGCTGTATCAAGGAAGTTTATGCCTCGTTCAATGGCCGCACGAATCAGAGAAGCCCCTTCATGAACAGGAAGATTCGCTTGAAGAGGCCCGATTGTCAGAGTTCCGAAGCATAGCCTCGATACTGCAATATTCGTCCTTCCCAGCAACCTCATTTCAACAGAGTGATTCATATACCCAGATAGTGCCTGATAAGCTCCTCTAGAATTTCGTCACGTTCGAGCTTCCGTATGAGGTTGCGGGCGCCTTTATAACTGGTGACATATGTAGGATCCCCTGACATCAGGTACCCCACGAGTTGGTTCACGGGATTGTACCCTTTCCCCTTCAATGCGTGACTCACCTCAAGGAGAACATCTCTTATGCTGACCTTATCCTCCGGAACAATGCGGAACGTCCGGGTTTCATCAAAAGAGCCATTCATAACGTTCTCACGCTCCCGACGCTAAGTTTACCAGAGATCTTCGTATAAGACTAGCGCTCTTCTTTGCCCAATGTTAGGCGGCTCTCTATAAAAGATCTGGTTTGCCCGAGGGCTTCATCAAGTCTTGATACATCTTTCCCTCCTGCTTGCGCCATATCAGGCCTTCCCCCGCCTCCCCCACCGGTGATCGTTGCAGCAACCTTCACAATATCTCCTGCACGGATCCCTCGCTCTATCAAATCCTTTGTGACCATGGCCACAAACAGAACTCTCTCATCGACGCGAGAGCCCAATACCACCACACCTCTGCCTATCTCATCCCTAATCCTGTCAGCAAGCTCTCGAATTGCATGTCCGTCCAGGCCATCCACTGCGTCCACCACTACTTTGGCGCCATTGACTTCCGGAGCCTGATTAATCAGATGACGGACTTTGGGCAGAGCTGCTTTCAATGTCAGGCTTTCAAGCTCCTTCTCCAGATCTTTCGTATCTCGCTGCAGCCTTAGCACTCTGTCTGGAATTTCCTCAGGAAGGCACTTCAGTGCCTTGGCGGTATTGTCAAGTATCTCTTGATTAGACCTCATGTAATCAAGCACAGAGTAGCCGCTCACAGCTTCAATACGACGAATACCTGCTGCGACCGGGCTTTCTGAAATAATCTTCACAAGGCCAATTTGGCCTGTGTGATCTACATGCGTACCACCGCAGAACTCAACGCTGACATCCCCGATTCGGACTACTCTCACATCATTGCCGTACTTCTCTCCGAATAACGCTATAGCACCGATTCCCTTAGCTTCTGAGATTGGCATTATCTCAGCATTAACATGGAAATCATCAAGAACCCACTTTGCAACCATGTCTTCCACCTTGCGGAGTTCACTGTCACTTACAAGAGAGGGGTGTGAGAAGTCAAACCTCAGTCTGTCACCTGACACATGTGAACCTGCCTGCAAGACGTGATCACCGAGGACTGCTCTAAGCGCTGCATGGAGAAGGTGGGTAGCTGTATGGTTCCTGGCTGTAGAGCGCCTCATGCTCTCATCCACTTCTGCCCTGACTACATCTCCTACGCTGAGATCTCCTTCAAGAGCTGTAACGCCGTGTGCAATTACGGAATCAGAAATCCTTACTGTGTTGTTGACTTTTGCGCGAAAACCTTCCCCGATAATATCTCCGGAATCACCGACTTGCCCCCCGGCTTCAGCATAGAACGGAGTTGTGTCGAGGACGACCTCCCCATCTTGGCCTGACGATATGTGCCCTACGGGTTCGCCTTCAGAGAAGATGGCGACTACCTTGGACTCGTCGGTCAAAGTATCATATCCGATAAACTCAACGTCAAGACCGGACAAGGCTTCTGCTTTTGCCGTAGACAGACCACCCATGTACCCCAGGGCATGCCTGGAAGCTCTGGCGCGCTCTCGCTGTTCTTCCATGGCTTCCGCAAAACCTTCTTCGTCCACGGCCATTCCGCTTTCTCCTGCAATTTCCCTTGTGAGCTCAAGCGGAAACCCGTAAGTATCATACAGCTTAAACGCCCAAGACCCGGGGACTGTCAATGACCCTTTGTTCTCCAGCTCCGCAACTATGTCTTGGAGCATCGTCGTGCCTTGATCGAGGCGCTCCAAGAACCGTTCTTCTTCAGACCTAATGACCTTATGAATATGATCCCTTCTCGAGACAAGTTCAGGATAAGCATGAGAAAACGCTGATGAGACCACATCAGCCATGTCAACCATAAACGGTCTCGCGATTCCAAGCAGTCTTCCATGGCGAACCGCCCTGCGAATCAATCTACGTAACACATATCCTCTACCTTCATTGGCAGGGAGAACACCGTCAGCTATGAGGAACGTGACGGCGCGAGCATGGTCTGCTACTATTCTTAAGGACGTCATCTGTTTAGGGCTTAGGTCTCCTCCCAGTCCGGCAGCGTCCAGAATCGCTTTCGTGACGGGTTGGAAAGAATCAGTGTCAAATACAGTAGACGCCCCTTGCATGACTGCTGCAACCCGTTCGAGGCCCATCCCGGTATCGATCCCTTTTCTCTCAAGGGGCTTATACTCCCCTTTTTCATTACAATAGAACTGAATAAAGACAAGGTTCCAGATTTCCATGAACCTGTCACAATCACAACCGACTCTGCAGTCAGGTTGTGCGCATCCGAAAGATTCTCCGCGGTCCACATGAATCTCTGAGCACGGCCCACAAGGACCGACGCCGATTTCCCAGAAGTTGTCCGGTTTTCCCAATCGTACTATGCGCTCAGACGGAACTCCGATTACCCTGTTCCAGATATCAAAAGCCTCGTCATCATCAAGGTATATGGTGATCCACAGCTTGTCTTCAGGCAGACCCAAATGAGCTGTGACAAACTCCCACGCCCAGATAATCGCGTCCTCCTTGAAATAGTCTCCGAAAGAGAAGTTCCCGAGCATTTCAAAAAATGTAAGATGTCGCGAGGTCATACCTACATTTTCAATGTCCAATGTCCTTATGCATTTCTGACAAGTAGTCGCACGAAGGTGCTCCGGCTTAGCGGTACCGATATAGTACGGCTTGAAAGGAACCATACCGGCCCCTGTGAGCAGAAGCGTTGGGTCGTTTCTGGGAACCAAAGAAGCAGACGGGAGAGGAACATGATCCTTGCTGACAAAGAAATCTCTGAACATATCTCGAAGTTCACGTGTAGTAAATGCACGTACGCCTAAACCTTCTTGCACCGACTATTGCCTCCCAAGCCAGTAGTTTCCCAAAGCGACTAAGCTACTCTGGCATAATGCCGTTCGATTACGCCACTTTCATAACGAAAATTGTGGTGAGGTCTTCGACAGGAAGAAACCTCATGCCAAAAGTGACGGGCATTGACGGCAACGTACCTCGCATCGCTATTCGCCATAAGATACTAATATCATAGCGTGTACCCTAATGGGTGTCAACGAGAATCCCGAAGCGTCCTGCCTTTCCACCGGGCAATTCTACTGCAAAAGCTTGTTATGGATATATCTTAGGGTAACTTTGACAATGGAGGTAACCGGCACAGCCAAGATTACCCCGAGGAATCCAAAGAGATAGCCCCCTGAAATTATCGAGAAAATGACGGTCACAGGATGCAGTCCTACATGCTCACCAAGGATATTGGGACTAATGATACTGCTTTCCACCTGGTTAACAACAGCGAAAAGGATCACAACATAGACAGCGCTCAACGGCGATTTGAGAAGAGCAAAGACAACTGCCGGAACAGCTCCTATGACAGGCCCGAAGTAAGGCACTATGTTGAAGATTCCTGCGATCAACCCGATTATCAGCGCAAAATCCACGCCCATTATGGATAGGCCGATCGCAATCAGAATTCCGACAATTGCTGAGATCAGTAATTGACCCCTAATGAAGGATCCGAGGCTATTATCCATTTCGATCATGAGTCCTACTATGTCACTACGCCATCTGTCAGGTATCCAAGAGAGAAGCCACATCTTAAGTTCAGGAAAATCCATGGTGAGGTAAAAAGCGAGAACAGGAACGAGTATAAGTAAGCTCAATCTTGGCAGAAGCCCGGGGACTGAACCTAATGTTCGCTCAACAAAGCCTGCAAGAGCCTCTTCCGCCCTCTCTATTCCATTGTCGATTGCTCCCTTTATGGGTTCGGGAACATTGAACCTTGAAAATCTTAGATAGAATCCGGCAAGGCGAGACTGTATACTCCCTGCTTGCTGAGGGAGGACTTCAGCAAGCGTCTCCAGTTGGACCAAGAATCTGGGTACCAAGTACAGGGCAAAGAGTGTCACAAAAAGAGTGAACCCTACGTAAATAACTAGGGTTCCCAGCCCGCGTGGGGCGCCACGTTTCTCCAAATATGTGACAACCGGGTTCATTAAATAAGACAACGCAAAAGCCAGGAGGAACGGAGTAAGTATACCCCTGACTCTATAAAACAAAAGCAAGGCTGCTGCTGCCAGAAAGACAGTAAAAAGCCAGGAACGCCCTGGGCGGTAAGGAGGGTTTTCTCCCGGATGCTCGCTTACAACTAGTCGACTCCTCCCATGCTAAGACGATTCCCCAGTGCCTGCATGGTTCGGCCTGCACGCATTACTTCTTTCCCAATGTCCTTGGCAAATCGATTGGTGGTCCTCATGATTCGGTGCGTCATCTTGCCTGCCATTCTTTCAGCTTTAGAATCATCCATCATGAGACTCCTACGACCCCTCTTGGATTTGGTATATAGATAGAAGCCTATTATGGCTCCTGCTGCAGTCCCGGTAATTACGGTCTTCCAGAATCTATTCACAAGAGTCACCTCCGGAACACTCACGTCTTGAAGTATACTTAGTATTGCCGTATGGCAAGAAATTAGACGATGATTCCGCCTCCTACGACAACGTCGTTGTCGTAAAATACAACGGATTGTCCCGGTGTTACCGCTCTCTGGGGCGTGTCGAAGACGACTTCAGCCATATCTTGACTCTTGGGTAAGACTAAACCAGGAACTTCTTTTGCGTTGTAGCGAATTTTGATGCCTAAACGCATTCTATGAGGAGGAGCGGAAAGAGCGATCCAATTCACATCGCGAGCTTCAAGTCCCTCGGACAACAGGTCCTCCTCTTCCCCTACAATGATTGCATTCCGGGATACATCAATCTTAGTTACGTACAGCCTCTTACTCCCTGGAATCCCAATGCCTTTCCTTTGGCCGACTGTGTAGAAAGGCAATCCTTTGTGTTTACCGACGAGACGACCGGCAGTGTCGAGAATCGGCCCAGGCTCAATCCTCTGATTCTCATATCCACTGAGAAAATCTCGGTAATCAGTTCCTGCCAGAAAACATATTTCTTGGCTTTCACTCTTATCGGCCACGGGAATATAAGCCTTGGATGCGGCCGCTCGAACCTGCTCTTTGGTAAGATCGCCTAATGGAAAGAGTATGGAAGAAAGGTCATGTTGGGTTAAGCGATGGAGCACATATGATTGATCTTTAGTCGCGTCTCTTCCTTTTCTCAGCAAGAACCTGCCTTTGCGAGAGTCAAAAGATATCCTGGCATAATGGCCTGTAGCGACATACTCAGCCCCAAGCTCAGCCTTGAGAGCAAGGAGATAACGGAACTTGATTTCAGCATTACAAAGAATACATGGATTCGGTGTTCGTCCCTGAAAATATTCGCACGCGAAATACTTTACGATTTCACTCCGGAAAGGCTCTGTAACATCAAACACATGATGTGGGATATCTAACGAATCCGCCACGGCTTTCGCGTCTCTTGAGGGGAAACCTTCCCATATTTTCAGGGTAACCCCGATTACATGAAACCCTTTCGATTTCAGGATTAGAGCAGCGACAGAACTGTCCACTCCCCCGCTTATAGCCACAAGTATCCGCGTTCCCGAGCTTATGCGTTCTATGTCCGGCACATCAGTAGAATGGCACATGGCTTATGAGTCTTCGCAGCCCTGCCCGCTGTCAAATCGGCTTTCAGGCAAGTCCTTTCCCTGCTTCTCAATGTAATCCTCAATAGCTTTCTTGAGAGCGTCCGCACCAAGATTTGAGCAATGCATTTTCTTGGGCGGAAGGCCTCCCAAAGCATCTGCCACCGCTTTGTTGGAGATTTCAAGTGCTTCCTCCAATGTTTTCCCTAATACCAGTTCTGTAACCATGCTGCTGACTGCTATTGCCGCACCGCAGCCAAAGGTCTTGAACTTGGCATCCTTGATCCTGTCTCCCTCGACCTTTATCGTTATCTTCATGACATCTCCGCAAATGGGATTGCCTACGAGCCCTACGCCGTCTGCATCCTGTATTTCCCCGACGTTTCTCGGATTAGTGAAATGATCCATTACTTTATCTGTATACATAGTTTATTTCCCCTCCCCTGTAACTGCCAACAAGCAGATGCCGCTACGATTGATGGCTCTTGACAAGGTGATGCTCTTCTTGTGTACACGAGCAAGCGCTGCTAGACGAGACTTCCTCACCAAACGGGGACATGGCCCTAAGTCTACTGACTATTCCAGGCAGCATTTCCAAGACGTAGCCAATATCCTGAGGGGTAGTCTCATGTCCAAGTGACAATCTGAGTGAGCCGTGGGCGATTTCATGAGGAAGCCCCATAGCTAAGAGCACATGGGACGGTTCCAGGGATCCCGATGTGCACGCAGACCCGCTGGATCCGCATATGCCCACCTTATCAAGGCTAAGAAGGAGTGATTCCCCTTCTATGAACTCAAAGCAAAAACTTGCGTTGCCCGGCAGTCTCTTGGTAGGATGCCCATTCAATCTCACATGGGGAATGCGCTCTGTGACTCCCTTTATCAGGTAGTCCCGTAGTTTCGTAAGACGTGCCGTCTCTTGTTCCAGTTCTCCCGCAGCCAGTTCAAGAGCAAGTGCAAGTCCCACTATTCCTGCAACGTTTTCTGTCCCGGCTCGCCTGTTACCTTCCTGGCCTCCTCCGTCAATATACCTTTCCACCTTCACGCCTTTCTTGACCCAGAGAGCTCCTACGCCCTTAGGGCCTTTGAACTTGTGCCCTGAAAGGGAAAGCAAGTCTACGCCCAGCTGCCTCACATCTATAGGAATGTGTCCTGTGGTTTGCACTGCGTCCGTATGGAACAGCACACCGTGATTCTTGGCAATATGAGCGATAGCTTCAATAGGTTGAATTGTGCCTACCTCATTATTGGCATGCATTATTGAGATAAGCACTGTATCGTCGGTGATGGCAGCCTCTACATCTTTTGGGTCAACCATCCCATAAGAATCCACAGGCAGGAATGTCGCTTGAAACCCGCGCCTTTCAAGGCGTTTGACACTGTCAAGCACGGCATGGTGTTCTATTGCAGAGGTAATAATGTGCTTACCGCGGCGAGAATGGGCGTAAGCAACACCCTTGATTGCCATGTTATCTGCTTCAGTCCCTGATCCGGCAAATATAATCTCCTCCGGATGGGCGTTGATCGCCTTTGCCACTTTGCCTCTGGCTTCGTCCAGGGCAGCTTTGGCGTCTCTGGCTATACTGTAGATGCTCGACGGGTTGCCGTACCTTTCCCCTAGGAAAGGCAACATTGCCTCTGCTACTGCCTGTCGTGGTTTTGTCGTTGCTGCATTATCCAGGTACACAAGCTTCATTTTAAATCATCTCCTGACAGTAGTGTGGCTATAGAGACGATTGTTGACTCACTGACAAGTCCCCTTTGCCTGCTGGGAATCAGAGGCACAAGCCCCACATGACGTCTTCGTTGAGTCAACGGTTCCATCACATAAGTCTCTAAGGTTAATGGAATCAAGGACTCTGTTAGTGCAATCTCGTAATCTCTTCCACACAAAGCGCACAACGCAATCTTCAAGCTGCTCGCAATCTTCATGGTCAAAGTCTCCGGAAAGGCATTGCACCGGATCAAAGGATCCCTCCATTACTCTGACAATGTCTCCCACTGTGATTTCCTCAGGAGGCTTCGCGAGTTCATAGCCGCCCTGAGCGCCTCTGGAACTGGAGGCTAACCCTGCTCTACGCAGTTTCGCCATTAGCTGCTCAAGGTAAGGTAGAGAGACCATCTGTCTGTCAGCTATGGAATTAAGAGGGACGGGGCCTTCACCGTAACGGAGAGCTAAGTCGTACATAGCTCGGAGTCCATATCTGCCGCGAGTAGATAGTTTCATCATGTTCACCTTCTTCCTTGCAGCACGAGGGGAATCCCAAGTAAAGCAATCGGGATTCCTGCATGAAAAATATATCATCAGCTCATATCGATGTCAATCACTTTTTTCCAAGGTCTCAGAACTGTGCCGCCTGCTTGGCTTGGGTCTATGCTGTCTGCTTGCTTAGGTCTATGCTGTCTGCCTGATTTAAGGCTGTATTGCCGTAAGCGCTGAATAGTCACCACCCGTAAAACGACCACAATTATCTTCTCATTGTGTGCTTTACTACCGCACTTTGCCAAGCTGCATCTTGGTTGGCCGAAAATCAACCACAAATCCTTTTTTGCTGTATGGATTTTCCGCCACCTCTTTCAGCCCAATTACCTGGATGGTTGAGAATCGACCACCTCAAGGCTTGTTAATGGCTGAGTTTCAAC